>NZ_QUEH01000002.1:0-323719 GCF_003477935.1 Clostridium sp. AF32-12BH | reverse complement strand
ACCGCCATTTGGAGAAGTGGAATTTAAATTTTCATTTTAGGCGTTTCATATCTACCATGTTAATGAATTGACACTCCCTTGCGGGGGGGGTATAATGTTTGGTATATTTACAATTTCAGAAAGACGGGAACTATATATGACAAATGCCCCCAAAAACAAACACGAGAAAAACATAGCAGTCGACAACGAAATCGTCGTCGTTTCTGATATCATCAATGTACTTGGAGAAGATTTTAGTAATATCTATTGTGTGAGCCGGGATGGTGAAAGTGTAGATATTTACCGATATGAAAATGCCGATGTCGGTGTAAAAGAAGTTTTGCATGAGGAAGAACCATACAAAATTGCGATGCAACGTTATATAGATGCCAATGTGCTGCAGGACGATAAAGAAAAAATGGAAGTTGCCACGAAACTTGACAATGTCTGCCGGCAACTGCAGCATGCTTCGCAGTTTACGATTCATTACCGTGTAAAACGAAATAATGAAATATCATTTTACCGTATGAAATGTGCCAGAATGGGAGATGCTGACACATTCCAGAGAATTATCTTTGCTTTTGCAAGTGAGGACAAAGATGTCCGGCTGAATGAACTTGGAATCATGATGAAATTCAGTGGAGCAACAGGGAAACGAAAAATCCTGATCGTAGAGGACGATGCGTTAAATCGGGAAATGTTAAGTGCTCTTCTGGAAGACCGTTATGAAATTATCACGGCGCAGAATGGGAAAGAGGGCTATCAGCTGCTGTCGGATCATTATAAGGAATTGTCCCTGGTTTTGCTGGATGTTCAGATGCCTGTCATGAATGGCTTTGAATTTTTAAAGAAAGTAAGGGAAGATGCATTGCTTTCTTCTGTGCCCATCATCGTTATTACGGTAAAGGATGGAATTGATACAGAATTATTGTGCCTGGATATGGGAGCATCTGATTTTATCACGAAACCTTACAATTCCGATATCATCCGGAAAAGAATCCGCAACGTGATCCGCCTGAAGGAATCATCCCTGACGCTGGAGGCAGTAGAACGGGATGAACTCACAGGATTTTATACAGAACAGGCATTTTTACATTATGCGAAACAGATCATGAGTTTCAAGCCAAACAAGAAAATGCAGATCATTGTGGCAAAGATCAAAGATTTTAAGCTGGTGAACAGCATTTACGGGACAAAACGTGCGGATGAATATTTATGCTATCTGGCATCCTGTTACAGTGAAAAATTAGAAGATGGACTGATTGCGCGGAAAGGGAGCACTTCTTTTGTCTGTATGTTTTACGGGGATGAAAAACTGGATCATTTGAAACTGGTCGATACGGCCAATAAGATTGCAGCGAATGCACCCATTCATGGTGTCAAGGTAAAATATGGCATTTATGAAGATGCAGACCATGACCTGCCGATCTCAACGATGTGTGATTATGCGTCACTGGCTATCGAAACCATTATGGAAAGTTATGACTCGGATGTCGCATACTATACGGAAGATGTGGCTTTAAAACGGATCCGTGATCAAATTATGGAAAATAGTTTTGAAAGTGCGATTGAAAACCAGGAGTTTACGGTTTATTACCAGCCGAAAATTGATATCCTCACGGAACAGGTTGTTGCAGCAGAAGCCCTGGTCCGGTGGAAACGACCGGATGACACCATGGTGCCGCCGGGAAGATTTATCCCTATTTATGAAAAAGATGGTCAGATTGAAAAACTGGATGAGTATGTCTTTAAGAAGGTCTGCCAGTTACAGAAAAAAATGATCCATTCACAAAAACCGTTATTATCGATTTCTGTAAATCTTTCCAGGTCCAGTATCCTCCGGGATGGAGTCGCAGAGCAATACATCAATATTGTGAAAGAAAATGAGATTCCGTTTTCCTGTGTTCCACTGGAACTTACAGAATCGGCTGCGATTTATGGGGAACGGCTTCGCAAGACAGCCGGACAGCTGGTAGAATCAGGATTCAAACTGCATATGGACGATTTCGGATCGGGGTATTCCTCCATGATCAGCTTAAACCAGCTGCCGTTTAGTGCTTTAAAGATTGATAAAAGCCTGATCGACCATATCTGTGAAGCAAAGGGGAAGACGTTAGTAGAGCAGGTCATCATGCTTGCGAAATTGCTGAATATGAAGGTCGTTGCGGAAGGAGTAGAAACAAAAGAACAACTGGAGATATTGAAAGAATTGAAATGCGATGAGATTCAGGGCTTTTATTATGCGAAACCAATGCCGGAAGATGAATTTATCGCATATGTACAAAAGAAACGATAAGTTCGAAAATGCCGTCAGAGCCTTATTCTGGCTGCCGGTATGAATGCACATATTGCAAAGCCGATCGGGGTGCAAGAGCTGATACAGGTTCTGTCGGTTTACTTGCAAACAGATGCAAAACAATATTAAGAAAGATCAATAAAAAATGAGAACGCAGTTTTTTATGCGTTCTCATTTTGGCTATATATCCGACAAATTATGTATGAAAGAAGACTATGCTTACTTCCAGTTATCTTTCAGGAATTCGACAATATCTGCTGCTTTTGGCGGGCATCCGGTGAGGCTCTTCTCACAGCACTTGGTGCAGCGACCGACACCGATCTTTGCACATCCTTCCGGCATGTTCTGATATCCCTGACCGATGGCAACGGACGGAAGACCGCGGCGCAGGTAACCAGCATCGTTTAAACGGTCCAGAGCGTAGATCAGGGAACCGTAGCAGGCACTGCAGGCATCCTTCGGCTCGGTGTAGGCTGCCAGCTTCTGAACACGGTGAGTCATGCGGAATTTGACTCCGGCCTGATCAGGCTGGTTTAAGTAGATCATGTTCGCATGTGCGGTATCACTGCTTCCAACACCAAGTTTTTCCGCAAGCGGAATGTACGGAACATCCTGGATGGAATAGCCCATGCTGTCGCAGACAAAGGAATCGCAAAGCACCGGATCTTTGAAGCCGAGAACACGGTTCATGACAACCGGGTTTCCGCCCTCCTCGAAGTCCAGATCGCCGCAGATATTATCTACCAGGATAAAGTCGTTGCGGGCGATCGTATTTAAGTGTGCGATCGGCTTATGAAGTCCCATGGTATGAAAATGCCGTTTTTCCTG
Organism: Clostridium sp. AF32-12BH; assembly: GCF_003477935.1. Classification (NCBI taxonomy): domain Bacteria; kingdom Bacillati; phylum Bacillota; class Clostridia; order Eubacteriales; family Clostridiaceae; genus Clostridium; species Clostridium sp. AF32-12BH. Next base: position 320,616 of record NZ_QUEH01000002.1, on the reverse strand, counting down.
GTTCGGGATTACACCCTTGTTGTTCTTTAAGGCACAGGTTACGGTAGTCTGGCAGTGACCCTTTAAGACCGGCATATTGATCATGTAATCGACAGCAGCTGCTTTGTCACAGAGTTTGATTTTCATTCCTGCTGCATCGTATTCTTTCCAGGTATCGCGCTGAAGGTCAACAAACGGAACATGGTAACGGTCGCAGACCATGTCATAGCCTGCTGCGCGGAATGCTTCCCCGGTACGGTCTCCAACCCAGGAGCCTTCCATAATGGTAATATTCTCAAAGCCATGCTCCTGCAGATATTCAATGACACCGGCAAGAAGCTCACTGTGGGTGGTCGCGCCACTGGAAGGAGCTTTTGCGGTAACCAGGTTCGGTTTTAAAGCGATCTTTTTCTTTTTATCACCGATGTCCTCTGCAACGTTGGCTGCTTCCATGACTTTTTTTGCCATCTGCTTGTAATTGGTTCCATGTATCAGGATAATGTCATTTTTTTCCATTAGAATTTCCTCTCTTTGCTGAATTTGATTCTCATTTATTATACAGCGCTCGTCGGATTTTGAAAAGAGAAAGTCGAAAGGTTCAGGGATTTCGCCGGATCAATTTTCAGGGAGTCTGTTTGTGAATCCTCGTCACAAACTGAATCAGGAAAAATCCACAGATCGTGCATAACAGGCAAAACAGCAGCATTCCATTGATCCCCAAATGATCCAGTATGAATCTGCGTTTCGATCCAAGCGGTATAGCAGGAGAAAAAGGACTTGAAATCATAGAAAGTGTGATCCGGGAATATGTACAGCATGATGGACAGCATATCCAGATCAATCCAGTGGATGATAAGACATTGCGGGCAGCACAGGAAAATCCTGAGAATTACCGGAATATCCTTGTTCGCGTAGCCGGATATATGGCTTATTTTACGGAACTGGATAAGACGGTACAGGATGCGATCATTGCGAGAACTGCGCATCTGGCATCATAGGTGGAACTTCATTTGCATTCCGAAAAGGATCTATATCAGGGATGCTAATACTTGACAAAACATCCGAATCTGCGTATAGTATTATTTGTAAAGAAAATAGAACATAAGTACCGGGGAGCCTGTGGAAACAGGCTGAGAGCTGGCTGTGAGACCGCCAGGACCCGTATACCTGATTTGGATCATGCCAACGTAGGAAGTGACTGTGACTGGATAAAAACAGAAAGTGGAATTGCGTCCCTGCGCGGTTCCACTTTTCTTTTTTTACGCTTCATGAAGGTGTGCCCGGCAACTCTTTTTTCTTTGCGGCGGTGCATTGGGGGCACCACCTTGAGCCGCCTAAAAAATATGGATGCATGAGAGGAGTTTCATCATGAAAATGAAAACAGCATTAACGATCGCTGGAAGTGATTCCAGCGGAGGCGCCGGAATCCAGGCTGACTTAAAGACCATGACTGCAAATGGTGTTTATGCCATGAGTGCAATTACTGCGCTGACAGCCCAGAATACGACCGGAGTCCAGGGAATCTTTGAAGTAACACCCGAGTTTTTGAAGCAGCAGATTGACAGTGTCTTTACGGACATCCGCCCGGACGCGGTGAAGATCGGCATGGTTTCCTCTGCAGGCCTCATTCAGGCGATTGCAGAAAAAATGAAAGAATATAAAGCAGAAAATATTGTAGTAGATCCGGTGATGGTGGCAACCAGCGGCGCAAAACTCATTAGTGACGATGCCATCGGAACCTTAAAGGAGTGTCTGTTCCCGCTTGCAACGGTTCTGACACCAAATATTCCGGAAGCAAAGGTGCTTTCCGATATGGATATCACCACGGCAGAGGAAATGATCGAAGCAGCGAAAAAGATCAGTGAGACGTATCACTGCGCCGTTCTTTTAAAGGGCGGTCATCAGTTAAATGATGCGAATGACCTGTTATACCGGGATGGCGGATACCGCTGGTTTAATGGAAAACGGATTGATAACCCGAATACCCATGGCACCGGCTGCACCTTATCCAGCGCCATTGCCTCCAATCTGGCAAAGGGATATGATCTGGATACCGCAGTAGAGCAGGCAAAGGCATACATCTCCGGCGCACTTGCTGCCATGCTGGATCTGGGAGCCGGCTCCGGCCCGATGAATCATGCATTCGAATTTTGCGGCAAAGGCTTTGCCAAGGAGGAAGCATGAGTATGACACCGACCGAGAAGCTTTTAGAGTCTGTAAAAGACATCTGGGCAGGGTACCATAACCATCCGTTTGTGACTGGGATCGGTGATGGTAGCCTGGACCAGAAAAAATTCCGCTATTATATGATACAGGATTATCTGTATCTGATCGATTATACCAGAGTCTTTGCCATTGGTGCGGCCAAGGCAAAGGACTTAACCGTGATGAAGCTGTTTGCAGCCTATACACATAACATTTTAGACGGGGAGATGGACATTCACCGCACTTACATGAAACGGCTCGGCATTACCCAGGAAGAGGCAGAAACCACCCCGGTATCCCTTGATAACCGTTCTTATACCTCCTATATGTTAAGGGCAGCTTATGAAGGGGGAGAAGCAGAGGTTATGGCAGCCATCCTTTCCTGTGCATTAAGCTATGAGGCGATCGCAAAGGAACTTGTGCAGCATAATCCAAATGCGAAGGATCATCCGTTTTACGGAGAGTGGGTATCCGGCTATGCGAGCGATTCCTACCACGAGGAAAATGAGACCCTGATCTGTTTGATGGACCGCCTTGCTGCAGAGTGTACTCCGGCACAGATGGACCATCTGATTGATATTTTTAAAGCCTGCTCCCGTTATGAAATGGCGTTCTGGGACATGGCATGGGAAATGAGGGATTAGGATGCTGGAATTTGATCATGTGTGTTTCCAGTACGATACCGATGCGTATCCGATCATGGACCAGCTGTCCTTTCAGGTACAGGATGGCGAATTTGTCTGTGTGATCGGCGCATCTGGATGTGGAAAAAGTACGATCTTCCGACTGGTTAACAAGCTTCTTTCCCCGGATCAGGGAACCATCCGGGTCAATGGGAATCCGATTGAAACACAAAAAAACTATTGTGGCTATATGCCGCAGCATGACCTTTTGTTTCCGTGGAGAACAGTGAAAGAAAATATTATGCTTCCGCTTGAAATCCAGGGTGGGATTTCGAAAGCAGAAATGGAAAAACGGGCAGAGAAAGCGTTGGTCTCGGTCGGTCTTTCCGACTGGGGAGAGAAAAGTCCGAGAGAACTTTCCGGCGGCATGCGTCAGCGGGCAGCTTTTGCGCGGACCGTTCTGACCGGCTCGGATCTGCTGCTTCTCGATGAGCCATTTTCCGCACTCGACTATCTGACACGCCTTTCCATGCGGGAGTGGCTGTTAAAACAGTGGGAACAGGACCAGAAAACGGTATTATTTATCACCCACGATGTAGAAGAGGCGCTTTTCTTATCCGGCAGGATCCTGGTGGTCGAGGAAACACCGATGACCCACCTGCGCTCCATTGAAGTTCCGGCCGCCTATCCGCGGACCCTGGAGGAACTGGCACGTCCGGAAATCCTTACATTAAAAGAAGAACTGATCCAGATGTTAAGGAGGAACCAGGCGTGAAAAAGAAAATCAGAAACAATTCCAGCCTTCCGGCTATGATCTTAATGTTTCTCCTGCTGTTTTTCTGGCAGGCAGCAGCAATGGGTGTGAATGCGGCTTATATCCTCCCTTCCCCGATCCAGATCCTGGTACGGCTCTGGGAACTTCGGGAACCGCTTTTTACGGCACATTTGCCGGCAACCATGTCTGTGGTAGCGATTGGCCTTGGCATCTCCATTGTGCTTGGCTTAGGTCTTGCTGTTTTGATGGATGCCAATGATACCGCAAGAAGGGCATTGTATCCGCTCATCATCGCGTCACAGACCATCCCAACTACAGCCCTGGCTCCGCTTTTTGTGCTGTGGTTCGGCTATTCCATCTGGGGAAAGGTGCTGGTTACGGTACTCATTACCTTTTTCCCGATCACCATCACCGTGTTTGACGGCTTTCAGTCCGTAAAAACCGAGATGGAAGAGCTGCTCTTTACCTTCGGGGCATCCCCTGTCCAGATCTTCTGGAAGCTGAAAGTACCGGCAGTTTTGCCGTATTTTTTTTCCGCGATCAAGATGGCAGTACCGCTTTCCATCATCGGAGCAGCAATTGGCGAATGGCTTGGGGCGCAGAATGGACTCGGCTACTTCAGCCGCCGTATGATGACGCAGTTAGATGGTGCCGGAGTCTTTGCACCGATTTTGTTATTGTCGGTGGTAGCCATGCTCTTTGTGTGGCTTGTCACACTGTTGGAAAAGCGGATGATCCGCTGGAGAAATGATTTATAGATAAAGAAGAATCCGGCTTTCCAGGATTCAATGCCTGCTGGCACGCATGCGTGAGCAGCAATGAAAAAAGTTATGGACAAATGAACAACGATAGATGACACGAATAATACATAAAAGTGAGGACTTTAACATTATGAAAAAAAGAACTTTGATCGCAACATTTACCGCAGCAGCTATGACCGTCGCAGCTCTTTCCGGCTGCTCAAACAGCGCAAAACCGGCAGAGACCTCTGCACAGGCTGAAACTACCGGCAAAGCAGAAGCAAGCGACGCAGAGACCAAAGAACAGGCTTCTGATGCTGCAAAAGATGAGAAAAAAGATCTCCGCGAAGTGAATGTGGTTCTGGACTGGTATCCGAACGCCATCCATACTTTCCTTTATACCGCGATTGAGCGTGGCTATTACGAGGAAGAGGGACTGGATGTTCAGATCCGTTTCCCGGCTAACGCAAACGATGCACTTTCCATGGTAGCTGCCGGAAAAGCCGAAATCGGCATGTACTACCAGCAGGACCTGATCCAGGCAGTGGCAAACCAGAAGGCATCGATCCGTTCCATCGGAGCCATTGTACAGTCTCCGCTGAACATCATCCTTTCCCTGAAGGATAAAAACATCACCAGCCCGAAAGATATGGTTGGAAAGACCATTGGTTACGGCGGGACCGTATTAAGTGAATCTTTGGTAAAATGCATGATGGAGTATGTGGGTGCGGATGCTTCCGACGTCAATCTGGTCGACGTTGGTTTTGACCTGATGAGCTCCATGACGACCGGCAATGTCGATGCCACGATCGGCTGTCTGGTGAACCACGAGGTTCCGCAGATGGAAGAAGAAGGCTTCGAATTAAACTATTTCCCGGTAAGCGGATATGGAATCCCAAATTACTATGAAGAAGTGTTCCTGACTAACAACAAGCTGCTGGAAGAAGAACCGGAAGTGGTAGAAGGATTCCTCCGTGCATCCAAGAAAGGTTTTGACGATTTCAAGGCCGATCCGGATGGCTGCCTTGCGATCTTAATGAACAACCAGAACGAGGCAAACTTCCCGCTGACCCAGAGTGTAGAAGAGCAGTCCTGCAAGACGCTGCTTCCGCTCATGGAAACAGACTCCGCAGAGTTTTTAAGTCAGACCGAAGAATGCTGGCAGGAGAACATCGACTGGATGTTAGAAAACGGACTGATCGACAAAGCAGTGGATGTGTCCGATGTCATGAGCGTCATCGATATCCAATAACCATTTCTTGGAAAGAACGATGGACCGTGAAAGTTGCCCAAGGCAACTTTCACGGTCCTATTACGTTAACAATATTGTTATTTAGCTCCCTGGCTAAGCCTGCTGTTCTGGTATTTTCCAGAGAGTGTGACATCTTCTCCGAACCAGTCAGGCGGTGTAAAGCGGTTCGCTTCTTCGATGGAAGAAAACTCTACTTCTGCGAGCATAAGCCCTTCGTATACGCCGGAAAATACATCGAGTTCGATGATGAGACTGGTGCCTTCTATGGGCTTTTTGTAGCGTGTTTTGGTGATGATGATTCCGTCGGCTTTGGAACGCAGGTGTTCGTAGGATTCTTTGGTGAGCGGAAGATTGTATTCTTCCCGTGCCAGGAGACCTTTGGATTTGTAGGTAAGGAAATATGCTTCATTTTCCTTTCGGACCCGTACTACCGGATTGGTACTCAAATATCCCTGTTCCATGGAAATGGATTCCCAGGAATGGTAATCTGAGGGTGGTGCTGAGACTAAAAATTTTCGTTCAATTTCCATAATTTCTCCTTTTTTGTCGAGTTTTGTATCCTTTTTCCTGTATATCTGAAAGTTTATAATTCTTTCCATAAGTATAACGGAAATCGTTGGAAAGATAAAGGGTTTGTGGTATGATAAATAGTAATGAAAAAATAAGCACAAACAAGGGGAGGGGTCAGGTGAATCATACTATGAAGAAAAACGTTGTTCTTCCGATTCTGCTGGCGGGTACTTTTGTGCTGACTGCATGCAGCCAGTCTGAAGCACCGGACGACAGACCGGTACACATTACCATGTGGCATTATTACAATGGAGCGCAGAAGGATCAATTCGATGAGCTGGTTCAGAAGTTCAATGATACTGTCGGACTGGATCAGAAAATTATTGTGGAAACATTCAGCAAAGGCAGTGTCACGGAATTAGAAGATGCAATTACTGCCAGCATGGATGGGAAAACAGGAAGCGATCCATTGCCGAATCTGTGTTCTTCTTATGCGGATACGGCATATAAACTGTATCAAAAAGACCTGCTTGTGGACTACAGACCGTTTTTGACAGACGAGGAATATAACAGTTATGTGTCCGGTTATGTGGAAGAGGGCAATTTCGGTTCGGAATCCTCCATGATGATATTCCCAATTGCAAAGTCAACCGAGGTCCTGACACTCAACAATACTGCCTGGGAGCCATTTGCAAAGGAAACCGGTGCATCCCTGGAAAATCTTTCTACCTGGGAAGGTCTGGCACAGACAGCCAAAAGTTATTATGAATGGACGGATGCGAAAACAGAGGAGCCAAACGACGGGCAGGCATTCTTTGGTCGGGATTCTTTTGCAAACTACATGCTGATCGGAAGTCATCAGCTTGGACATACGATTTATGTAAGTGAAGATGGTGCAATAAAAACCGATGCAGAGAAAGAAACGATGCGCAGACTCTGGGATAATTATTATGTACCTTATATCAGTGGTTATTATCTTGCAGAAGGAAAGTTCCGGAGCGATGACTTAAAGACTGGCCGGATTGCCGCATATGTGGGGTCTACCAGTGGGGCTGCTTATACACCGGAGCAGGTTACCTACGACGATGGTACAACTGAGGACATTACCTGCAGTCAGCTTCCTCTTCCGAATTTTGAGGGAACTGAGGCATGTGCAGTCCAGCAGGGGGCAGGTGTTGTCATGTTCGATGCCGATGAAAAAACAGAAAAAGCTGCCGTGACCTTTTTGAAATGGCTGACTGAGGACGAACAGAATGTATGCTTTTCTGCTGCATCCGGTTATCTTCCTGTGAAAGTAAGTGCCAATAATATGGAAGAAATCAACAATTATTTTAAGGAATCCGGGCAGGAACTGAATCCAAAACTGGAAGCTATGCTCCATACAGCGATTCCTCAGGTACAGCAGTACGAACTGTATACGACAAAACCTTTTGAACATGCGAATGATGCACGAAAGATAATCGATTCGACATTACCTGCACTGGCAAAAGCAAACAGGGAACAGGTACAGGCATTGCTTGCAGAGGGAAGTTCCCTTGCAGATGCAGTAGCACAGTATAGCACGGATGATATGTTTGAAGCGTGGTATGAAGACACAGAAAGCCAGCTGAACCATTTAGCTGATTGAGGTTGAGGCGCATGAAAAATGCAAGATCTATGAAATCCAGGCTTATTGTTCCGTTCTGCCTGATCCTGATATTTCAGACTGTTTTTATGATGGTCTTTTTGTCGAATGGCACGGTGGCGAAAAGCCTATATGCAAATGAGATCGATTCCATAGAGAAAGATGTCCAGAACAGCGAACTTTTGCTGGAACGGGAGATGGTCCAGCACTGGCTCAACGATATTCGGACTTCTGTTACGGTTCAGAAAAAGATTCAAATCGTTCTGGAGGAACAAAACCGCCAGCCAGATGATATTCAGACAGACTGGCACCTGAATGCATCTATTTTAAATGCGATCATGCCGGACGTTTTGGATCTGCTGCACCGAAGCTATGGAAATAGCATTTACGTAATATTAGACGGCCCTTCTTCCGCTCATAACAAGTCAGGGCACAAAGCCGGTGTAGGAGTCACGGATACGGACAGCAGCAGTTTTGCTGCCGACAATTCCGATTTACTTCTTGTAAGGGGAACGGCATCTGTTTCAAAAGATTACAAAATTCCACTCTCCAGAGACTGGCAGATGGATTATGACCTGTCACAGACAGAAGTCTCAGAGTATCCGTTTTATACCCCGTATACCATTGCAAAGAGTGAGAAAATCCTTGAAAGCACAGAGCAGTATGGGTATTTAAGCAGCATTTCCCCTGCACTTCAGACAGATACGGATGGGCTCAGTTATTCCATCCCGCTGGTGCTGGAAGATGGTTCTGTTGTTGGTGTTCTTGGCGGAACCCTGAATAAAACCCAGATTTATGCACTTTTGAAAAATGAACTTTTCCAAAGTGATGCAGATACCATTCAGCTGATTGCGGAAAAAAATACAGATGAAGTCCGGCTGACTCCGGTTCTGGCATATGGCTCGGCCTATAACTGCAGCTTTGGAAACAGGGAAAGCCTTTCTTATGTGGATACAAAATGGAAGGAAATCAAGAAGATCACAGATGCAAAAAACGACAGCTGGTATCTTACTTTCATGAAGCTTCCGATTTATGGAGCGGATTCTCCATACAGCCAGACAGAATGGATGATCGCAGTGCTGCGCAGGCAAAGCGTTATGGAATCGTTTTATCAGAAACTTCTGAACGGACTTTTAAAGGGATGCGCCTTTTCCCTGATTCCGGGAATTCTGTTTGCATTATTATATGGAGAGTATTTCACAAGTCCGATCCGGCGGCTGATCCGCCAGCTGCGTTCTTTCAAGAACGGAAACCGCATCCGGCTGCAGCGGACATGGATCAGTGAACTGGATGAACTAAGCCGTGCAATCGAGCATTTAAGCGCGGATGTTGCAGAGTCTGCGCTGCGCATTTCGCGTATTCTGGATGCATCCGGAGTTCCGATTGGTGTGTTTGAATACCTCCCGGAGAGCAAACAGGTATTTTGCAGCCGCAGCCTTTTTGAACTTCTTGGTCTTCAGGAAATAGACGAAGAATATACCTATCTGGAATCAGAGGGGTTTGCAAAAATGATGCAGGTTCTTGGAACCGGAATCAAAGAGAGCGAAGATGTCCGTCTTTACCAGATTTCCCGCAATGGAGCGAACCGTTATCTGCGCCTGAAGATTGTAAAAACAGAACATGGAAATGAAACGGGTGTCCTTCTGGACGTATCAGAAGAAGTAGAAAAACAGAGACGCCTGGAACTGGAACGGGATTATGACCAGCTTACGGAACTTTACAACCGCAGAGCGTTCCGTAAGAATACGGAAAGTCTTTTAGACAGTGGAACGTTGTCCTGTGCTGCAATGGTTATGTGGGACCTTGATAATTTAAAGTATGTCAATGATACGTATGGACATGAAATGGGAGACCGTTACATTAAACTCTTTGCAGATCAGTTAAAGCAGCTTGTCGCTTTGGGGGCTATTGTAGAACGCCATTCCGGCGATGAATTTATGGCATTTTTGTGCGGGGAGAATGAAGAACAGATCCGTACGGAAATCCAGAAATTTTTTGCAGCTGCCCGAAATGTGGCTTTGAAAGTAGACGAAGACTACGAACTGCCGCTTCGTGCATCGGCCGGAATTACATGGTATCCGCGTCAGGCAAGAGATTTCTTGACACTGTCACGTTATGCGGACTTTGCCATGTATATGTCGAAACACAGCACAAAAGGGGTTTTGCAGGAATTTGATTTTTCCAGTTATCAGAAAAATGCTTATCTGCTTTCCGGACGAGAGGAACTGAACCAGCTATTGGAGCGTGATGATGTCCCGTTTGCACTTCAGCCAATCTTAAGCCGGGATGGAAGTATATTTGGATATGAGGCACTGATGCGGCCGAACGGAAAAAATCTGAAAAATATCCAGGAAGCCTTGAATCTGGCAAAAAGCCAGGCAAAATTGCCACAGTTTGAACAACTGACCTGGGTCTGTGCATTGAAATGGTTCCGGGAACATGAAGCAGAATTGCCAAAAGGCAGTCATCTGTTCATCAATTCCATTGCAAACACGGCATTGTCTCAGGAATGTCTGGACAATCTGGTAGAAACTTATCCGGATCTTTTTAAGCGGATTGTGCTTGAGATCACGGAGGGAGAAGCAATCAACAGCGGTGATATGGAATTTAAGATCAGCTCCGTGAACCAGACAGGCGGTATGCTGGCACTGGATGATTTTGGCTCCGGATACAGCAGCGAAGGAACACTTCTGAATCTGGATGTTGATATCGTAAAGCTGGACATGGAACTGGTTCAGGGCATTCATGAAAATCCGGACAAGCAGGAAATGGCAGCAAATCTGATCCACTACTGCAAGGAACGAAAGATTCTGGTGCTTGCAGAGGGGGTAGAGCGGATTGAAGAACTCCATACCATGATGATGCTCGGGGCAGACTTGTTCCAGGGCTATTATCTTGGACGTCCGGAACTGGAAATCCGCCCGGTTAACCCTTATGTGATCCAGAAAATGCGGGCACTTTGTGAATTCTGATAAAATTAGGACTGGTAATTATAAAAAGTCTATGCTATAATGGTGAATTGAAGTGTGGCGCCCTGCCGGGACGGCCATACATAGATGTAAGGAGGAACCCATATTATGAGTTTACAGGTAGAAAAATTAGAAAAAAACATGGCGAAATTAACCGTAGAAGTACCGGCAGAGCAGTTTGAGGCAGCTCTTAAAACTTCCTATAACAAGAATAAAAACAAATTCAATATTCCTGGTTTCCGTAAAGGAAAAGCTCCGCAGGCAATGATCGAGAAAATGTACGGCGTGGGCGTTTTCTATGAGGACGCTGTAGACGAAGCAATCAACGCTTCCTACCCGGATGCTGCAAAAGAGAGCGGTCTTGAGATCGTTTCCAGACCGGAAATCTCCATCGAGCAGGTTGAGAAGGGCAAAGCATTCATCTACGTTGCAACCGTAGCTACCAAGCCGGAAGTTACCCTTGGTGAGTACAAAGGCATCGAAGTAGAGAAAGCAAAACCGGAAGTTACCGACGCTGACGTAGAGGCAGAGTTAAAGAAAGTTCAGGAGCAGAACTCCAGACTGGTAACCGTAGAAGACCGTGCAGTAGCAGATGGTGACCAGACCGTGATCGATTTCGAGGGCTTTGTAGATGGCAAGGCATTCGAGGGCGGCAAGGCAGAGGATTACACCCTGGTGATCGGTTCTCATTCTTTCATCGATACCTTCGAGGATCAGCTGATCGGCAAGAACATCGGTGAGGATGTAGAAGTAAACGTAACTTTCCCGGCTGAGTATCATGCAGCTGAGCTGGCTGGCAAGCCGGCAACTTTCAAGGTTAAGATCAAAGAGATCAAGATGAAAGAGCTTCCGGAGCTGAACGATGAGTTCGCAAGCGAAGTTTCTGAGTTCGAGACTCTCGACGCATACAAAGAGGATGTTAAGAACAAACTGGCTGAGACCAAGCAGGCACAGGCTACCGCTGAGAACGAGAACAACGTAGTACAGAAAGTTGTTGACAACGCTCAGATGGATATCCCGGCACCGATGGTTGACGAGCAGGTTCGCAACATGATCGAGGACTATGCACGCAGACTGCAGAGCCAGGGCATCAGCTTTGACCAGTACCTGCAGTTCACCGGCAGCACCATCGAGCAGCTCCAGGAGCAGATGCGTCCGCAGGCTGAGTTAAGACTGCGCACCCGTCTGGTACTCGAGGCTGTTGTAGCAGCTGAGAAGATCGAGCCGTCTGACGAGTTAGTAGAGGCTGAGATCAAGAAGATGTCTGAGAACTACAAGATGGACGTTGAGCAGATCAAGAACATCATGGGTGAGGCTGGAATGGCTCAGATGAAGGCTGATATGGCTGTTCAGGAGGCAGTAGATTTCCTGGTAGCTGAGGCTAAGTTAGTATAATATCTTCCAGAAAAGGAAATAGTATGATTATGACTAGGTGCAGATTTCGGGCCAGACCTGGAGTCTGCACCTATCATTGCAAAAGACAGGAAACCGTGAAGGTTGTCACTGGTACTTCCTGTGATGCAAGGAATGCAAGAAAAAACAGGAGGATTTGACGATGGCATTGGTACCTTATGTAATTGAACAGACCAGCAGAGGAGAACGCTCCTACGATATTTATTCCCGATTATTAAAAGAGAGAATTATTTTCCTTGGAGAAGAGGTGACCGACGTTTCAGCAAGTCTGATCGTCGCACAGCTTCTGTTCCTGGAGTCTGAGGATCCGGGCAAGGATATTAACTTATATATTAACAGCCCGGGAGGTTCCGTAACAGCTGGTATGGCGATCTACGATACCATGAATTACATCAAATGTGATGTATCTACGGTCTGCATCGGTATGGCAGCAAGTATGGGTGCATTTCTTCTGGCAGGCGGCGCAAAGGGAAAACGTTTCGCGCTTCCGAATGCAGAGGTGATGATCCATCAGCCATCCGGCGGTGCACAGGGTCAGGCAACGGAAATTCAGATTGTTGCAGAGAAAATCCTGCAGACCAAAAAGAAATTAAATGAGATTCTTGCAGCAAATACCGGTCAGCCGTATGAGGTCATCTGCCGCGACACAGAACGTGACAACTATATGACTGCCGAAGAAGCGTTAAAATACGGCCTGATCGACCAGGTGATCGCAAAACACTAAAGCGGCTGTCTGACATGCAGGAATTGTTACAACCAGGAAAGGACAAGGTGTTATTTTATGCCGACAAGAACAGATGACAGGGTCAGATGCTCTTTCTGCGGAAAGACCCAGGATCAGGTAAGAAAACTGATTGCCGGTTCCAACAATGTATTTATCTGTGATGAATGTATCGAACTTTGCGGGGAAATCCTTGCAGAGGAATTGGATGAAAATGAAGAGGAAGTGGAACCTGTTTCACCTTTGGCAGGCATCAACCTGTTAAAACCGAAGGAGATCAAAGCATTCTTAGATGAGTATGTCATTGGGCAGGATGCAGCGAAAAAAGTGCTGTCTGTTGCAGTGTATAATCATTACAAACGGATTACTTCCGGCGCAGGAAGCGATGTCGATGTGCAGAAAAGCAATATTCTGATGCTGGGCCCGACTGGTTCTGGTAAAACCTATCTCGCACAGACACTTGCAAAGGTTTTAAATGTTCCATTTGCCATTGCAGATGCCACTGCTCTGACAGAAGCCGGTTATGTGGGTGAGGATGTAGAGAATATCCTTTTAAAGCTGATCCAGGCTGCAGATTATGATATCAGCAGGGCAGAATACGGGATCATTTACGTGGATGAGATCGATAAGATCACAAAGAAGTCCGAGAACGTTTCCATCACACGTGACGTATCCGGTGAGGGTGTCCAGCAGGCACTCTTAAAGATTCTGGAGGGTACCGTAGCAAGTGTACCGCCGCAGGGTGGAAGAAAACATCCGCATCAGGAACTGATCCAGATCGATACCACCAACATTCTGTTTATCTGCGGAGGTGCTTTTGACGGTCTGGAGAAGATCATTGAGAGCAGACTCAGCGCCGGCTCCATTGGATTTAATGCGGAAGTAGTCGATAAAAATAAAACAGATATCGATGAGCTTTTACGTCAGGTAGAGCCGCACGATTTGGTAAAATTCGGACTGATCCCGGAGTTTATTGGCCGTGTGCCGGTAACGGTTTCCCTGGATCTTCTGGATGAAGAGGCACTGACCCGCATCCTGACCGAGCCGAAGAACGCACTGACCAAGCAGTACCAGAAATTATTCGAACTGGACGGCGTAAAACTGGAGTTTACCCCGGAGGCTGTTGCTGAGGTTGCAAAACTTGCAGTCGCAAGAAAAACAGGCGCCAGAGGACTGCGTTCCATTTTGGAATCTGTGATGATGGATCTGATGTATGAGATTCCATCTGACAATAATATTGGCATCTGTACCATTACAAAAGATGTTGTAGACAAAACAGGAGAGCCGGAGCTGGTATACCGCGAAACGGCTGTGCCGCGCAAGACCCTCTCCCAGAGACTGAAGAAAGAAAAGTCCGACGAAATTGCTTAACTGTCATAAGCCGGATCGTAAAAAGGAGAATGGGAGCTTATGGCTCCCATTTTCTGCTTTTAAATCTTTTTAGGAGGAACCTGATGGAAGATACAAAAATTATAACAATGCCGGTGATTGCGCTTCGCGGTCTTACCATGCTTCCGGAAATGACCATCAGCTTCGATATCAGCCGCAAAAAATCGATTGCTGCAGTGGAAAAGGCTATGGTCAGTGACCAGCGCGTTTGTCTGGTTGCACAGAAAGATCCGGAAATTCAGGATCCGACATTGGAACAGCTTTGCCACATTGGTACCGCTTCTTACATAAAACAACTGGTGAAAATGCCAGGCGGAATTGTCCGTGTCATGGCCGAAGGACAGGAACGTGCAGAACTTCTGGATTTAGACAGTACGGAACCTGCCCTGATCGGTGAAATTTTGCTTACCGAAGAACAGGAATCGGATGTTGACGCAGCTGCTGCAGAAGCTATGTCCCGTATTTTAAAAGAAAAGCTGGAGTCCTATGGCCGTCAGCATCCCAAATTCAGCAAAGAGATCTTGCCGAATATGCTGCTTTGCGAAGACCTGGAAAGTCTGATGCTGCAGATGGCGAGCGAACTTCCCTGGGATTATAAGATCCGCCAGAATTATCTGGAGGAGACAACCCTGGCAGGACAGTATGAAGTGCTTTTATCAAACCTGATCCATGAAATCGAGGTATCCCAGATTCACCGCGAACTGCAGGAAAAGGTCAAAGAAAATATTGACAAAAACCAGAAAGATTATATTCTGAGAGAGCAGATGAAGGTCATCCGGGAAGAACTCGGTGAGGACCTGATGTCTGATGCAGACGAATATGAAAAACAGCTGGCCGCCCTGAAAGCAGACAAAGAGGTGAAAGAAAAAATCCAGAAGGAAATCGACCGATTGAAAGGCATGCCCGGCGGCGGGCAGGAAAGCAATGTGATTCGCACTTATATCGAGACCGTTCTGGAACTCCCGTGGAATAAAACATCCAAAGACAATAATGACTTAAAACACGCGAAAGAGATCCTCGAGGAAGATCATTATGGTCTGGAACAGGTGAAAGAACGCGTGCTGGAGTATCTGGCAGTTCGTGTCCTGTCAAAGAAAGGCAATAGTCCGATCATTTGTCTGGTGGGACCTCCGGGAACCGGTAAAACCTCCATTGCCCGCTCGGTTGCCCGTGCTTTAAACAAAAAGTACGTGCGCATCAGTCTGGGTGGTGTTCACGATGAAGCTGAGATCCGCGGTCACCGGAAAACCTATGTCGGCGCTATGCCAGGCCGCCTGGTCGACGGACTGCGTCAGGCAGGCGTAGCCAATCCACTGATGCTTTTGGATGAGATCGATAAAGTCAGCAGCGACTATAAAGGCGATACCTCATCTGCACTGCTGGAAGTACTGGACGGCGAACAGAATGTAAAGTTCCGTGACCATTATGTAGAGCTTCCAATCGATCTGTCGAATGTTTTATTCATTGCAACAGCGAATACGACCCAGACCATTCCGGGACCGCTCCTGGACCGTATGGAAGTTATTGAGGTTAACAGTTATACGGAAAATGAAAAGTTCCATATTGCGCGCGATTATTTGGTGGAAAAGCAGCGGGAGCGCTGTGGTCTGAAGAAGGATCAGATTGTCATTTCCGATTCTGCTCTGAAAAAGATCATCCACAATTACACACGCGAAGCCGGTGTGCGTAATCTGGAGCGCCGCATCGGAGAAATCTGCCGCAAATCCGCAAGAGAGTATCTGGAGCACAAAAAAGAGCATATTCGTGTCACAGAGTCTAACCTGGAAAAGTATCTCGGTAAGGAGAAAATTACCTTTGAGGATGCGAATGAAGAAGATCAGGTTGGCATTGTCCGCGGTCTCGCCTGGACCAGTGTGGGTGGTGACACCCTGCAGATTGAGGTCAATGTAATGCCTGGTAAGGGTGAATTGAAATTGACCGGACAGATGGGAGATGTTATGAAAGAATCTGCCATGACGGCTTTGACGTATGTCCGTTCCATCTGCCCGCAGTATGATGTGCCGGACGATTATTTTGCAAAGCATGATATTCATATCCACATTCCGGAAGGCGCTGTGCCGAAAGACGGTCCATCGGCCGGAATCACCATGGCGACTGCCATGTTCTCTGCTGTAGTAAACCGCAAGGTGCTGGCAAAAGTGGCTATGACAGGGGAAATTACCCTGCGCGGACGCGTACTTCCGATCGGTGGACTCAAGGAGAAGATTCTTGCCGCCAAGATGGCTCATATGGAGACGGTTCTGGTCCCAGAGAAAAACCGTGCCGACATTGCAGAATTATCGAAGGAAATTACCAGGGGACTGAATATCCTTTATATGAAGACTATGGATGATGTGCTGGCTGCAGCACTTGCATAACGGTAAAGTGAGGAAGAACGATGATTATTAAAAAAGCGGAACTGGAGACAGTCTGTGGCATTACCAGCACGCTGCCGGAAAATATTCTGCCGGAATTTGCTTTTGCAGGGAAGTCCAATGTAGGAAAATCTTCCCTGATCAATGGTCTATTAAACCGCCGGGCCCTCGCGAGGACTTCCTCACAGCCTGGCAAGACCCAGACGATCAATTTTTATAATGTCAATGACAACCTGTATTTTGTCGATCTGCCGGGCTATGGTTACGCAAAGGTATCTGTTGAGGTAAAGGCCAAATGGGGCAAGATGATCGAACGGTATTTAAAGAAATCGAAAATGCTCAAATGCATTTTCCTTCTGATCGACATCCGGCACGATCCGTCTGCCAATGATAAGATGATGTACGACTGGATCGTTTCCAATGGGTATAAGCCGGTTATCATTGCGACGAAGCTCGACAAATTAAAACGCAGCCAGATTCAGAAGCATGTGAAGATGGTGCGCGAGGGACTGGGGCTCGCCAAAGAAGATATCCTG
Source organism: Clostridium sp. AF32-12BH (assembly GCF_003477935.1). Taxonomy (NCBI): domain Bacteria; kingdom Bacillati; phylum Bacillota; class Clostridia; order Eubacteriales; family Clostridiaceae; genus Clostridium; species Clostridium sp. AF32-12BH. The sequence goes on along the minus strand of NZ_QUEH01000002.1, from coordinate 303,505 downwards.
ATCCCGTTCTCTGCGGAGACCAAACAGGGGCGGGATGAGATCTGGGCACTGATCGATTCTTTACAGAATCCTGTTTCTGAAAGTGAAAACAGTTCCTTCAATACATTGCCGGACACCGGGGATGATCCTGATCCCAAATAGGATTTTACAAAAATTTCACTTGTATGTTTTTCAAATGTGTGATACCTTTTAGCTAATCCGTACAGGAGAAAAATAGCTGCTATTTACAAAAAAGGGTGAACGGCAGCGTTAAGGAGGATCTGTTATATGTCTCAGGAATACATTACATTTACTATCGGCAGCAAAAAGAACATTGCACTGATCGCTCATGATAACGAAAAGCCAAAACTGATCGCATGGTGCAAAGAACATAAAGGAGAGCTCGAAAAGCATAATCTGTATGGAACCGGCACAACTGCCCGCATGATCACGGATCAGACTGGACTTACCGTTAAGGGATACAACAGCGGTCCACTGGGGGGTGATCAGCAGATTGGCGCAAAGATCGTAGAAGGCGTGATCGATTTTGTCGTATTCTTTTCCGATCCGTTAACAGCCCAGCCTCATGACCCGGATGTGAAAGCCCTGATGCGAATCGCACAGGTCTATGATATTCCTATGGCGGTTAACAAAGCCACTGCGGATTTCATGATCACATCCTGCTTTATGAATAGCGATTACCAGCATGAGGTAATCAATTTTAAGCGCAATATCGAAGAGCGTGCAGAAACATTATAATGGGTATAAGAGAAGAGACCGGTGGCAAACCCGGTCTCCTGTTTTTAGAGGGAGGAAAGAAATCCATGAAAGTAGTAGATATGCATTGTGACACCATCTCGGAACTTTTTCAGGCCAGGGAGCGGGGAGAAACAGGATCCATTCTGGATAACCATTTTCATATTGATTTAAATAAGATGGAACAAGGAGACTATTTTCTGCAGAATTTTGCGATGTTTGTACATCTCGGAAGAGAACAGGATCCGTTTCATTATGCAATGAAGCTGGTGGATCTGTTTTATACGGAACTGGAGCAGTATGCAGATCAGATCCGTATCGTAAAAAGCTGGAAGGATATCGAAGAAAACCGGCATCAGGGCAGAATGTCAGCCATGCTGACACTGGAAGAGGGGGGCATCTGCAAAGGCGATCTGGCATGCCTGCGTGATTTTTACCGTCTGGGAGCCAGAATGATGACGATTACCTGGAATTTTCCAAATGAGCTTGGTTTCCCAAATGGAAAGGATGAGAGCGTCTCTCCGGCCAGGGCAGTTCCTGACACGGAGCATGGACTGACAGAAACCGGGATTGCTTTTCTGGAAGAAATGGAACGCCTCGGAATGATCATAGATATTTCGCATCTGAATGATGCAGGAATCTGGGACGTCTTCCGTTATACAAAAAAACCGTTTGTAGCAAGTCATTCCAACGCGCGGGCACTGGCACATCATCCGAGAAACTTAACCGATGAAATGATCCGGGCACTGGCAGAACGCGGAGGGGTGGCTGGTATTAACTATTATGCCCCATTTTTAAAAGACAGGGAAGACCAGTTCACGGGCTCTGGAGAGACAGTTTCTCAATATACACAAAAAAAGCCGCTGCACGGTCTGTGTAGCGACATGGTAGCGCATATGAAACATATGAAGCAGATCGGAGGCATCGGCTGCATTGGACTTGGCTCCGATTTTGACGGAATCAATACCATGACCGAGATGAAAGATGCTTCCGGCATGCAGCTTCTGGCAGATGAAATGAGCAGGGAAGGATTTACTACCGGGGAAATCGAGGCAGTATTTCACGATAACGTCCTGCGCGTTTACAAAGAACTTCTGTAACGGTTTCCTATGTTTCAAGGTTCGAACTTCTCTAAGAGATTGCCGCATGTGCGTTATGAGACGGTGATCTGCTCCAGACGATAGAGTAAAATCGTAACAGCCAGAAGATCGGCACAGCCGCCAGGACTGACATTCATATGGATATATTTCTGGTTCAGTTTTTTTAAGGCCTCGATTCCGGAAGCAGAAGAAGCGCCGCCTGCTTTTAAAATCTGGGCTGCTTCCGATTTTACATAGCCCTGTATAACCGTGTTGGCGCGGCTTAAGACGTTCGTGTCATCTACATTTGCCATGAGGGTGAGAAGCGTGTTTAAGTATGCCTCATTTTCGGACTGACCAGCCAGAAAGGCAGCGCGGAGGGCTGGCAGCGAAAACGTGCGGACGGAAGGGAAGCCTTTCTGGGCTTCTCCCCGGATGCCTTTTGTGCTGTAGCGCAGATAAAGCAGTTCCCCATGCGTTTTCGGGTTTTTCCGGTCAATCTTTTGAAAATCTTTGCGCATGGCGTCATAGCAGAGATAACCGGAAAGCATCAGGATTTTTTCTGCATCGAATTTTTGGTGGCGTTTGTAAAAAAGGCCTGCTGCCGCGGCAATGGTTCCGACGGAAAAGATCATGCCTTTATGGGTATTGACACCATGGGTGGCCTGAAACATGGCTGTTTCTGCTTCCATTCCGATCGGACGAATGCTTTCAAATAATGCATTAAAATCTGTGTTTTCCCAGGTGTTTCCTGCTTCAAACATGCGTTTTAAATATGGGACGATCGCATTGGTGCTGGCTTCAAACGTATCGTAATTCATATCGGTATGCGCGCCGCTGTCGTGGCGGTCTACAAGCCCTGGTTTTGGTGTTGCACCAACTTCGGCCATGAGTGCGTAGGCACATTCTTTGGCAAAAAGAGAAGAAATCATAAATACCAGTCCCTCCACAATATGTAATTATGCTGTCGCAGTTTATGTGCTGCGCAAACTGCAACATTTTTTACAGACTTTCCAGAATATGTTCAATTTCTAATGTGAGTTCAGCAACCGTATGTCTGCGGCTGCGGCTGCAGACATGAGCCGGCTGTTTACAGAGCAGACAGGTCCTTGGCGCAAATCCGAGCTCTTCCCGTGACACTTTGCTTCCGTCCGCGCGGAGTACATCGATATCGAATAAACGGCCAATGCGATCCTGGTCTTCCAAAGTGATCATTAGTTCTTTTACAAAATTTGGATTTGCATCTACGCTGTAAAAAGCCTCGTAGCCGGTTTTTGCTTTTATGGTTTCCATATGCTGGATGAGCAGCAGCCGTTCTTTTAATAAGGCTTCAATCCGCTGGCACCCTGCAGCGAAGGCATTTGGAACACCTGGAAGAACCTTAACCGGTCCTGGTATATTTAATGTAAAACTGATCAGACATTTTTTGTACTGCTGCAGCAATTTCGTTTGCAGGCAGCAGCGCTCTTCTCTTGCTGTAAGCATTTCCTGCAGACTAACTTCTTCCATGAAAATCCCCCTGTAAGTGAATCATATATATGCCAATAAAGCTCCCCATTTCCCCCGTATGGCAAGCATTTTTCACGATCATTTGGCAGAAATCGGATTTGAATGCCATTGGTTTTGAAACAGAAGCTTTACTGGATTTCAGAACATTACTTCGTTGTTACAGGATTTATTATAGGTTAAATTTTAAAAAAGTGCAAATACTTAATAAGTTATGACCTATATAAAGAAAACCTTATCACTTTAATGCGTTAAATTTACACGAATTTAAAGTATTAAAATTGACGCGGCGCAAAAAGTATAGTATGATGGAAAAAGTTCAAGCAATATTCTGAAATCAGAATAGGAAGAAAAGGGAGGGTAATATTATGAAAAAATCAAAAAAAGCACTTGCACTCATTTTGGCTGGAGTGATGGCTGCATCCATGACAGCATGTGGTTCTGGTAAAACCGCAGAAACGACACAGGCAGCAGCAGACGCTAAGACGGAAGACACAAAGGCAGCAGAATCCGGAGAATCCAAAGATGCTGCATCCGGGGATGCCAAATATACCGTAGGCATCTGCCAGCTGGTACAGCATGTTGCATTGGATGCTGCGACCGAAGGATTTAAAGATGCGCTGACTGAGGAACTTGGCGATCAGGTCACCTTTGACGAGCAGAACGCACAGGGCGATTCCAATACCTGCGCTACCATTATCAACAGCTTTGTATCGGAAGATGTGGACCTGATCCTTGCAAACGCGACCGCAGCACTTCAGGCTGCACAGGCTGGCACCGACACGATTCCGGTACTTGGAACCGCAGTTACGGAATATGGTGTGGCTCTTGGCATCGATGGATTCGATGGAACCGTGGGCGGCAATATTTCCGGAACTTCTGATCTGGCTCCGTTAAATGAGCAGGCAGCTATGATAAAAGAGCTGTTCTCGGATGCCAAGAAGGTAGGACTTTTGTATTGTTCCGCAGAAGCAAACTCCCAGTATCAGGTAGATACGGTAAAGGCAGAACTGGAAAAACTTGGTTATACCTGTGAATACTATGCGTTTTCTGATTCCAACGATCTGGCTACCATTGCTACCAACGCAGCAAACAATTCAGATGTGATCTATATTCCGACTGACAATACCGCAGCAGCAAATACAGAAATCATCAATAATATCTGCCAGCCTGCCGGTGTTCCGATCATTGCAGGAGAAGAGGGCATCTGCAGCGGATGTGGTGTCGCAACCCTTTCCATCAGTTACTATGATCTTGGTGTTGCAACCGGCAAGATGGCAGCAAAGATTTTAACTGGCGAGTCCAATGTATCCGAGATGCCGATCGAATATGCTCCACAGTTTACCAAGAAATATAACAAAACCATTTGCGAAGCACTTGGTGTTGCCGTTCCGGATGATTACGTTGCGATTGAGGAGTAACTGATATATGATGAGTTTGATAAATGCACTGCCTGGTGCAGTGGCACAGGGACTGATCTGGGGAATTATGGCAATTGGAGTTTATCTGACCTTCCGTATCCTGGACATTGCAGATCTGACCGTAGATGGATCTCTTGGAACCGGAGGTGCAGTATGCATTATGCTGATGCTCTCTGGACATAATGTGTGGACAGCTATGGCAGGTGCTACGATAGCCGGTATGGCGGCAGGTCTGGCAACCGGAATTCTTCATACTTTTATGGGAATTCCGGCGATCCTTGCCGGAATCCTGACCCAGCTTGGTCTGTATTCCATCAACTTAAAGACCATGGGAAAATCCAATCAGGCCATTAACGTGGATAAATTTGATCTTTTGGTTTCCTTGCGCTTTATCCGCAAGGTTCCATTTTACAAAAATACGATCTTGATCGTAGCGATCGCGATCATCGTTCTGATCGTTGTCTTGTACTGGTTTTTCGGTACAGAACTTGGCTGTTCCTTAAGGGCAACCGGATGCAACGATAAAATGGCCCGTGCACAGGGCATCAACACCGATTTTAACCGAGTTCTGGGGCTTATGATATCCAATGGTCTGGTAGCGCTCTCCGGAGCTATGCTGTGTCAGTATCAGGGATTTGCCGATATCAATATGGGACGCGGCGCAATCGTGATCGGTCTTGCCGCAGTGATCATCGGAGAAGCAATCTTCGGAAAAATATTCCGTAATTTCGGCTTCAAACTGCTTGCAGTTGCCCTTGGCTCCATTATTTATTATCTGGTGCTTCAGGTTGTGATCTGGCTTGGTATTGATACGGATCTGCTGAAACTTCTGTCTGCAGCCGTGGTTGCTGTATTTCTGGCAATTCCTACCTGGAAGAACCGTTATTTTTCAAAAATGGGAAAGAGAGGGTAGTGAATGATGCTGGAGATTAAAAATATCACAAAGACCTTTAATAAGGGCACTGTGAATGAAAAGAAAGCCCTCCGCTGTGTGAATCTCACCTTGAATGACGGGGATTTTGTAACAGTGATCGGCGGAAACGGAGCAGGCAAGTCGACGCTTTTAAATGCGATTGCAGGTGTCTGGCCAATTGACAGTGGTGCGATCGTCATTGACGGAAAAGACGTGACCAGACTTCCAGAGTATAAACGTGCAGCGTTTCTGGGACGTGTGTTTCAGGATCCGATGAATGGAACTGCTGCGACCATGGGAATTGAAGAAAATCTGGCATTGGCATTGCGCCGCGGAAAGGTCCGCAGCTTAAAACCAGGAATCAAAAATGAGGAACGCAAGCTGTATAGGGATATGTTAAAACGCCTCGGACTTGGTCTGGAAGACCGTTTAACCTCCAAAGTGGGACTCCTTTCCGGCGGACAGCGTCAGGCTCTGACCTTACTGATGTCTACCCTGCAGAGACCGAAATTATTGCTTTTGGATGAACATACAGCCGCTCTGGATCCGAAGACAGCAAAAAAGGTGCTCGATCTGACTGCGGAAATGGTCGAAGAGCAAAAGTTAACCACATTGATGATCACCCACAATATGCGCGATGCGATCCAGATGGGAAACCGCCTGATCATGATGCATGAGGGAAATGTTATTTATGATGTGGCGGGAGAAAAAAAGAAGCGTCTGACCGTCGAGGATCTTCTTCATAAATTTGAGGAAGCCAGCGGAGAAGAGTTTGCAAACGATCGTATGATCCTTGCAAAATAGTGGAAAAATCCATTTGAATAATCAGAAAAAAAGAATCAAACCGGCAGAGTGTAAAAAAGTTTGGCACTCTGCCGGTTTTGTGTTATACTAAATAGGGAAATAAAAGACAGAATATGATTTCCAAAGGGGGACATCTTATGGATAAACACAAACTTGTTATTACGATAGAGCGTCAGTACGGAAGTGGTGGACGAATTGTCGGCAAAAAACTGGCAGAGGATTTAAACATTCCATTTTATGACGATGAAATTTTAAGTATGACAGCTGAAAAAAGTGCGGTCGGAGAACGCTATTTCCGTCTTGCAGATGAAAAAGCCGGAAATAACCTGCTGAGAAAAATTGTAGGCAATCTGCACCTGCCGTCTGGTATTTTTGATGAGCCGAAAAAAGAGGGCGATGTAACTTCGCCAGACAACCTGTTCCGGTTTCAGTCAGAAGTGATCCGGGAACTGGCAGCTGCACAGTCCTGTGTCATTGTGGGCCGGTGTGCAGACTATATTCTGGAAACCGCAGGAAAAGAGGATCTGATCAAAATATTTGTTTATGCGGATATTTCTACCTGTGTACGCAGAACGCAGGAAACAGACGGTATTACCGATACCAAAGAGGCCTTAAACAAGTTAAACAAGATCACGAAACAGCGCAGAGCGTATCATAAGTATTTTACCGGTAAGGAATGGGAAGATTTAATGAATTATGATTTGCCGATCAATGCCAGCAAACTGGAACTCGATCAGGTTGTGGAACTCATCAAGGATTATATCCGAATGGTCGGCTATGATATTTCATAATCGGACAACGAAAAACGGCAGTCAGATAACGGGGCGACGAAGTGACCGGATAACAAAGTGACATACGATAAGATCGAAAAGAGCCAGCAGATACTGTGTCTGCTGGCTCTTTTCGATTTCGCTGCATATCGAGGAAAGGTATCCTCTGCCTGGTGTGGCATTTTGCGTATTTGATATTATTTCTTTGTGATCTTTGTGATCTGGATTTCTTTGTCGTTGATGGAACCCTCGTACTGAATCTGAAGGGTGTCACCTTCTGCATACTGGCTTAAGTCCGTATCACTGGAAACAAAGGTGAAGAAATCGCCGGTCTGTGCTTCGAGAACGATATGATCTCCATCCTCACCGATCTGTGCAACTTTACCTACGAAAGCATTGATCTTGGCTTCATCAGAATCTTTTGCGTCTGCAGCAACGATCTTGATTGCCAGCGGCTCGTCGTCCAGGTCGCCGAGGTAGGTAACTTCAACGTCTGCATCTGGCTTGATGCCATCTGTTCCGACTACATAAGCATTGCCGGTCAGAATCTTATATTCTTCTCCGTCTACTTCCAGGGTCATCGTGTCAGAAGCTACTTCCTTAACGGTTCCTTCTGCAACCGGATCCATGGACTGCTCTAACATGGAAGCGGTAACTTCCATGGCAATAACAGGTACCGGGTCGTCCGTAGTTTCTGCCGGGAACGTGATATCTACCCAGTCGCCTTCAGAAAGCGGGAATTCTTTGGTTACGTCTGCACTGGAGATATCGTATTTCTTTTCTTCATCGCTATAGTCGTCTTTTATGGTAAGAACATCACCGTCAATCGCTGTGATCACACCACTGGTATAATCTTCATCAACTTCTGCCTCCGTAGTAGACTCTGCTACCGTCGTTTCTTCCGGAGCAGCGGTAGTCTCGGTTGCTTTTTTTCCGGAACAGGCTGCTGCACTGATGGAAACTGCTGCGATTGCAGTAAACAATAATGCCTTTTTCATAATAATATCACTCCTCTGATCTTTCTTTGTCAATTCATACTTTTGGAACCAACAAACAAGAGTTTACTACAAAGCAGATGAAAAAGCCATTGATTTTTTATTAAGTTTTCCGGAAAATGGTGAACATTTGGTGAACTTCAGTATTTGCTCAATACAAAAATCCGATTCTTTCAGAATGGCATTTACGTATTTACGCCATCATGCGGAATAATCCAATGACTTTCCCCAGAATCTCTACATGATCCGTGATGATCGGATCCATGGCATCGTTTTCCGGCTGGAGACGGTAGTGCCCGTTTTCCTTGTAAAACCGTTTGACTGTGGCAGAATCATCGACAAGTGCGACAACGATCTCTCCGTTTTCTGCCGTATTGGTCTGCTCGACGATGACCTTATCGCCGCTATAGATTCCCGCATTGACCATACTTTCCCCTTTGACTTTTAACATAAAGGTATCTTTGTTTGGAAGTATTTCAGCCGGAATCGGAAAATAGTCTTCGATGTGCTCCTGTGCCAGAATCGGTTCTCCGGCAGCTACTGTACCAATTACAGGAACCTGAACCATTTCCCGGCGGTTTAATGCAAATTCATCGTCCAGGATTTCAATGGCGCGTGGTTTGGTCGGATCTCTGCGTATGTATCCATTTGCCTCCAGGGATTCCAGATGAGAGTGGACCGATGAGGTCGACTTAAGCTGAACTGCTTCGCAGATCTCACGTACTGCAGGCGGATAGCCCTTTTTCAAAATACATTCTTTGATATATGATAAAATTTCCTGTTGTTTTGCTGTAATTTTACCCTGACCCATCATCATTCCTCCATGCGGATATATTCAATATAAAGTGTTTCTTTTTTATAGGATTATAGTAGCATAGTTTTACTCAAAAAGCAAACTTTTGTTCGTTTTTCTTGGAAAACATATTGACAAACATTTGTTCGGAACGTATAATGACAGCATAACAAACGTACGTTCGGAATATTTTTACGCAGGGGGAATCTTTATGAAAACAGGCAGAAATACGAAACGCAGATTACGGAACCTTATGGTTATTTTATTAATGATTCTGGCATTTTGCTCTGGTTTTTTCGGACACACCTTGTTGAACGCGAGGGCAGAAGAGAAAGCTGCAGTACAATTGAACCGTTATTATACCAGTGTACAGCTTCGTCAGGGGGATAATCTCTGGAATCTCGCGGATCAGTATTATAAAGGGAGCGGTTATTCCAAAGCAGAATATGTCGAGGAATTGAAACGCATGAATGGTTTGAAATCCGAACAGATTCATTCCGGAGAATTTCTGACAGTCGTATATTTTGCTGAATAACTTGCATAAGGCGTTGGCAGTCGTTATAATTATGTTTGTTTTGAAATCATACTACTAGAATTCTTATATACCCACTCAGTGCCCGAGATGGGATATGATATTAATTTGACTAAGGAGTAATTTATGCTGCATACAAACATCATAAAAGTAACAGATCTGCAGATGCCGGAATTGGAAGTCTATACGAGATTGTCGGAAAATCAGCTTTTCCATTATTTTGAACCGGATACTGGAATTTTTATAGCAGAAAGCCCAATTGTAATTGGACGGGCACTGGATGCTGGATATATCCCGGTTTCAATCCTAGCAGAAGAAAACGAGCTGGACAAGGCAGCTGCTGAAATTCTTGCCCGTTGTGGGAATGTTCCAATCTATACAGCCCCTATGGAAGTATTAACAAAATTGACCGGGTTTGCATTAACAAGAGGACTTCTTTGCGCCATGCGCAGGAAGCACCTGCCATCCATTGAGACCGTCTGTTCCGGGGCAAGGCGTATTGCTGTTTTGGAAAATGTGATGAATCCTACCAATGTGGGAGCGATATTTCGTTCAGCCGCAGCATTGAATATGGATGCGGTTCTGTTAACCTCTGGCTGCAGTGATCCCCTGTACAGACGCGCAATCCGGGTGAGTATGGGAACGGTTTTCCAAATCCCGTGGACTGTGTTCGAACGAAACGGTACATGGCCGCGCCCCGCGATGGATACGTTACACCAGCTTGGTTTCAAGACAGCTGCCATGGCATTGACGGATCAGTCTGTACGCATTGACGACCCGGCTGTGCTTGCAGAAGAAAAACTTGCCATTGTACTTGGAACCGAAGGAGATGGACTTGCACAAGATACCATTGCAGATTGTGACTATACCATCCGTATTCCCATGACACATGGAGTGGATTCTCTGAATGTAGCCGCTGCAAGTGCAGTAGCTTTCTGGCAGCTTGGAAATCAGAGAGTGGAGGGAAACGCGTAACATGACCATCCGAAGACAGTTTATTCGTTATGTATCCCTGAATATGCTGGGCATGCTTGGAATGTCGCTCTACATTTTAGCAGATACATTTTTTATTGCCAAAGCAGTTGGTGCCAACGGTATTACAGCACTGAATCTGGTATTGCCTCTTTATAATCTGATTTTTGCATTTGGAGCCATGATTGGTGTAGGTTCGGCAATTCGCTTTGCCGTAGAGCGCAACCACGGAATAAAAGAAGCGGAAGGATACTTTTTTCATGCCTTGGCCTGGGCTACTGTTCTAAGTCTGGTGTTTGTGTTTGCAGGAATCTTTTTCCCGGGAAAAATCATTCATATTCTTGGGGGAGATGAGCAGATTGTTGCTACTGGTATTTTATATACCCGTATTTTTCTCATGTTTGCGCCTTTTTTCATGTGGAACCATATTGTCAGTGCATTTGTGAGAAATGACGGGGATCCATCCATTGCCATGTTTGCAACACTTGGGAGCAATCTGTTTAACATTGTGTTTGACTATGTTTTGATGTTCCCATTTGGTCTCTCTATGGCTGGAGCAGCGTTGGCAACCGCGCTGTCTCCAATTGTCAGTATTTTCATTTGTATGAAACATTTCCGGTCTTCGCGGAATACGATTTTGTTCAAACCGGTTCCGTTGTCGATCCGGAAGTTGTTTTTTTCCTGTCAGGTTGGTGTGTCTGCTTTTGTGGGGGAAATTTCTTCCGGAGTCATTACCGTGGCATTTAATACCATTATCTTAGGGTTGTCCGGGAATGTCGGAGTAGCGGCATATGGTGTTGTAGCCAACTTTTCTCTGGTTGCAGTCGCTCTTTTCAATGGAATTGCCCAGGGGTCCCAGCCACTCATCAGTCGTTTTTATGGGCAGGGTGACAAAAACAGTTTAAAGACGGTAATTGGTTTGGCTCTGAAAACTGCATTGTGCGTTGCCGCTGTATTGTTAGTAAGTGTCCAGATCTGGTCAAAACCGATGGCTGGTATTTTTAACCGGGAACAGGATATGGAACTTGCCAGTCTTGCTGAACAGGGATTGCGGATTTATTTTACCGGCTTTTTATTCGCTGGAATTAATATTGTGGGAGCAAACATACTCAGCGCGGTAGAATCGGTTCAATGGGCTTTTTTATCTTCCATGTCACGCGGGTTTATTGCAATCCTGACATGTGCATGTTTGCTATCTTTTTTATTTGGTATGAATGGAGTATGGCTGGCATTCCCATGTGCGGAGCTCATGACAATGCTGCTGACTCTGACTGGCATAAAAAAGTTTAACCGTTGACATCTAAAAAACTCTGTGCTATGCTATCATCTGATTGAAACAGTTACAAATGAATATAAGTGCGCGGGAGCCTGTGTGACAGGCTGAGAGGAAGATGAATCTTCGACCGTACCTGATTTGGGTAATGCCAACGGAGGGAAGCAAGAACGATAGAATGCATCTTCTGCGAGTTACCGGAAGATGCATTTTTATTGCTTTGCATGTCGAGGAGGCGCCACTGGCGCGTCCGCTGACTTTATAGGAATTGCCTCCTATGGAGCAAAAAGCGCTCCGCCAGGATGCGCATGGCGTTCCATTTTGTTTCATGAAAAATAGAATCTGACTGCACAACAGATATGAGAAAGAATCCGGAAATTGTGATCTGGTTTTCTGAAATCGGCATTTTTCTGTTGGAAAAGATGGCCGGAGGGGGAGCGCCCTGCAGCCAGGCAGGAGGAGTTGATATAGCGATGGGAATCCGTGTTTTCGGAGTGAGAGGAAGTAAGAGAACTTCGACCGAACAAGGGATTTTTGTCGCTAAAAGCAGAAATCATTCCCCTTTCTGGCGTCAGAAATCCGAAAAAACAGGAGGATGAAAATGGAAAAACAAAGAATGAAAACGTTTCGCATGGTATTTCTGGCTATGATGGTTGCAATTGGAGTGGTTATTTCTCCAATTCTGAGAATTGAGGGAATGTGTCCTACGGCCCATTTGATCAATATTACCTGTTCTGTATTTATGGGACCGTGGTATTCTCTGCTGTGTGCATGCATGATTGGCGTAATCCGCATGATGTTTATGGGAATTCCGCCATTAGCTTTAACAGGTGCTGTGTTTGGTGCATTTTTATCTGGTGTGCTCTATCGGGCATCAAAGGGAAAAATTATCTGTGCAGTGATTGGCGAAATCATTGGAACGGGTATCATTGGCTCTATCGTCTCTTATCCGGTTATGGCATTTATCATGGGCAGGGATGGACTCAATGCATTTTATTATACCCCGATGTTTATCTCTGCAACCATTATGGGTGGCATCGCAGCCTATGTATTTTTAAAGGCGCTTAGCCAGACCGGGATGCTTGCAAAATTTCAGGAAAGTCTTGGTGCAAAAGTATATGACAGAAATCGAAGAAACAAAGAAGGAAACAACAGTACAGCAGGTTATGCTGGAAATGCTGGAAATTCGAAAGCATACGAAAAGAAACGCTTCGCTGATTCATTGCATTACGAATCCCATATCGATTCATGACTGTGCGAACATCATTCTGGCGACGGGAGCCCGCCCCATTATGGCAGAGCATCCGAAAGAAGTAGAGGAAATAACAGAAGTGGCGTCAACTCTCATGTTGAATCTTGGAAATATTACGGATGCACGTATGGAATCCATGAAGCGTTCACTCGATGTTGCGAATCGAAAAAAGATTCCGGTGCTTATCGATCTGGTCGGGGTTACCTGCAGTAAACTTCGCCGGGATTTTGCAAGACAGCTTTTTACGGAGGGTACCTTTTCTGTGATAAAGGGAAACATTTCTGAAATCCTGGCAGTTGCAAACCTTCCCTTCCATGGGACTGGAATTGATGCCGGAGCACAGGATGCGATATCCTCGGAAAATGAAGCGTTGTATTGTAAAATTGCTAAAGAATTGGCGGCTCATTTGGGGTGCGCGGTTATGGCAACAGGCAAACAGGACCTGATCGCAGATAAAGACAGTGTTTTTCTGGTATCAAACGGTCATGAGGCATTGTCTGGAATTACGGGAACCGGCTGTATGGTTGGTGCACTGACTGCGGCATACCTTCCCGCAAGCGTAGCACTGGCTTTTGCCGGTACACCTGCTGCATTGCTGGCAGCCATTACCATGGGAATCTCAGGAGAACATGCCGCATCCGGCTCCAGAGGTCCCGGAAACTTTCAGGCAGCTCTTCTGGATGAGGTTTTCTGCATGACCGACAGTCAGCTGCAGAATCAAGCACAGATACGCCGTATCGGGTAACACAGATGCCATTCATAGAAAAGAGGAACTTAAGATGAAAAACAACCTGGATTTAAGCTTATATCTTGTAACTGACAGTACTTACCATACCGAAGAATCTCTTCTTTATACCGTAGAGGAAGCGTGCAAGGGTGGTGTTACCATGGTGCAGCTTCGCGAGAAGAATACCGGCGGGCGGGATTATCTGGAAAAAGCCTGCAAGCTTCGTGCGATTACAGACCGTTATCATATTCCGCTGATCATCGATGACCGTGTGGATGTTGCCATGGCCTGCGGTGCTGCCGGTGTTCATGTTGGTGCATCAGACCTTCCGGTAGCAGAGGTTCGCCGTCTTCTCGGACCGGATAAAATTGTGGGAGCAACCGCTAAAACCGTTGAAGCTGCGCAGAAGGCTTACCAGGATGGCGCAGATTACCTTGGAGTCGGAGCAATTTATCCGACCACAACCAAGGTGACCACCGTGCTCACAGAGGTTTCTACACTGGCTGCCATCTGCAAGGCCGTTCCGATCCCGGCGGTTGCCATCGGAGGACTGAACCGGAAAAATATGGATATTTTAAAGGGGAGCGGAGCGGACGGTATTGCAGTAGTATCTGCTATCATGAAAGCAGATGACCCGAAAAAAGCAGCCGAAGAGCTGCTTGCTGCAGTGAAGGAGCTTTGATCACAGATTTTTCTTTTTGTATAGAAACCAGGATGCGGCAGCAGAAAAGCATGCCAGATATAATACCAGAATCCAGATCCCTGTGAAGGAGAATGCTTCCTGATTGGCAATCTGCCGCAGGGCAGCGCTGGTCTGTGACAGAGGAAGCCAGCTGATCAGCTGGCGGATCCCGTCAGGCATATTCTGGGCGGAGAAAAAGGTGTTGCACAGATACGCCATCGGCATGATAACATAGTTTGAAAACCGCGGCACATCTGCATGGTTTTTCGCGTAAAAGGAAACTACAACACCAATGGTGGAGAACACCGCTCCGTTCAGAAACATAAACAGATATGACCAGCCGTTAAAGCAGAGGCCGGTCCGCAAAGGAAGGACCAGAAGTATGATCACACTTCCCGCATAGACACCGCGCAGACTTCCGCCGATGATCTGACCCGCAATAAACTGCCAGAGAGGAGTCGGCGAGATCATGACCTGGTCAAATGCTTTTTCATACAGGCGCTGTACATTCAGTGTCTGGGCAATGGCATTGAAGCTTCCGTTCATGGTAGTAAGAGCCACTACACCTGGGATCAGAAAGTTCAGATAGGGCTGGCCGTGTGATACGGTCTGGACACCAAAGCCGAATACCAGAATATACAGGAGCGGAGCAATCATGGCTGCGGATGTGATCTTAAAAAAATTGTGGTGGAATTCCACCCATTTTTCCCATAATACAGTAAGAATTCCCATGGTCATCTGCGCTCCATTTCTTTTCCGATGTGTTCAAGAAAGACATCTTCCAGCGTTGTATTGCGCAGTGATGTCTCATATGGCGAGTCGGACAGATAACGGATTGCCTCCTCCTTCTCTGAAAAATAATGGCATCTGACACCCTCCGGTTTTGTTTCATCTACCGCATAGCGCCCAAGCACTTCAATCATGTGCCTGGGCGTATCAGTTTCTCTCAGCACACCGCGGCACATAAAGCCGACACGGTCGCAGAGTGATTCAGCCTCTTCCATATAATGTGTAGTAAGAAGAATCGTCAGATTCTGTTGGTTCAGCTTTTTTAAAAGATTCCACATCTGTCTGCGGGCCAGAGCATCCATTCCGGCTGTTGGCTCATCCAGCAATAATATTTCCGGTTCTGTTAACAGTGCACGGCAGACCATCAGTTTTCTTTTCATTCCGCCAGACAGCTTCCGGACGGTTCTTTTCCGGTAATCCAGCAGTTCGCAAAAGTTCAATAATTGTTCTGAACGTTCCCGTATTTTTTTTAATGGCATATAGTAAAGACGTCCCTGATATTCCATGATCTCATCCATAGTCATGTCCTGACGCATCGAGTACTCCTGTGTAACGACGCTGAGCTTTCTTTTTAACCGGTCATTTTGCCTGGTCAGCGGTTCTCCGTCAATCTGAATGGAGCCTTTGGTAGGAAGCAGAAGTGTAGACAGCATGCTGATCGTTGTTGTTTTTCCTGCACCATTTGGCCCCAGAAGTCCAAAAAACTCTCCGGTTTCGATCGTAAGGTTCAGATGATCCACCGCAAGGAACTTATCATATTGTTTCGTTAGATCCTGTAATTTAATCATGCGGTTCCTCTTTTACAACAATAATAGAATAGTAGCTTGCCTGATCCGGTATTTCGTCAATACAGTGATAAATATGCTCGTCCGGCATGCCGCAATTTTCAATCATAGAGCAGGTTGTATTGCTGCGTTTTAGAGCTTCCTTTACAAGCGGCATTTTGGAAGCAGCTTTCATCAGCACTTTTGTTCCCGAAAGGTTCAGTGCATCTTCGACTCCATAAGTAGATGGGATGATATGAATCTGCTCAGAACGGTCAGCAAGACTATCTTCGAGTTTGGCACTGACAGCACAGAATGACGGAATTCCATTGATGATCTTTGCGTCATATCCGCGGGCTTTTACCAGACGGTGAATGTAAATATAAGTGCTGTAAATGGTCGGATCTCCAAGAGTAAGACAGGCTACATCCAGTCCCTGTTCCAGCTTTTCTATGATTCGGTCCGCTGCAGTCTGGTATGCAGCGTCCAGAACAGCCCGATCCTTTGTCATGGGTGTAGCAAGGTTCAGACATTCTTTCTGGTCGAGATTCTTTACAACGCCGCTTGCAATCCGGTAAGCGACTGCCTTTCCCTTGCCATCTGCCGGTACCGCCAGGACCGGACAGCACTTAATTGTGTCGACTGCAAGATAGGTCATAAGGCGAGGATCTCCAGGACCAACACCAACACCGTATAACGTTCCATTCATAATGTTTCTTCCTCTCGTTCTTAAAATTAAAGAATTTTATATACAGCGTGTTTCTTTGAATTGTAGTTACCGGTAAATCGTATTTTGGTTTGATATTCTTCGGTAACCAGATTGAAAAATTTACGACCAAATTGACCGGCCATACCATTTGGAAGGTTCCAGTCTTCTCCGTAGATTTCCGGAACTGAGAATAACTCGCCTTTTTTGTATTTTTGCAAAGCTCTTTGAACTGCATCGGGAGGGGTGATAGTAATCTGACCAGGGAATAGAATGCTTCTTATAAAATCCTGGAGTGAATTGGCACCTGCTCGTCGAACCAAATCGTCATAGTTGTCATCAGATACAGTGATTTTAATTGTTTTTGACATATGAGTACCTCCTTAAACACAAACTCATGGACTTTGCAAACGCGTGTCCATGCCATCTATGCCTGTATAATAACGCGCTACCATGCCTTTGTCAACTGCAATTTGCAATTTTCATTTTGTAAAAACACTGCTTTGTGAGATTGACAATGATTGTCTGAAGGTGTAATTTTCAGAACTTATTTCTTATCTTTTGGTATTCTCTAGGTGAATATCCTTTTAGCTTGTGGAAGAGTCGGCTGAAATAAAGCTGGTTATCATACCCGACAATCTTAGAAATCTCATTGATGGAATAAGTTGTTGTTTCAAGTAAAATCTGAGCATTGGTGATTCGGATTCCTACTGGATAGTGGATTTGAAAGTCAAAGAACGTTTAACCGAACATTTAAAGAAAGATACAAAATATCGCCGAGTGACTATCGGAGTAAATGCGTGAAAGATATGTTGTTATAAACGGTTCTATTAATGGAAAAGAGCTTACTGTATCCACAAAGAAAAATCCGGAACGGAAGTTGCAGACGGAAACCCATACCGTTATAGGAAAAGCAGTCGGAGACTTCCAGAACCAACAGAAGATCCAGAAAAATGATCGTGAACAGAGGCTGGCAGGAATCTACTACAACCGAGGAAGAAATAGGAATGTCCTATTCAACCTGTCAAGCGTATGGTTATCGAGGACTTTATCCTGAAGCATCGCATGTTGAGTTATTTCCCGTTCATGTATCGTTTTCCAAAGCGGTGTATAGTCAACCATGATCCGTCCTCCTACGGACAATCATAGCGAATGTTTTCACAAATCCATATTGTGTATACAAAAACAGAGGGGAACACATTTACAAAGAAAATTGGCAGACAGTCTATGATGTCCGTTATCATTTCAATGAAGATACAAAGGAAACAATGCAGGAGAAGATTAAACGGATGCCGGTTACAGAAGCAAGCCGAATGGCAGTGTACTAAAATTTGGTGGATGTAATTGAAGAAAAAATATGATATAATGTGAGTAACAAGTCGGAATTTGCCTGGCTGTATCCGTCTATCCATGAGAATGACCTGATGATCCAGATGTATGGAACGGAAGTCTATCATACAGTACGCCTTCTGAATGATTATTCGGAATATGGAGGATGATAAAGATTTTTACAGCAAGAATTCCGAAGATGTGCGCAAAACGAATGTTCGTCGGCGGTGTCTGAATGTAAGTCAAATGTCTGTGGGACTTAAGAAAGGAGGAAAATGTGCGTATGAGCTTGAGTAATAAAAGTAGAAGGAAAGCAGGTCTGCTGATACTTGCCGTGACAGGCCTTTTAGCTGTAACGCCTATGCTGTCTGGCTGCGGCGGCAGCGGGAGGGAGGAAGCATTGAAGCAGGCTATTTATGTAGGAACCGGCGGATATGATCCGGCCAATGATGGAAAAATCGTCATTGTCTGCGGAAAACTGGAACTTCTGGAACCTGCCTATGATGAGGATCTGGGCATCACCATTGAGGCACCTCGTGTGATGCGTTCCGGCCAGAAACTGAAAAAGAAGGAATTGAATCAGGGCATGACCGGCAATAACATGGAATGGAATTCTAATTTTCAATATGGTGATTTTATCGGAAAAGCAGATGTGGGCGAGTTCCATCTGGGCGAGGATTTCTTGCAGAACATGATGGTGAGATATGACCCTGACTTGGATGAGAAGATGCTTGAAGAGGCTGGATATGCGATTGTAAGGGATTTTAAGGGTAATACCAGGGAGGAGGATAAAAACGCAAGGCCTTATGTGGGAACTGCCAGAATGGGCCGGGGTGTCTATGAAGAAGGGGACGTCCGGTATGATTATACGGTTCCGGGACCAAAGCCGGGAGAGATGGTGACCATCATAGGCATTCAGAACCAGGATACTATCAATTATGTAGAGGGAACCTATGAAAATATGTTGAGTGGAGAGCTGGATAAGGACACGGCGATCCATAAAACAACACATCCTTAAGATTGTTCGTATTTGAGTGAAAGTGAATGTCCGTGAAGCTTCAGTTTGCCGATGCCAAAAGCTTAAAACAGAATATCGCGGAGACGATGGCATGAATAAATTATACGATTTATTAAAATATATTATCTATGCGAGTTTCTACATGATTGTGATTACATGGCTGCCATTCGACTTCAAGTACCAGCTACTATGTCACGTTTCAGGTAGAGAGCGGTGACCGGATGGAACTGCCGGTTTCTGGCAGAGAATATGGAATGCTGGCGGAAGGCGACATTGGGAAACTTACGTTTCAGGGAACGAGATATCTGTCATTTGAGCGCGTGTGATTCTGGAGGTGTTTATGAAAAAGTTTATGTCCATTATCTATGTTATAGCATTTGTTATTGGTATTATCTTCATCGTAACAGCAGATACAGGCTTGATTACAAGTTATTATCCTGCTTTGATTGCAGGCATAATCATTAGTTGCTTTGCGGGAGTGTTCATTGCTATCTACTTATATGCTTGGCATAAGCAATCTAATTCAAGTTAACGAATCCAGAATTAATGTCGCGATGGTCTTCTAATAATGAAGAACCCATGTCACATTATTTGAATAATTCATGTTACCGAGCACTCTGGAAATGCCCTGATTGTGGTGGCGAATATATACGTTCTATTCGAGATATGGCAACGGGAAACGTGGATTGTGTGTATTATTCAATGAAAGAAGTTCTTCCGGGTGTTAATTCCTTTGCCGTATTGCATCCGGATTTAATGAATGAGTGGAACCATTTGGATAACTATTTGTTATGTGATCCTGATCAAATTTTGGATAATTGCATAACACCTGTTTGGTGGACATGCCCAGTGTGTGAACACGATTATAAGTGCTCACCAAAGCAACGGATTCTTTATCAAAAACGAAACATGGATGCTTGTACTTTCTGTAAAGGTTTGCGAAGAAAGGAACGGCATTATATTTGACTAAGAGAAGGTCACTTTACATCCCTCAAAATGGGTAAAGAGACCTTTTTATATTATCTTTTATTTAAAGGGAATCATGTATTAGAAACTATTATAATAGTATAATTTAAAAATCTTTATACTTTATACAGTTTTACTTTTTACTTGGCAAATATGAATTTTGAACTTTATTTTAGCAAAATACTTTTCCAAAGTTTTACTTTAAACGGAAATAAAGTACATTTTTTGCCCAAAATGCTGAAAAAAATTTTTTCCAAATGATATTAACTTAAATTTCCCGCAATTTCACTACATTTCTGGCACTTCTTCTCCGTTCATCTTCCAGTGCAGCGTAGTGTTTTTTGGTGGTGTTTACATCGGAATGTCCGAGAACATCTGCTACAAGATAGATATCGCCTGTTTCCCGGTACAGATTGGTGCCATAGGTACTGCGCAGTTTGTGCGGGGTAATCTTTTTGAGCGGTGTGACGATACGAGCGTATTTTTTAACCAGGTTTTCTACCGAGCGGACATTCATGCGTTTGCGCTGCATGGAAAGGAAGAGTGCCTGCTCGCTTCCTTCTTCCGGAATGATTCCAAAGCGTTCATCAAGATAGTCCTGAAGTGCATTTTCTACTTCTGACCCGAAATACACCGTTACTTCTTTTCCGCCTTTGCGATGAATATGTATGCCACCGTTTTTAAAGTCTACATCGTTGATATCGAGACCGACACATTCGGAAACGCGGATTCCGGTTCCGAGAAGCAGCGTCAGGAGTGCCAGATCACGAAGCCGTGTACGTTTATGAAAGGTTTTTTGTTTTTCAGTCAGGCCTTCTCCCTGCTCTACGGCATCCAGAAGAAGGGCTACTTCATCTACATCGAGGCGGATGATTTCTTTATCATGCAGCTTTGGGAGCCGGACGAGAGCTGCCGGGTTTGTTGCAAGCTTTTCTGTTCGAAAAAAATAATTATAAAAGCTTTTCAGAGAAGATATTTTACGCATGATACCTCGTTCCTGATTCATAATCTCATGATTCTGTTCGTTGAATCGGTATTTCAGGTATTCCATATATTCTTCAAGATCCGTCACCGTGATCTGGTCCAGCTGTTCCAGCTGAAAATCCATTCGTTCCATTTTGGAAAAGACAGGATTTTCTTTTTTCAGAAAGTCAAAGAAAACAGATAAGTCATAGGCATAGGCAATCCGGGTCCTTGTAGAGGTGCGCGGTTCAATCCCACGGAAAAACTCGGTGCAAAATGGAGGAAGCTCTTTCATCATTTCCCTGAGCTTTTTGATATTTTCAATGTCTTTCTGCTGATAATAAGGTATATTTGCCATAATTGTGTCTCTTTCCGAATTTGTTATTTATGTTTATCAGGGTTTTCCCATCCGGGAAGGTTTCCATATGATACTGCATGAAACAGTCGTTCCCGCACACCAGGTGCCTCCGCATTGATGGAACGGATCAGATTTTTGATTGCTTCGCGATTTGTGTGACCGTCCATCGGACAGGGATTTTTGCAGACCGGAAGCTGATACTTGTTCCGGAAGCCTTTTACATCGGCCTCGGAAACCAGCATCAGCGGCCGAATGACGGTAAGGTCTGTGCGGTCTAAATGGGTAACCGGTGGAAATGCATAGAAACGTCCTTCATAGAGAAGAGACATCATTGCAGTTTCGATGATGTCGTCCTTATGGTGGGCATAAGCGATTTTATTGCATCCAAGTTCCATGGCTTTCTGGTTTAGCGCGCCTTTTCTCATCTTTGCGCAGAGAGAACATGGATTTGTTTCTTTGCGGATGTCGAAGAGGATTTTTCCAATCTCGGTGGTCACAATCTCGTAAGGAATGTGAAAGCTGCTGCAAAGCGCCTGAATTGGTCCCAGGTTCATAGGTTCCAGTCCGAGATCTACGGTAATGGCAGATAATGTAAAGGGAATCGGATAGAATTTCTGAAGACTGGCGAGACCATACAGTAAGGTAAGGCTGTCTTTGCCGCCGGAGATTCCTATCGCTATGTGATCTTTTGCTTCAATCATATGATATTGGTCAATGGCCTGACGCAGCAGGCTGAGTAGTTTTTGAAGTTTCATCTTTTTTATACGAGGATCCTTTCTCTAAAACGTAAGACTATCTTACCACAAAAAAGCTTCTGCGTCATACTTATCTTTATTGAGCAATGTTTCTCATCTGACGAATATGAAATTGACAATCGAAGTTCTACTTTTTATACTAAATCCGTTATTGGAGTTAGCACATGCTAATTTACAGGATGAAATTGCGTAACGGAAGGGGAAGAAAAATGAGAACACGCAAGATTCAAAAACAGGCGTTTGCTGTATGTCTGGCTATTATGACTGCAGCTCAGACAATGACTGGTTACGGTGCGACGATCACAGCTGGGGGGCACCGGATCATGGAAGCTGGGTCTGTGAGGGGCAGAACTGGAGATACCAGGCAGCAGATGGAAGCTTTGCAAAGGGCTGGATTCATACGGCATCCGGCTGGTATTATTTAGATCCGGATACCGGAGTTATGAAAACAGGAAAAGTTGTTATCGATGGAAAACAATACTATTTTGACCAGCAATCCGATGGCTTTGAGGGAAGAATGCATACCGGATGGATCAAAGATGAGGCAGGTGACTGGTATTTCTACAGTACAAATGCAGATGTAACCGAGGGTGCTATGGTATCCGGATGGCAGTGGATTGATGGCAGATGTTATTATTTTGAGTCGGAATCCGGTGAATGCCCTGGAAAAATGTTTACGGACGGAACGACGCCTGACGGCTATCAGGTAAATCAGGATGGCGCATGGCTGGATGAAAACGGAAAGGTTCAGGAACGCCCGGGTCAGGGATATTCAGGGATGAGCGGACAAAACAGAGCCTCTGGCAGTACGCAGACAAGCAGTGGCGGTTCTTCAGGCAGTGGATCCGGCAGCAGCTCCAGCGGATCCGGCAGCAGCGCTAATGGATCTGGAAGCGGTTCAGGTACTTCTTCCGGAAATACGAACAGCAATCCATCATCTCCTGGTACTTCAAACGGACGGGATGAACAGCAGAGTTCCCTTCTTCTGGAAAGCCAGACCAGAGTCGTAGATCTTGGCTGGAGCCAATACGTGTCAGTTGCTTTCGCAAAAGGATATTCTCTGAATAACTGCAGAGTCATGATCGATGGAGTTGATGTCACCGAGGCAATGACTCCTGTGGATACGGACGGTACCATTGCAAAATGGGAGCTGACGGTTTTAAATCCCGGCAGTATTACTGCGATGGATCCAGAAGGTCACACACAGACCGTGTCCCTTGGAGGCAGTCAGAATGGTTCTGGCATGATTCAAGTGAGAAAGCATACAGCACCTTCTGCATTTCTTGCACATGGATCTGTTAATGTATGGGATTATCATCTGACCAATTATGATGATCATGGTCAGGTCCGTGTGAAGCCGTCAACAACTACTTTTTCGCTCGGACAGAAAAAAGATGAGATCCGGTATTATGCGCCGAAAGCAGAATTGAAGGACGATGAGACAGCAGACAATGTATATCATGTCAGTGGTGAAGCCATCGTGATGTTTAACTATACATCTGAGGCAGATAAACAGTGGTTTAACAGTATTTCTGATGTGGATCTTGTTTCCGGAAACGGAAATAAAAATACGATCAATGCGGATCTGACATGGAGCAGTGATCTTGCGGATCATCACGGAAAAACGGTTGGACAGATCACAGTGCCGCTTGGACAGACGAACTTTTATTCCAATGGTCTGTATTATCTTCGTGTAAAATCAGGAAATACGGATACGCTGATTCCGATCGAGGTTGTAAACGGCACGGCACCTTCCATGATCTTAAGTGAAGCCGGTGCGATCGTCAGCGGGAAAAATCTTCATTTTACAGTTCAGAATATGACGTATGGAGCAACGATGCCGGTGAATCGTGTAGAGCTGAAACGCCCGGACGGAACTACCGAAGATCTGGAAAAGATTCGTGACTGGTATCTGATCGGTGACAGCTTTGTTCTTTATAACGACGAATCTGCCACAAACGGCAGAAATAACATTCCGGTTCCGGGTAAATATACCATCACAGTTCATGCTACCGGATTTAAGGATATGTCTTACACCTTTACGGTATCTGACGCAGCAAGTGCGGTCCGTGAAGAAGCACATGCATCCTATACACTTGCCGCAGTGGATGCCATCTCCAGTGCAACGGTCAGCGGCGGAAGCAGCAGCGGAAGTTCTGACGGATCAGACGGTGGAAGCACTACGATGACTGCTGACCTGATTTTTGATGCGGATCTTCTCGCAAACGCGCTGATCTTAAGCAAGCTCCAGGTTGAAAATGAAGCTGCTGATGCGATTGCAGATCGCTGGTTATCCGATATGTCTGGTTACGATGCGGTTATTGGCGAGGACAGAAAAACCTTTTACAGCTTTAAAGCATACCGGGATGCAGTAGAGCAGGCAAAGAATGCCGGAACTTATTTAAGCTTTGCGGATTATTTAGCAGCAGGAAATGCAGAGACAACTCCAAATCGTCCTTATGCAGTGAAATATGTACTGGAAGATAACCTGCTTGGTGAGACACAGATGAATGGCAATTACCTTGGAAAAGAGGCTCCTGTGATTCATTTGACGGATGAGACCGGAAATACGATCACGGAGATCAAAGAAGGAACGGATGTTTATCTTTCCTGTGAAGATCTTGCTTATCTTAAGACTGTAGCGGAGGAGGCGAAGCTCTATGTTAATGGAGATTATCAGGAGCTTTCCAACACGAAATATGCATTAACGGAAAGTGGTCGTTTATTGCGGCTGGATGCAGATGTGTTCCGTCTTGAAAAGGACAGTAATACGCTTGTGATCAAGCTGGATGGCTATCAGGATAATACAGTTTCGGTACCGGTTGTAAAGGATAAAAAGGATGTTCATCTGTCGGTAGAGGAGAAGCTGAAAGTTGGCGATGCAGTGATCCTTACAAATGATGCAGACGAAAGCGGAGATATCTGGAAGCATATCACAAAGGTGTCATTGAAAAAACCAGACGGAACCGTGAAAAACATTCTTCCGGATGAACAGGAGAATATCTGGGAAAAAGTTGGTTACAGCATCAGTGAGGAACAGAAAAATCAGCTGATCCTTGGAAAAGACCTGTTTGATACGGATGGGGAATACGAAGTAACGATCGAAACTGCATATTATGAAAACCAGACGATCACCTTTGAAATTTCAAAAGCGGACCAGACGGATCCTGGTGAAACAAATCCGGATGAAGCGAAGGAGCCGCCGGCAGCAGTAGATGGGGAAGATCGTTGGAACATGGGGGCATATACCTTCCAGTTTGGCACAGCTTACGGTGACTGGATCAAAAATATCAGTAATGTAAGCGTCAATGATCAGCCATACGAAAAAGGAAGCTATGTTTATGGGTCTGCCCAGTATACGATTTCGGAGACGGATGGTTTTGTTATGCTCGGAAATCAGGAAATCACGGAAGATAAAAATAAAATTGTAATTTCAGCAGCAGGATACGAGGACCTGACCTTCTGTATTGACAAAACAGGAAAACTGGTAGACGAAACATCAAATCCGGATACAGAAAATAAGGAAACGCTTGCAGAACCTGTTGATATCAAGGGTATCTCCGATGGATTCGCACTTCAGTTTGATAACACAGATTGGTTTGACAAGATCACTTCCGTTATGGTGAATGAAACTGCGTATCAAAAAGCTGATTATGATTTAAACAGTAATAAATATCGCACGAGCTTATATCTGAACCAGATCTTATTAAGCAATTCTGCTTTTCATAATTCTGAGGAAAATGAAGTCGTTATTGAGGCAGAGGGTTATGAAAAGCTGGTTGTGACGATCACTCTGGATCAGAACGGAAAGATTTCCGACGGTTTGAATGGTGATATCGGAAACGAAGATGGTGAGGAAAATGCAGCGCCGGAAGTCAGTACCGCCGCAAAAGATACGTGGTCTGGCAATTATACAGTAACATTAAGCGGTGAAAAGTTAGATGACTGGTTTGATGCTATAAAATTGATCACCTTGAATGAGACGGAGCTTACTGCAGTTTCTAATTCATTCTATCTGGAACAGAATAAGTATCTTCTTAGGCCAACTGATTGCCAAATTTACATTGGTAAGAATTCCCTCACTGAGAGTGAGAACGAAATCGTAATTTCAGCAGATGGTTATCAAAATCTGACATTCATGCTGGATCAGAATGGAGCACTTATTGCTGAAGAGCATTCAGAAGCAGCAATTATGCTGGTCTCTGATGAGGAAGAAGCATCAGATGATGATCAGATTCTTGATGAAGATACGATCATTTCTGATGACAGCGATGAAAAATCCACAGACCAGGACAGAATGGATTCTGCTGAAGGCAAGGATTCGGAAGATAAGAAAAAACAGACAGATGCTGCAGAATCAAAGAATACGAATGATAGCAAATCAAATCAGCAGACAGCTGAGAACGATGCAAAGGAAGATGCAGAGGAAGTCAAGAAAGACACGTTAGTGGATGATGACTCTTCCTCAGAAGAAGCCCAGGATCCGGATACGGAAGACAACAAAGATGCAGTGGCAATCACCGAGGATCAAGCAGAAGAGTAGGAAGTATAGTATGATGCTCTGATGTTTCGGAAAACGGAGTGTATAACTCATGACATGAGCGATACACTCCGTTTTATTGCTGGATTTTTTATAAATACTCATTATAATTTAGTATGAATGAAGTACTGTATACAGTATTGCAATATCCATAACTATATGGTAAAATTGCCTTACTGAAAAGGATTTCAGTTATGGAAAAGAGGAAAAGTGCACATGAAAAAAAGAAAAATCACGATTAAAGATGTAGCTGAATATGCAAGTGTGTCGCCAGCTACGGTCTCACGTGTACTCAATGACTATAAGTGGATCAATCCAGAGGTAAAGGAACGCGTTCAGAAAGCCATTGACGAACTTAACTATGTGCCGGATTTTACAGCTAAGGCTATGGTACGAGGTCGAAGCCAGATGGTGATCGTGATCGTACCGGTCATTAATAATCACTTTTTCATTCAGTTGATTAATACGGTAATCCAGGAAATGAAAAGATATGGCTATTATGTAGTTGTATATACAACTGAATCTGCAGAAGAAGAATGTCTGTTTCTGGGAAGTCCGATTTGTCAGATGGCGGATGGAATTTTGAATGCTACTTCTTTAAAGGAATTGTTGCCGCTGCAAAAGGTAAAAAAGCCTATGGTGCTGATTGACCGTTACTTTGAAGGAAATACTTCTATTGACTGTGTTATGAACCGAAATTACGAGGCACTTTATCGAGGCACGGAGTATTTGATTCAACATGGACATCAAAAAATGGTATTTCTTGTTGGAGCTGAAGGAAATGGTATTGCTGAAGAACGAATCCGCGGATTTCGTGATGGCCTAAAGTCTCATGGACTTCCATGGAGGAATGAATATGTGATACAGGACTGCTGGAAGATTGAAGCAGGTATCCGGTATGCATCGCTGCTGCTGGAACAGCCTGATCCACCAACGGCTATCATAGCAGGAAATAATACACTGACTGTCGGAGTTCTTGAGGCTATTCGAAATCACGGGATGGTACTGGGAAAAGACATTTCTCTTATTGGATTTGAAGAATCTGACGAAGACGTACAGGCATTTGCCCGCTATGGAATCACCAGTTTTCGTCTGGACACTTCTGCAATTGCCAGTTCAGCTGTAAAGCTGTTGCTTGACAGACTGGAAGGTGCAGGAACGAATGCGGGTGCCTGTATAGAAAGCCTGGAATTAAAGTTTATTGAACGTACATCGGTCATTCATATTTCATAGGAAATTGCGTCCTATGAAATTGAAAGTGCTCCATATGGATGCGCATTCTTTTTTGTAATAGTTGGAGGGCAAAAAAATGTGGTCGTAAAAAGGCCAACATTTTTTTACTCATACTGAAAACGATTTCAGTATGGAATATTTTTATACTCACGGAAATTCCGAGAGTAAATAAAAAGGAGAAGGAGAAGGAACAATGAAACCAATAGGAATTATCGGAGGCAGTGGATTTTATGAGCTTTTAGAAAACCCAAGAATGTTTGTTCATAATAATCGATATGGGCGTTCCTCAGAGATATTTGAGGGTACTATTCAGGGACGTAAGGTTTATTTTCTTCCGCGTCATGGTGAGGAGCACAAGATCATTGTACCACGTATTAATTACAGAGCTAATATTTGGGCATTTAAGGAACTGGGGGTCGAGCGGATTCTGGCGACCAATTGTGTGGGAAGCAGTAACCCGGAAATTGAGCTCGGCAGTCTCGTGATTCCTCATGATTTTTGTGATTGGACCAGAAGATTTCCACGTTCCTTATATGATGATGAGGTGGAAGCATATCATGTGGATATGACCCCGGCATATTGTCCGGATTTAAGAAAGGCTCTGATTGATGCAGCAAATAAGGTAAAACCTGGTCATGTCCATGACAAGGCAGTTATTTTTGTCAATGAGGGGCTTAGATTTGAAACACCATTTGAACTGAAAATGTTCAGACAGCTTGGTGCAGATCTTATTGGCATGACTACCCTGCCGGAGGCTGTATTTGCAAGAGAAGCAGCAATCTGTTATGCACATATCTGCGTTCCAACGAACTGGTGTCTCGGAGAACAGATTGAAGCAGATGACTTCCCAAGATTACTCAAGCAGGGTATTGAGGACTTTAAGCAGGTTCTGTATCTTGCAATACCGACGCTTTCCGACGACAGAGATTGTCCGTGCAGTCATGCACTGGATCATGCAATATTGAAAAAATGAGGAGACAAGTTGAAATGTCAGGATATCAGGCACTGCTAACGGATCTGGACGGAACCCTGATCCATTCACAGGACTGCATCTGTGATGCACTGTTTGCTGCTTTTCAAAAGGTAAGCAGGGTGATTCCTTCAAAAGAACAGATCATGGGGATGTTTGGCCTTCCGGTTGAGGTCATGCTTACTACCCTTACAGATATCAGTCAGGATAACAAAGAAACGATCACCCAGTTTATTGAAGAATATAAAAGGCAGTATCCCATACATATGGAGCATGCAAGGCTCATAGATGGAGCGCTGGAAACGATGCAGTACATTGAGAGTCTGGGATGTCCCATCTGCCTGATCACATCGGAACGGAGAAAGAATGCCGCACATATCCTGAAACAAATGGGGTTGGATCGCTATATTCGATATATGGTTTCCAGAGATGATGTAACTTGTTTCAAACCGGATCCGGAACCAATTTTAAAAGGAGCTGCAGCCTGTGGGATGAATCCTGAAGATTGTGTCTATATTGGCGAATCCCCCTTTGATATCAAAGCAGGCGTAACGGCAGGTGTGTACACAGTAGCGGTACCATCAGGAAACTGGTCACTGGACTCCCTTATGGAACAGTCACCGGATTGTGTGGTAAATGAAATTAAAGAGTTGTGTTCTATTTTTGACCATTCAGAAAAAAGGAGAAGGATATGAGAAAGATGAGAAAGGTATTGACTGCAGCAGCTGTGCTTTGTGCACTTTCAGGATGTGCGGGCAAGAAGGAAGCTCCTAAGGATCCGGCACCGGCAGCAAGTGAGGCAAAAACTGAGAATAAGGATCAAAAAGATGAAAAGGAAAAGCCGGAAAATGAGAAACTGTTTACCTGTTTGATCTCTGAGGCGCCGGCTGGTGTTCCATTTACAGATCTGACCTGGACTGGTTTTGAACGGATTGCGGATGAGTATGGAGCGGATGTCAAGTTAATTGAAGCGCTTGATAAGGCTGAGTATTCTGAGCAGATCAGAGCCATGGCAGAGATGGGCGCAAATCCGATCTACACCATGTTTGATACGATCAATGAGGTGGCTGTTGAGCTGGCACCGGAATATCCGGATACCATGTTTTGTCTGATCGATAGCAGTTTGGATACAAAGTATGATAATGTAGCCAACGTATATGTAGACTCCCTGGAACCAGCGTTTGTTTCCGGATTTGTAGCAGCTAAGACAACGGAGTCCGGAACTATTGGATGGATTGGAAGTCTGGATATTCCGGTTATTAACCGTTTCCGTGATGCATATCTTGCCGGAGCAAATTATGGCAACCCGGATGTAGTTGTTCAGACTGCTTATGTGGGCGATGACAGTGACACGGTAAAAGCAGGAGAACAGACTAAAATTATGGTCAGCCAGGGCGCAGATATTATTTTCCAGACTGCGAATTTAGCTGGACTTGGCGTAATTCAGGGCTGCTCAGATGCCGGAATTAAATGCATTGGTGTAGACGAGTGGCAGGGCGATGTTGATGACTGTGTATTCTGGTCCTCCTTAACGGATATTAACGGAGCAGTATTCGATTCATTTACCGCATATAAAGAGGGAAATTTCGCAGCAGGTAAAACGAATTACGGAATTGAGACGCAGTCTGCAATTTATGATGAGAGAGATTATGATAAACTTCCAGATGATGTAAAGTCACAGTTGGATGAGCTTCTTGAAGCAGTAAAATCCGGATCTCTTGATATGGAGAGTTTACTGAAATAGCAGGTCATAGTGACATAAAGGAGGCATCTATGGACTTTGTGCTGGAATTAAGAGGGATAACCAAGCGCTTCGGAAGTCTGACTGCAAATGACAAGATCAGCCTGTCTGTCAGAAAAGGAACGGTTCACGCTGTTATTGGTGAAAATGGAGCAGGAAAGAGCACACTCATGAATGTGATCAGCGGTCTGTACCGGCCGGATGAGGGAGAACTGTTTGTACACGGAAAAAAAGTTGATTTCCGAAATCCCAATGATGCCAGTAAAGCTGGTATCGGAATGGTTCATCAGGAATTTATGCTATTCCCGGAATTGACGGTGCTTGATAATATCATGATGGGGTACGAAAAGAAAAAATGGGGTATTTTCCTGAACCGGGAAGAAGCCCGGCGGCATGTGGAGAACATTTGCAGGGAATACCATTTTAACATTCCCCTGGATGAATTTGTTCAGAATCTTTCGGTTTCGATGCTGCAGCAGGTAGAAATCGTGAAGATTCTGTATCGTGGAGTAGATATTATTATTTTTGATGAACCCACATCTGTGCTGACACCTCAGGGAATTCAGGGTTTGTTTGAAGCTATCCGTTTTCTGGTTAAAAACGGCAAGACAGTTTTGTTCATTACGCACAAACTGAAGGAAGTAATGGAAATCTCCGACAGCATAACAGTCTTGAAAAATGGACATTATGTTGATACAGTCACTCCAGATCAAACAGATGAACACGGCCTTGCTACTATGATGGTAGGAAGAGAGGTTATCCTGACTGCACAGAAGAAAGATAAGAAACAGGGAGATGCACTTTTAAAGGTCAGACATTTATCTATGCCGGATTATCTTGGAAGAGAAAAGCTCAAAGATGTTTCCTTTGAAATCCGCAGCGGAGAGATTCTCGGAATTGCAGGTGTAGCAGGTTCTGGCCAGCAGGAACTGGTAGAGGCCCTCTTTGGACTTAGAACTGGAAGTCATGGGGAAATTCTCTTTGATGGGAAAAATATTACAAGTTTAAACTGTCGTGAACACAGGCTATGTCATATTGGGTATGTACCTCAGGATCGAATCAGTGAGGGTATTAACCGAGAAGCAACTCTATGGGAAAATGCTATTATGGGCTATCATATTGTGAAGGGATTTGGTAACCGTTATCTTTTGAATCGAAAGCAGGCATTATCCTTTACCAATCATATCATTCAGGATTTTCATGTAAAGGCATCCTCACCGAACCTGAAGATACAGACTCTTTCAGGCGGAAATATACAAAAGCTGATTGTTGGACGTGAATTCTTGCAGGACAACCGTTTGTTGATCATTGAGGATCCAACCCGTGGTATTGATATCGGAGCAATTGAGTTTATCTGGAAAAAGATTGAAAGTCTTGCAAGTGCAGGTGCGGCAATTTTACTTGTCAGCCATGAATTGAACGAGGTTATGGAGGTCTCAGACCGCATTCTTGTGATGTACGATGGACAACTCTACGATGGAGGAGTGCATGGTCAGAAGACGGAAACGGAAATCGGCCTTTTGATGGCGGGAGGTGGCTGCGCATGAGCAAAATAATAAGGCTTCCTGGGCAGTATATCGCTTGGAATGTGATGAAATATGTATGTTCTTTTATGGCTGTTATGTTGATCGGCAGTGTCCTTATTTTATGGCAGGGTGAAAATCCTGCAACTGCCATGCAATACATCCTTCAGGGAGCTTTCGGAAGTGTCCGGAATTTTGGAAATACGCTTCGCTGGATCACACCTTGTATTTTAACCGGAATTGCGGCAACAATCGCATTCAAATCAGGTGTTATGAATCTTGGAATTGAAGGACAGCTTTACTTTGGAGCGTATGCTGCGGCGCTGTTTGGATTTTATATCCATCTGCCAAAGCCTCTTCATGTGACAGGATGTCTGCTTGCAGCAGGTGTATCGGGAATGCTGTTTGCGCTGGTCCCGGCAGTGATGAAGTTGGTATTTCATGTCAATGAGATGATTACTACACTGATGCTGAATTACATTGCGGTTCTGATCACGGAGTATCTTACCTACATTGTAATGGGGATCAGTGCTGCCGGAGACTCTCTGGCATTGTCCACACCTCCCATTGAAGACACAGCTCGCCTTACAAATCTGATTCCGAAAACAAATGCAAGCACAGGAATCCTGATCGCGGTCGGACTTGTAGTGATCATTTATCTTGTTTATCGATGTACGATCATCGGCTATGAGTTAAAGCAGGTTGGTGAAAACCGCAGGTTTTCCAGAATAGGTGGTATCAATGTGACGAGAACCTTCCTCGCAATCTTTCTGCTTTCCGGATTTGTAGCCGGATTATGCGGAAGTATTGAGGTGCAGGGTACATATGGAAAGTTTACAGCCAGCTTTTCTAACAATCTGGGCTGGGATGGTATCATGATTTCTATGATCGCGGGGAATAATCCGATCATGGTATTTGTGGTTGCTGTGATTTGGGGTATTCTGAAGGCAGGCTCCCTTCACATGGAGCGTATGTGTAATGTAAATCGTTTGACAGTATTGCTGATTCAGGCTCTTTTTGTGCTGTTTATCACATTGGATTACAGGAAACTGGCTGGTATGTTTAGAAGAAAGGTGGTGGGAAGATAATGCTGTCTATATTAATCGGAACCATTACCATGGCAGCGGCATTGAGAATGGCTGTGCCGCTGATCCTGTCCTCTGTTGGAGGCTGCTTTGGTGACAGAACAGGGATCTTTAACATTGCCTTAGAAAGTTTTATGTTATGTGCAGCTTTTTTTGCAACTCTTGGTACATATTATTCAGGTAATCCTTATATTGGAGTATTATGCGGTATTCTGGCCGGTTTGGTGTGTGCAGTTATATTTGGCACACTGGTATTTCATCTTGGCTCCAGTGGGATGGTGGTCAGCATTGCCATGAATCTCGGAATGGATGCATTTACGTCCTTTCTGCTCTTAAATATATTTGGGAAACGCGGATCATTTATGGATTCTCGTCTGATCAGCCTTCCGGTGATCAAACTTCCGTTGCTCAGCAAAATCCCATATTTAGGAGAAATTTTGGGTGCCCATAATCTTGTGGTGTATTTTACGCTTTTATCCATACTGGGTGCCTGGATTGCCATGTATAAGACACCGTTTGGCCTTAGGCTTAGAAGCGTTGGAATTAATGAAAAGGCAGCCCAGACAACAGGGACAAACGTTCTGCGCTACAAGTGGTATTCTGTCTTGATTACCGGCTTTTTTGTTGGAATTGCGGGAGCAATCCTGCCGTTAGGCGGTACATCCATCTTCACGGAAAACATGTCTGCCGGACGTGGCTTCTTAGCAGTTGCAGCTATCATGATCGCAAAAGGAAATCCTGTAATGGCAGCGGTATATAGTTTTATGTTTGCGTATGCACAGGCCCTGGCCGCAAGCATGCAGAATTTCGGAATTCCCTCACAAATAGTCCTGGCTTTGCCATACGTTATGACTATTGTTGTGCTTCTGATTTCAGGAATCCGTTCCAGGATGAAGGGGCACGGTTTGGAGCTGTCTTTTTAAAGTTTCAATTTGGAGGCGTATTCTATGAAGACGATGTATGGACAGATGAACAGGATAACCTGCATGTTGTACTTCGAGACATCCGGACAGCAAAGTACCAGGTGACAGATTTTATCTATGACTTAGAAAATAAGGAGTGGGTTGGCAGTGATTTATTACATGCAGATGGGATCAATTATATGGGAACAACCGGTAAGTAGCTTTCCAACTATTCGTTAAAATCCACACTTTCGCGAATAATCACGGCGAGCCATATCCAATAGAACATATAAGCGAGCCGTTATTGTTTGCGAAAGTTAAGTTTAACGAATAGTTTAAACAACATATACAATTAACACATCATTCATAATAACAGTTTGTTCTATCTGATATGCACCATACCGATTCGATACATCAGCAGAATAACCACCACCGATATAAGTCATCTTACCAAATGCACGGCGGCGAATTGATATCTGCCCTTGATACTTAAGAGCAGCTAGAACAGAAGCAAGATCCTTTTTCATGGTATCACCTCAGCTTTCAAAGGGAACAAACTCGCTATCAAAGAGAGTCCGGAAACCGTCCGGAGCCACTTGAATATGACCGATACGAATACCCTTAGGAGTATAATGCTTGACAGAATGAATACGGCGAAGAAAAGCATGAAAGTCTTCGACACAGTCACGCTGAACATTTTTATACTGTTCCGCGAGCGATATATTCGTTGTGATATAGACTTTCGTGAAGCAAGCCTGTTTATTGGAATACCGGCAAGGTAAAACAACCGGGTAACCATCCAGATACTTAAGCATATCACCAAGGGAAAGAGAAGATCGGAACTCTTCAAAAAGAATCACATCCTGACCTTGATAGCCGTCAAATGGATGACTATAATCAGTCACGCGGTATACATTTCGATATCCGTATTTATCCATGACAGAACGAGTTTTACCAGTTCCAGTAGTACCATATATGTATTCAGTATAGACATCACGGCGAACATCTTTATACTGTTCATCCTTGAGCATCTGACGAACCTGTTCGATACGGTCCAATTGGAACATGAAATCCGGAACCTGTTCGACAATTTCAAAATCGGTTAAACCGTCCTTAATCATGGAATAGAGATCAGCAAGGTCGTTCCTGGCACCTTGACGCTCAACAGGCATTTCGCCCCATTCTTCAAAAGTGCCGTCAACCTTAGTTTCATGTTTCTTATCATGTTCCCACTTGCCAGATTTCGAGATATAATCACGATTTTGCTGAGCAGTACCATATTTTGCAATCTCAAAATGACCGCCATCAAAGCGGCGCTTAATCGTACTAAACAGGATACCACCACGACCTTGCAAGAACAAGTGTGTATGATAAGTTCCCTCTTCACCAATCTCATCAGCCATACACCAGTAGACAACTGATTTCATTGATGATAAAATATCCTTTAGGCGGTCATGTGTATATCCTTTTTCAACTGGGTTGTTGAATGTTAATTGCCATTTCCTCGACTGGGGATCTTTCTTTTTATCCGGTGCATCCGTTTTAGAAGTCGCAGCCATTTGAAACACCTCATTTCGTTTTTCGACATGTTTTTCGACTTCGATAGTATCGACAAGGAGATGTCGAAACCGGCGAGCCTAGGTTTTAAGCTTGTTGGCGAGTTTTTCGACAGAAGTCGCTAGGTAATACTTACTAGCGACTGCGCGCTTGCGCGCGAGAGAATCGAAACCGCCAGGTAAAGCAAGTGAGAGCCGACGCCACACAGCACAATCAGACGCACTAGGAAAACAGCCTCCAGTTTGTCTGGCACTATGGGCGAACAAGGGAAAAGCCCTACTTTCGCTTAAACAAAATACTGGCAATAGCCTATGAAGCTACTGCCAGTAATACAACAACAGCGCCCAGAGGGCACCCGCTGTTAGGTTTGTTATTTGGAGAGTCTAACGTCCTGGACATAGCCACGATTGTTATACTCAATGTCAACCAGGGACCCTGGCTGAATCTCAGATACACAAGGAAGCTGTAAATTATCGGAGACGAAGATACTAGACACAGCTTCGCCGTTAACCTGAGCATCCTTAAAGACAGAGTGAAGCGTTACACC
Source organism: Clostridium sp. AF32-12BH (assembly GCF_003477935.1). Lineage (NCBI taxonomy): Bacteria > Bacillati > Bacillota > Clostridia > Eubacteriales > Clostridiaceae > Clostridium > Clostridium sp. AF32-12BH. The sequence goes on along the minus strand of NZ_QUEH01000002.1, from coordinate 267,305 downwards.
CTTAACCGGATTTCCGGTCTTACGACTAACATAATCAACAGACTGAACACCTACAACACGTACACGCATAAATAACACCATCCTTTCATATTATATTCCAGTAAACGCACTTATACAGGGGATTTTAGGTATACCCCTTACGGGTAGCCAAACCGTTGCGTGATAGATTTAATTGGCAAAGTGCGCATATCTGGAGTTACATCGACAGATAAGTTTGTAAATCAGACCTAACAAAGGCATGAACACAACAAGACCGACATTTTCACCGCATTTCTCAATAGCTCTGCGGAAACAAACCACTTGAACACTACCACTAATGTGGTATGATAGAATATGGCACATACTGTAAATTAACCATATCTATCTTATAACCATAGTATAGCATTTATAGGCCTATAAATCCATTGACAGATTCACTAAATATAGGCCTATAAATCTATGCACATTTTATAGGCCTATAAAAATGGACAAAAACGAACTTAATAACTACAGACGAGAGTATAACAAGGAAACTTACAAAACAATAAAAGTATACATCCGAGAAGAAGAGTACCAACCAATCATTGAACACATGAAAAGACAGGGTTATACAAAACTAAGTGGATATATAAAAGACTTAATAACCAAGGATATGAATTCCGATTCCTAGTCCTGGAGCCTGCACGACTAACGCGCGACCTAAAGTCGCGCTGTTTGTCGTGCTTCCATCACCAGAAAGGAGGTGACAGAATGATACAAACGATATGGACAATGCTTGTAGAGTCCCCACTCGGAATAGCAGTCCTCGCCGTAATCGTGTTAGGCATCATAAAAATCATGTCTAACAGATAATTTATAATCAACGCAATGCGTTAATTATCAGATATTACTTCGCTGCAGTTGGATAATTGTATATGCAATTCGCACTGCAGAGAAAGGATTTGTCGTGCCTATTCTTCCTTTTCACAAGGAGGAGTATAAAATTCATCATGGGACAAAAATGCATAAGCGCATTCATACTCTGTAACATCAGAGTCTTCCAGTAATCGAGAATAAAAGCAAAATTGACAACAACAATAGTCAAAATCATAATCCGACATATAAGCACCCCCTACAACTTAGGTTCCGGAAGAGTCTTTTTTCGTCCGGATGAGAGCTTGCGCACGATCGCGGACACATCCAATACCAAACTTGCAAAGCCGTACAACAGCAGAAACCATGCAACGAGCATCATAAACAAACTTTTCCTTTCTATTTGAATATGGCAGATCAGGCAACGGACACAATGCGTATTCGCCTGGAGGGAGTTGTGGAGGATTGAAACTTTTGAAGTAGATAGAATACTTCGGGATAAAGGTCAGCTTCACAGCCCCCGCCCAGAACAGTAGGAGAGTATCGAATTGCATATCATCGGCAAGGTGAGACTCACCAGTGCCGGAATCTGCATGGACAATAGTTATAGATTTATTAATACGACGCGCCACCGAGAACACGTTGAAGTAGCATCTTATCAGATACATCTGGTCAGTAAGATCGCGAAGTTTTTTGTCGATATCAAAAGTCTGGGATAAAAGATAGACCGTATGCCTATACTGGCGCTGATATTTGAAGTAGTCCCGATATTCTTTCTTGAAAGACTTGAAGTCCCTAGAATCCCAGATTAGTCCTACTTCATCAATCATTATCACACTGTTAGGCGGTATATCCTTAAATCCAATGTCAAGAGGATTAAAAAGATAGGCACCTGGAATATAGACATTACTATAGACCGGTATGCCTTTCTTTAAGTACCTTAAGGTAAGTTTGGTTAAAATGGTGGTCTTGCCAGACCCCTTTTTACCGAAGATCATAATAAGTTTATATGGATTCCTATAGCGATACGCATAGAGCATAAAGCACAGGAGAACCACAAGAAAAGCTAAGATAATACGCGCTACCACATCCGCACCAACTTTCGAAAAGAGAGTACAAGCATTGACAGGATAATCAGTAAAAGAGGGGCGGATATCACGATATTATCAAAAGTAACCTGGCCTAAAAGATACAGAACCATGTCCATGAGTGCATTCATAAATTCTATCATAACAACCGCCCCCTTTCACTAGGCACTATGAAGCACACGGAACAGCATAGCAACAGCTGCGCCAATGATGAAGATACCCAGATAGATCTGACCGAGTTCGTTCCCGATCAGCCAGGTACAAATGGACGTCATAGAAGCCGTGAACCAAGTAAGAAGCGTAGTTACATTAGTAAGTACACCAGACATACTATTTCCCCCTTTCTAGGCACTGTGAAGCACACGAAACAGCATTGCAACAGCGGCACCAATGATAAAGATACCAAGATAGATGGAACCTAACTCATTGCCAATCAACCAGGTACAAATAGAAGTCATGGACTTCGTAAACCATCCAAGAAGCGTGGTTACATTTCCAAGGACTCCTTCCATTCCGGTAGTGCCTGCGCCTGAATCTGCCGCATACGCAGGAAAAGCGCACGCAACAGCCACCAGACCAGACGCACACGGGACCGTACCATAACGGCGAAACGCATTTTTAAGCTTCAGCATATTTTACTCCTTTCATTTCAAGCCACGATAGGCAATTTTTAAGAGACTGCAAAAACAGTCAATGATATATAGCAAGACAAGCGCACATACAATATATACGATGTCTTCACTACCTGGGGGAATCTCACCAATTAAAGCCGTGAGTTTTTCCAAGAGCATAAAGTTATCACCCCTAACATAAAGAGACAAGCAACAGTAACATAATAGGTGCGGTAATCAATATCAAGTGAACGTTTAATTTCGGTATCCTCAACAACAAAGTTTCCATAAGTGGGCGAGGATGTCAAGCTGTTATAGCTACCCTGAACATAATAATAAGTCATATACGACAGGGAACCATACCGATAAAGGTTATTAGCACTGTTACCCAGGACTGGAAGCAAGGTAAAGGTACGATAATTGTAATCACTGGAGTCAAATGACTCCGAAGTGAATAACCGCCCCGTAATGTTGCCGGAAGAAAGATTATAAAGAATACCATTTTCCGACACATTCAATTTGTTATAGTATTCTATCGGAAATACGAGAATATAGTCCGTACCGTTGAACTGTCCACGATACCAAACGCAATCATGACTAGGAAGAGTAAGAGAAGCATAAACGCTAATGTCATCAGCGAGCAGAACGCTTTCTTCGTTTTCCTCAAGATCATCCAGTAAATCCGCATCAGACGGCGACGCAACAAGCGCACCACGTATTGCATTAACACCGTCCAGAATTTCATATAAGACTCCATTTGCATCCCCCTCATCCGTATGGATATCGTCGATTAATTCGATCTCATCAGGATACAAATCATCAACATCAATATCACTGTCAGCATCATATTCAGTGTTGGAAGAAGTCGCAACAGCTGCATAGGAAACAGTAGGTACACACAGATACATAAACAGAGACAGCAACCCAACAAATAACCGAAAGCACATATCATTAATAAACCTTTCTAATCAGATTCACAATCTTACGGAGTAGGACCAGACCGACGATAGAAGCACCAACCCAAGACCAGTTAGAGAGCATCCGGAAGAGTATGACAACGGATTGCAAAAGCCAGTCAAACAGTACCGTCAGACTTTGCATCAGCACCACCCTTTCCAAGAGACCTTACGCGAATAGCATCCCTACGGTTCGCAACTGATGCCTCATGACCAAGCGAAGCACCACGAAGCGAAGAGAGGAGAGCAGCAATCACAACAGAAAGGATAGCCGCGGCGAGGCAGAAATCACCCAAGCCGAACGATTTACCGTTATACGCAACCGTTAAGTTATTAAAGAGAAGCGATACAGTGCGTTGAATCATGTAAATGCAGAACGAGAAGAAAGAGCCAACATCAACCATATTAATCCCCCTTATTTAGAATGTTAAAAATAATACAAGTACCGGCAAACAGTAAAACAAATGTTTGTACATAAGTAGGCAGATAAGCAACAACCTTGACTATAAAAGCCAAAGCAACCGGTATCTGGGTAAGCACAAACACGATCATATTGACAACTGAAATGACAAAGTGAACAACCGTGCCGATAACAGATGCAATCCCGTCAAAGAACTGAAACATTTAACCACCTCAATTCCGGAAACGATGATAACCTAACAGCATCGTTACAAAGATAAGAGTAAACGATACAGTAACCGGAAGACTTAAAGCCCCCATAGCAACAAAGAACTGCTGCATCAAATCAGCTATGATACCGATGCAATCAGATGCATGAGTTTTACCCAATTCTGACTCAAGATCCGGATATTCAAAATCTCGTATGTAACCCATAGCATCATCAGAAGCCGCAGATTCAGCAGATTCATAGCCGGAAAGCGAATCGTTCAAATCTGAGTTTGATTTATCAATAGAGCCTTTATCATACCCATTTGTTATTGTTTCTGTATTGCGATCATCGTTTTCTATTTCGACCGTCAGACCGTTCTGCAGAGCATCAACAATCTTATCGGCATTCTTATCAGCGTTCGCCATATCTTCGAGATGAATGTAGTTATACATCTGATTCCAGAGGGCTTCCAACTGTTTACTGATCGTCTGAACGATTTCTTTTAGAGTATCGTTCATGGATGCGGTATTCTGGGCAATCTGAGAAGTGTTAGATGCTGTGACGTCACCGGAGTTGGAAGAGCCGTTTGCAACGTCAGGGGAAACGACTGTGTTACCAGTTTGCTTATCAAACGTAAAAGAACAAGGATCAGTTTTAGAAACCTGAACATCAATAGCGTCATAAGCAGTTTTCAAAGAATAGACAACAACAACTAAAGACGTAGAATAACCAATCTCAATGTTACCCGTAGCCGTATAATTGCTATAAGAACCAGAACTAGCATTAACTTTCAACTTTACACCAGATTTATAAGCGTGCGCTTGAATAGATACAGATGAAACGTCAAGACCTAAATTATAAGGCGAAATTACAGATTTAACACCATAAACACCAGGGGAAGGCAAATCCTTCTTTAAAACCTGAACATGAATAGCATTATATTTTCGCCCATTTGACAAAACAGGCCATGAAAACTGATAATAATTACTATTAGAGCCCTTATAAGTTGCCGTAACGCTAGAAACCCATTTACCAGAAGAATCTACAACATCAGCAATAACTCTAAAATTAGTCGGAGCCGCATCAGTATAAGCATCAATTTCATACGGATCATCAACAAAATTCTCATCCAGAAAAAAATCCTCATCCATAATATCCGCATCCGATAGCGTAGCATCCGAAGCAGTAGCCAAAGAAGCAAAGGACGGAAATACCGACATTATGGAAAAAACAAAAGCCATGAGGACATAGCCCCATGGCTTTAAAAATTTAATCACAAGAGTCATCACCGCCTTTCCAACTATTCGTTAAACTATTCTTTCGCGAATAGTTGGAAATAGCAAAGGAACACTGCTATTCAGCTTATATGGCTGTTTAGATGTGTTCCTTTGTTGTTTATGGCGCATTAACTATAATGCCGTTTGGCGTATGTATATTTGTACTGCTTTTATGTATGCGAGAAAAAAATAACACATAAGCCAAAACGGCTATTGCTATAATCATTTGTATTGCCGTGATTATGCCTTTAATAAATCTGCCTATAAAATGAAATACATCACCTACGGTAATTGCTCCGGGTGGTAAATCTGGATGCCGATTAACGGGTTCATTTTCGTAAATATACGTTGGCTTATGGTTTTTATCTGGTTTAACGTGTATTATCATGTCTTACTCCATATGGATTGAACCACTATTTCCAATAATAACGTTGTTGCTGTTCTTTATGCTGGTTGCGTTCTGCTCCATATCCCGTTTAATTAAATCATTCACATAGGCGTTAAGGGATTTGTACCCTCGCGCTTTTCTATGTTCGTCTATTCTTGCTTTTTCCCCTTTAGGCACTTGCACTTTGAATGTATCGTACTTGTCTTTTATAAAGTCATTAATATATTTGGATTGGTTGAAATCTGACATAGTGTTTACCTCTATACATTATGGTCATAATGTACGAAAATAATATATAAATTATGGTCATAATGCCAATTTACATTATGGTCATAATACTATATACTATAGTTGTCGATGGGACAGAGGGTGTAGCAATGAGAACCACCCCCGTGTACGGTGGTAGCAATGAGAACGTCCTCTCTCCTGTCGCAGTTACAATATCATTCTAACAGAAATGCTTTAAATGGGCAAGGTGAAGACATGACGAAAAAAGAAAAAGCCATATTCCAGCAGTACCGTGAACGGGCAAGCGTGGAATATAGAGCGTGCCTTAAAGCAAAGGATACACCGGAAGATGCACTACTCGCATCTCGCGAAAAGTGGCAGATGCTGGAAGACCTTTACGAAGATTTAAACAATGATGTATCGGAATAAAAACCATCTCTGACCGGAAGCGGTCGGAGGGGTGCAAGTATCACTGGATAGTGACTTGTTGTGTTGTAGTTAGCTATTAGCGCAGTACCTATTGTTGTGAAGCATTTGGGCGGCTGTTGCGTGATAGTCGGTCGGATTGATGGAAATGCTCCGGCTGGCAGATTGACAAATAAATAAAGCCTCACTGAAAGGAGAAAAGGAAACTATGAGTAAACTTGTGGGATTTAGACGTTTTACTTCCAAAAAGAATGGAAAAGACTATTGTGTTGCTGAGGTGGTAACACCTTTCAATCAGCGTGAACTGAACGCCGGTGCTGTTGGTAGCAAAACTGAACAGTTATTCATGCCGGAAAACCAGTATGACCTGTTAAAGGCGTCTGACGTAGGCAAGGAATTGCAGTTTGATTATGAGTTAAGCGGCGGTCGTGCCTATCTCGTCAATGTAACTGTGAAATGATAACGGTTACGTTTAATGAAGCTACTCTCTCATTTGCATCTGATTCGGATGCAGATGATTGGGTGGATGATGAAATCTTTCTGGAAAATGACTTAGAAATATCTGAGTCAGAAATTGGTTATGCGTCCCAGCTTAATGACATGCAGTCGTTGCTGGTGCTTAACATATTTGCCATGGGCGTCTTAGCTGGCGTTATGATGGGCGTTGTATTGTGGGGGAAATTGTGATGATTGAGGAAACGGTTGCTTTATACGCCGCTGGTGTAGGTTGTGGTGTTTTGCTCTCTCTCATTCCTTACGCGGTCGGCGCGGTTATAAGGTTAGCACTTGATATCATGGGGAAAGGGGGATTATGACATGGGCGTATCTATGTTAGCGGCTGAAGCTGGTACTATCAGCACTGTAACAACTGCTTTAACCAGCGGTGTCACCACTATTGCTGGCGAAGCAATGTCTGCCATCGGTTCTGTAGTTCCGGCGGCTCTTCCGATTGCTGGCGCGGTTATCGTTGTTGGTATCGGTCTGAAAGTGTTCAAGAAAGTTACCGGACGTTAGTTCCAGTCACTTGGATTATTACACATTTGATGCGGGGGTGTGAGGTTAAGTCTCATGCCCCCTGTTTCCATGTTAGGGGGTAAAATGAATAAACGAATAAAAAGGATACTCGCATTAATGCTTGCGTGTACGATTGTCATAGGGTCTGTGAATAATGCCCGTTTTGAATCTCGCGCTTCTGCGGCTGGTATTATCGCGGGCGGTGGTGCGGCTGTTGTAGGCATTGAAGTGGCATTTCCGTATCTGTTAGCTGTGACTGGTGTCGTAGCCGCCGCAACCGGTGTATATAAAAACCGTGAAAGCATAAAAGAGTGGGGTTCTACTCAATGGGGTAATTTTAAGCAATGGTTTAATGATAATAAAGACAAATTCGGCTGGGCGGCTGATGCGGCTGTGGCTAGTGCTATTGTTGATAAATGGGGCGAAAAACTATCTTCTGGAAAACTCGATAAGGCAGACCCTACGTGGGATGTTTATGAAGAATGGCTGAAAAGTGTTGTTTATAAAAATTATGGGGTTTCCGGAAATCCTTATGTTGGTAAAGATGCGGGGTTATGCACAGTTGATGGAAGAGATAGTGATGGATATATACTTACTACAATTACCGTCAATAGTCCGGTGGATGAACAAGCGTTTTTTTCGTGGGAATGGGGTTCTTCAACTTATGCATGGTGGGGATTTGTTACTAAAGAACAGGGTACATATCTTAATTATCAAAGTGTTTATAGCAATGGGCAGATACGTAAAAAAGAACCTGTAGGGGTGAGTAATGAAGTAATAATGAATGGTGAGAAATGGTATTATGCTGTGAGGGACTACGGCTCTTTGATAGATTGGTCGTTGCGAACATATCCAAATTTTGTGCAAACATATAATAAAAATGCAATAACTCAAAATAGTGCCGCTATAGATGCAGTACAGAAAGTGATTACTGCATTAACAAATGGTGATTTAGTGGTAGATGGTGAGAAAGATTATAACTATGTTGGCGGTGTTGGTGAAGCTGGTGTTGATGACACGGATGTAGTTAATAAAGGTGCAAAAGAGGGTGAAACAGAGGTATCGCTCCCGTGGTCCCCTGATTTATCGTTAGATGATTTGTTGCGTGGCTTGTTGACTGGTGACAATACATGGACGGATATTCTTGAAAAGCTCGGCGTTGGCGTTATTGACCGTACTGCGGAGGGTGACATGATAATTGACGAAGATGGCGTAACAACAAAGAAATGGGAATATGCTCCGGCTGTTCCAACTACGCCAGACGTAACGCTTCCAGATGCCAGCACGAAACCGTCTAAAGAACTGGGTAACTATACGTTCGCTGGTCTGGAAAAAATCTTTCCGTTTTGTCTCCCGTTCGATGCGATAGATTTTGTAAAGGTATTAGAAGCTGAACCGCAAGCCCCGCACTTTACTTTTCCGATAAAATACCCTACGGGGAACGGCTGGGCAACGTATGACATAGATATAGACCTTTCGCCATTTGATGTGGCGGCTGAAATATTGCGTGATATGGAGTGTTTGCTATTTATCGTTGGCTTAATCATGGTAACGCGTTCGCAGATGATAAGGGGGTAATGTTATGCTTGCTTTTTTCAGTGAAATGATGTCAGCGTTTGCGGCGGCACTTGCTAAAGTGCTTCCTCTCTCGCCGTTCCAGCAGTACATTCAAGCGTTTGGTAATTTGCCGTATTTGGGTATTCTTAACTGGTTTATCCCGGTATCGGCGTTGATTAAGATAGGCGCGGCGTGGTTAGGATGCATTGCGTTATTCTATTTGTATTCTATCGTGATGCGCTGGGTTAAGATGATTGGAGATTGATATGATTTATTTATATAGCGGTACTCCGGGCAGTGGAAAGTCATTGCATACGGCGCGCGTTATACGCAATACATTGATGCTTAATAAGCCTGTGATTGCGAATATTCCCATCAATACAAGCCTGTGCAAGCATCCGGAACGGTTCTTACATATCACGGACGGGATGCTCCGCCCCTCTGCGCTGGTGGACTATAGCCGCGAATATTTCAAGGACAGACCGGTTAAAGAGGGTGAAATCCTGTTAATCATTGATGAAGCGCAACGTATGTTCAACGCGCGCGATTGGTCGAAATCGGATCGCGCCGGATGGAATGAGTTTTTCCAGCTTCATAGGCATTATGGCTATGATATTATCCTTGTAGCGCAGTTTGATAGGATGTTGGACAGACAAGTACGGTCTGTGATTGAGTACGAACAGATTCATCGTAAGGTATCGAACTACGGTTGGCGTGGTATGCTTCTGTGCGCGCTTATGGTGTCTCCATGCTTGTTTGTATCAGTCAAAATGTGGTATCCGATGAAAGAACGCGTAGGAAGTGAATTTTTTCGCTACAATCGCAAGTTAGGGCGGCTGTATGATACATACATGACCTTTCCGGCGGTCGCAGATGCGAAGCAATAAGGGGTGGTGACTTGTCTGCCGCTGGGGGCTAGGGGGTCCCTAGCGGCGGGCGAGTTACTGCCCCACAAACCTATGACCGGGTGCCCTCTGGGCGGGCATGATAACCCATACGCAGACGCGGCGGTGTTTCCTACCTTAAGGTAGTTCCTTGCTCTGTCAGTACCTTTCCTGGTTTTTCCTTGGCTACTATGCGCGCTTGCGCGCCTATCCTAGTGGTCGTCACTGCAGTGAGGTGGGAAGTTGGGGTTAGTATTACCCCCAACTTCTGTGACATTCCCGCAAAGCCTTGTAGAATCTGGCTTTCCAGCTTGTCACACGAAAATGTGACTTCTGTGACATGTGACAAAAGAAAGGACGGTAAAAACATGGGTGAAAACATTGAAAACGGGAAAGATACTCGCTCCCGTAAATGGCAAATAACGATAAACAATCCCAAGGAAAAGGGATTGACACATGAGGAAATATGTAAGCGTATAGGCGACATGCGTGGTATTATGTATTGGTGCATGGCTGACGAAATCGGCGAAGAGGGAACATACCACACGCATATATATCTGCATGGCATTAATGCTATTCGCTTCTCAACTATCAAGGGTAAATTTGATGGTGGTCATTTTGAAATGGCAAAAGGTACGGCACAACAAAATAAAGATTATGTCGCAAAAGACGGTAAATGGTTGAATGACCGAAAGCATGAAACGTGCGTAGACGGGTCGTTCTATGAGGTTGGAGAATGTCCGATAGAGCGACAGGGCAAGCGCAATGATTTGGATGATTTGTATGCAATGATTAAAGAGGGATTAAGCAACTATGATATTCTGGAGCAGAACCCGTCTTTCATGCTTAATCTGGATAAAATCGAACGGGCGCGACAAGTGGTTAATGAGGAACGCTACAAGCACGAATGGCGCGAACTGGACGTAACATATATTTATGGAACGACCGGTACGGGAAAAACGCGCGGGGTTATGGAATGTTACGGGTATGAGTCAGTATACCGCGTAACGGATTATTTACATCCGTTCGATAACTACAAAGGACAGGACGTTATTGTGTTTGAAGAGTTCCGTTCTTCTATCCGTGTTGCTGATATGTTGAACTATCTGGACGGTTACCCGTTGGAATTACCATGCCGGTATAATAATAAGGTGGCTTGCTTCACCAAGGTATACCTTATTACGAATATCCCGTTATCCGAACAGTATACGAACATACAGACAGAATCGCCGGAAACATGGAACGCATTTTTGCGGCGTATCAAGCACGTTGTCCAGTACAAAGAACACGACATATTAAAACACAACATAAGACTGCTGGACGGTGGTTTTGTTGGATTGCTGGATGATGAGGGCGTGCCTTTTGATAAGATTAAGGTAGCGGACATTAGCAAACTGTAACAACTAATTCGCGAAAGAACTATTTCGCAAATAGTTGCGACCCGTGCCGCGCTCCGGCGGGATAATTGATGTCGCGCGGCTCGCAACTACCACTTCCTTGACATGCGTACCGCATGACGTTTTCGCGAAACATGTGTGCACTTTCGCGAATAGTTGGAAATAGCAAAGGAACACTGCTATTCAGCTTATATGGCTGTTTATCCTGAAAAAAAGGAAGCTGGATTTTACCAACTTCCTTTTTTTCTTTATTCGATTGGGTATCCCCAAAATGCCGTTGCGCCTCGGCTGCGTTACAGACAGCTTTCTGTCTGGTACTGGATTCCTTCTTTCATGACAAAAGCACAGTCCAGAAGTGCTTTTTTGTCATGCATCAGATCCCGCTTCCATGCAGAGATATCAGCCAGTTTTCCTGGTTCCAGAGTACCGATCTGGTCAGAAAGCTGTAAAATATCCGCATTCACGGAGGTTGCGGCCTTCAGTGCGGCAAATGGGTGCATGCCGCTGCTTAACCATGCTTCATATTCGTAGCCGCTCTCGTAATTCTGGTGGTTTGCCACAAAATCGGTGCCGTATCCGAGTTTGATCTTACTGCTGCAGATGACTTCGCGGCCAGCCTGCAGTGCATCCTTGTAAAGTTCCAGTTTTTTGCGGAACTCCGGCTGTTTCTTTTTGATCTCTTCCGGATCATAGTGAACGGCTTCCTCGTACGGGCTGAAGGTCGGTACCAGGTAAATCCCCTTTTCTTCCAGGATCTGGGCGGTTTCCCGATTCATCAGGCTTCCGTGCTCCATTCCGTCAATGCCGAAAGAAATCAGCTTCTGCATCAGTTCATTGGTGTACACGTGCGCAGTCACAGTCTTTCCAAGCTCATGCGCGGTATCCATAATGGCTTTTAATTCTTCGTCATTGAGCTGCTGCTGGATCGGGGTATCATAGGGCGTGAAAAAGCCTCCGGTTGCCATGATCTTTAAGAAATCTGAGCCATATTTGACCTGTTCCCGCACAGCATTTACAAAATAGTCTTTGCCAACACCAAGGGTCATGCGCTCGTTCTGAAGCTTCTGGGAAAGAAGCGGATTTCTGGCAAAGCCCTGACTGAGATCCCCGTGGCTTCCTGCAGAGCAGAGAAACATCGGGGCAGCCACGATACGGCTTCCGGCGAAGTAGCCCTTTTCAATGGCATGCTTTACATCCAGAACACCGTAGCCGTTGCTGGTGATGCCGCCTACATGGCGGACGGTTGTAAAGCCTCTGCGCAGTGCTTTCTTTGCACAGCGGGCGATTGCCAGTGTTTTGGCTTCTTCACTCTGGGAATAGACCTCTTCGCGTACGGTATGCCAGTCAAAAAAGTCCATGTGCATATGCGCATCAATCATACCAGGAGTAACCTGGCAGTCAGTCAGATCAATGATCCTGGCCCCTTCCGGGATATTCACCTCATTGCCGATCTCAGCAATGTGGTCATCTTCGATTAAAATACTTTGCCCAGTCTTCCACTCCGGGGTAATGCCATCGTAGAGACGGCCGCAGCGAAGAACCTGATAACGTTTTTCCATTTGTAAATCCTCTTTATCGTTCATTTTTTATGGTTACCGTTTCTAAATGTGAGTACAGTAGCCTGTTGTTATAATTTTGTGTTGCGATCCGGCATTGCTTATTCTCCGAAGATTTCCGGATCCTCTGTACCAAGCAGGTTCCGGACAAAATAATCCATCTTTCGGCGCACAAAGTAGGCATTTGCCGGTACATTGTGGTTGGCTCTTGGCAGGACAACCAGATCATACCGTTTGTTGTGTGCGTTGAGTTCATCGCAAAGCCGCAGGGTCTGTGCCATGGAAACATTGTCATCCATAGCGCCGTAAGCCAGCATCAGCTTTCCGCTCAGGTTGCCAGCCAGCCTGGTGATGTCTCCGTACCGGTAAACTTCCTCATTGTAAAGTCCGTTGTAACGCTCGGTCCAGGAATGCTCATACATGCGCTGGTCGTAGTTTCCGGAGGAAGCAACACCAACACGGTAAACCTCCGGGTATTTCAACATGGCAGAAACGGTTGCATAGCCGCCGGCAGAATTGCCCCACATGCCGATCCGGTTGAAATCAATCTGCGGATACAGATTTTTCAGCTCATTTAACGCGTAGACATGGTCTTCCAGTCCTGCGCAGGCATGAATGTTGTGGTAGCTGAGCTTATGGAAGTCCATGCCGCGACCGGGGATTCCGCGACCATCGAGGATCAGTCCGGCAAATCCAAGCTTTGCAAATGATTCCAGTCCGCCGTAGATCTCGCGATCCATGCCGTTATCCCAGGTGAAATCACGCGGGACATTGTAAAGCTGGGCACCGCCGTAAATATAGTCGATCAGCGGCCAGAAATCCTGATGTTCGGAATCCGGTGTATCCGGGCGGAAAAAAACGCCGTAAAGCTTTGTCTTTCCGTCTGCTGCCGTCAATGTGATCCGCTCCGGCATCTGGTAACCTAAGGCAAGAAGATCCGTGATATCCGCCTGCTCCAGTTCGCGCACCAGCGTTCCGTCTGTTTTCCGGAGTACGGTAACCGGAGGAAGGTCAACGCGGGAATAGGTATCCACAAAGGCATCCTGTCCCATAGAAATGTGGTGAACGGCATCCTCCGGGGTCAGGCGGGTAAGGGCGCTGCCATCAAAATGGATGGAATAAAGCTGGTAATACAGCGGGTCGGAGCATTCCGGCACGTTGTTTGCCATAAAATAGATCGTTTCTGTATTCTCATCAACCCGGATCAGCTTTTGCACGATCAGGTCTTTGTGAGACTCATCAAACAGATCACCTTCACAGCTCCATGTCTGGTTGTTTTTGCGGTAACGGTAAAGATGGGCATAGCCGTTTCGCTCACTCTGCCAGAAGGCTAAGGTACCGTCACGCGTGATGCAGTTGGAAAACAGATAGCTTCCGTAGCCGTCTACCAGACCAAACGCGCCAAGGTTCAGAAACAGATCGGTAGTTTCGTCTACAACGATCTCGCAGGCTCCTGTTTCGGCATCGCCGAGGTAGAGGCGCCCGTTCTGAAAGCCTCTCGCGGTCCAGGTGAAATAGAAATGTCTGCTATCTTCCATCCATTTTACCGTAGACTGGTTTGCTGCGGTAAACACAGGATAGAGAAACTCCGGTGCATCGACCCGTGTCATGGATTTGTCTTTGACAGAGCCAAGATACAGGCTGTAGTGAGGAACCTCGTCATCGGCATCCGTCACAAACGGGCACGGATATTCATAAAGCTCCGGCCGTAAATCCTTAAGACTGTCAGAATAGGACGCGATCAGCGGGAGCTTCTTGGTCTGTCTGCGGTCTGCAAGGTAGGTGATAAAACGGGTGCCATCCGGACTCCATAAAACGTTCGGGCACTCCTTCATTCTCTGACGCTTTACGGTGATCTGGCTGTAAATGTCAATATAACAGCTGTACTCGAAATCTTCGCTCCCGTCAGAGGTAAGCTGTGTCTGCTCTCCTGTTTTTATCTCAGTCAGAAACAGGTTGTGACGGATATTGGAAATTGCATAATGTCCATCCGGAGAAAAAATTGTATTTTCTGGAATGATTTTTGAAATGTCTGGTGTGATACGATCATCTGCCGGAATACAACCGGAAACAGAGCTGCTTTCGCGGCTCTGTCCGTTACAAGGTAAATCTTGCTGATTCAGGCTTATGATTGTTTCTGTTCCATCGGATGCATTGACGCATACGGTAACGTTTAAAACATCTCCGTTAGAACGGGTCTGGCGTTCATACTGGAATGCAGTGTGATCTGGATTCCAGATGATTTTTGGATTTCCGTTCAGAACGGCATGTCTGGTATGTGCAGTCAGGAGTTTCTCTGCTGCTGCATACCGTGTACTCATAATCCCTTTTTTCATGATAAGTCTCCTGTTTGTTTATAAAAATACGTTGACACCCGGGCCAAGCGGCAGGTTTAACAGTACCCAGACAATCATCTGGACGATCCATACGAGCAGGAATGCAATGGAGTACGGAAGCATCATGGAGATCAGGCTTCCCATACCGAAGTTGCGGTCGTATTTCTTTGCCATTCCGATCGCGATCGGGATATACGGATAGATCGGGGTGATCGCGTTTGTGGTGGAATCACCGATACGGTATACGATCTGGGCGAATGCCGGGCTGTATCCGAGCATCATCATCATCGGAACCAGGATCGGTGCGAAGATGTACCATTTACCGGAGCCGCTGGTCATGAACAGGTTAACTACGCAGCAAAGGATGATGAAGAACAGCATCAGCGGGATGCCGGTAAAGCCTGCTGCCTGCAGCGCATCGGCACTCTTCACGGCGATGATCATACCAAGGTTGGTATAGCTGAACATGTTGATGAACTGTGCGATGACAAATACCAGTACGATGTAACCGGTCATGCCTTCCAGAGCCTGCCCCATTAACAGCGGAACATCGGAGCTCTTTTTGATCGTGCCTGCGATCAGACCATACACAACGCCTACCAGGATAAAGTAGATCATCAGGATCGGAACCAGACCTTTGATGAACGGACCATTTAAGATGGAGCCGTCCTCCGCACGCAGGATACCGCCGGACGGGATGACCATCAGTGCGAACAGTACAATGTAGAGAACGCTGAAGATACCTGCACCGCGCAGTGCCTTTGCCTGAACGGGTGTGATCTCAGAACTGGATGCTACAGCATCGACACCCTCTCCGTCTGCCGGATCATAGGTGCCAAGACGCGGAACGATAAACTTCTTGTTAACAAAGACACCTGCTATAGTCAGGGTAAATACAGATACGAACATAAAGTACCAGTTGCAGGTCGCATTTACGGTCATGGCTGGATCGATCATCTGTGCTGCAGATTCGGTAACACCGGAAAGAAGCACGTCCGTACCGGCTACGATCACGCAGGCGGTAAAGCCCGCATTCGTTGCGGCATATCCTGCAAGAAGACCTGCGATCGGGTGCATGCCAACGGATTCAAACGCAGCAGCTGCCAGCGCCGGAACGACGATGATGGAAGCCTCGGAAGCGATACTTCCGTTGATACCAAGGAACAATACGGTTGCGGTCAATGCCCAGAGCGGAACTCCAAGAATCGCTCTTCGCATAGCCGTGGTCAGCAGCCCCACTTTTTCCGAAAATCCAATTGCGATCTGCATGGCAAGGACCAGACCGAGCGGGGAGAATCCCTGGAAGTTGGAAAG
The DNA here is from genome assembly GCF_003477935.1 of Clostridium sp. AF32-12BH. Taxonomy (NCBI): domain Bacteria; kingdom Bacillati; phylum Bacillota; class Clostridia; order Eubacteriales; family Clostridiaceae; genus Clostridium; species Clostridium sp. AF32-12BH. The sequence continues at coordinate 250,832 of NZ_QUEH01000002.1, read as the reverse complement.
CAGATTTTCCAGAAGCCAGATCAGTCCGTCTTTGCTGATGAGGCTCTTGGCCAGAACCGTTTCTCCGTTGGTGGGGTTTACGACGCTGACACCTGCCATGCTGCAGGCCAGGCTGATCAGCGCAAGGATGAGACATAACCATAAAAACAAAATGTAAGGATGAGGAAGCTGGTTCCCGACCCGCTCAATAAAATCGAGGACTTTTCCGTCCTTTTTCTTTTGTGCCATTCCCTGCATAAAAGTACCTCCTAGTTCATTTTCTTTTTTAGACCATGGTCTTATTATAAACAAAAAAAGAAGAAGGCGCAACAATTCCTTCATGCACCTTCTAAAATTAAGTAAACCGTGTCATTTTGACCGGAAAAACATCCAATTTCCTTTTATTGTTTTTTGATTGCTTCATATTGAGAAGAATAACCGATATAAGAACGCTCCAGCTTTGGAATGCTGACTGCTGCAAGGTCATAGCTTCCTCCAGCAAGGCACCAGGAAATTAATTGACTGCGTTCCTCTGCCACGATGTCAGAAGCCAGCGTGTGCCGGTCGATATCTTTGCGGATTTCGCCTCTTTCCTGTCCTTGGGTTACGATCTTTAGAATGATTTTAATAAAAGAACGCTGTTCTCCCCAGAAACGGATCCCTGTGGTACCGGAAAGCTGGCTGACATAAAGGCTGGTAAGCAATTCTTTTCCAATCTGACGGCTCATAAAATCAAACATGAAACGGTTTAAGGAAAGCAGCTGTTCAAAGCTTCCCAGTGTCGGATCAATGCTCTGGTAAAACTCCTCATATTTTTCATCGAACAGTTCATACATGGAATCCAACAGTTCGGCCTTTGCGTGAAAGTAATAATAAAATCTTCCTTTTGAGCAATGGGCTTCTTTCAGAATGTCATCCAAGGTCGTGTCCTGATATCCTTTTTCATAGAAAAGTTTCCAGGCAGCGTTCAAAAGCTGCTGCCGCTGTTTTTGTTCATTGAATTCGTCTTTGGTTCGCATAAGTTGGTCCCCTTCATTTTTCGTCTTTTGCATGATATTTTACCATGAAAATAAAATTCTTTCAAATTCAGTGGAATCAGCGGATATGCTATCTGAGGTTTTTTATCTGCAATCCAATGAAAAAGGTGCCCATGCAGTATGGACACCTGAAATAGAACAATTTTATTTGAAGATTTTTCCGAAAATAAAACGAACCAGCGGACCTGCTGCAAACAGCTGCCAGAAGAATGCCATCGGGAAGTTCTTGATCGTGGTGGAGATCCAGATGCTTAAGAACTCCGGCTGCAGACCGTTCTTGAATAAAATGGTTGCCATCAGGCTCATGTACGGGCACATCATCCAGATGGAAAGGACAGAGATCATCAGGATTACGAAAATAGGCTTATCTTCTGCCGGATTGAAAATTCGGAATGTAACTTTTTTGGCAATTGGTCCAACTACAAAAAAGTCAAAGATAAACGCCAGCGGACACATGATCGGGAGTTCATGAAGTGCAGCTGCAAATACGAAGTTCTGCATGCCGCCTACGTTCAGCGTTACATTGTAGCAAACCATAGCGTAAACCATGGCAAAGACCATCATGATTCCATAAACAATTTCCTGTTTTAAAGATTTTGGCATAATTTCCTCCTTGATTGCATGAGAACATCGTGCAGCTGCAAAGTATGTAGGAGAATTTCGCATGGATAAAAGAGCTGTCAGCTGGTATACTGCCAACACCGCATCAATATGAATGCAACAAAAAATGCAGCGAAGTCGTCAAACTCGTTGCGACTCCACTGCATTCTGATTTCAGATATCGGAACCCTTTATGGCAGATTTCCGGTGTGCATCTCACTGCGTTCTCATAAAACTGTATTTTGTATTTTCTTACCGAGGTGCTATTATAGCGGAAATTTTGATTTTGTATAATAGTTTTTTGGTAATTTTTTGAATTTTGTCTCATTAGACAAAAGTATACTCGATACAGACATATTTCTGTATATTATGACGAGTTTCACAGGAAACGCGGTACGGTGTATGTCCGGATCTGGATTTAAACACCTGGACCGGCTTCTTCTGGCTGACCAACTGCGTTCTGACCCGGTGCTTCCAGGGCTGCATTCGTTTCTGCGGCAGTTGGTGCATTGGATGAAACAGGACCATTTGATGAATTTCCAGGAGCATTCGATGTACCAGGTCCTGTCATTTCATGATCTGGCGCAGTTGATTCCGATGATCCCGGACGATCCTGCGGTGCACTGATCACACCAGAGGGGGTTTCCGGTTCTTCCTGGGATCCTGTTTCTGTGTTTCCTGTTGCTTCCATGGTCTCTTCTGCAGATTCTGAACTCTCCTCGATCCCTGCTGCACTGCTCTCTTCCACTGCAGGCTCTGTCTGGACCGGCGCTGCAGCAGGCTGCTCAGATTTTCCACCAGTCTGTCCACCGCCGCTGTTGCCCTCTGCGCCGATGTTCTTGCCGGATTCGGTATCTTTACCAGGATCTCCAAGACCGGTTTTTTGGGCAATATAGCTGCTGATCTCCTGCACAGACTGCGGCGCTGCATAGGAGGTATCATCAAATAAGAATGCATGAAGCTGGACAACGTTGCTTTCCAGTGTGGTCGGGATGACACAGGATTTCTTTCCGATCTTCGTTTCCTGATGCGAAAAAGGGAAACCGGAGGTCTGGCCGATGTAGTATTTTTTGGCACCTTTTGCAAGGGTAAGAACATCATTGACGCCGATGCTGGTAGAAATCTGAGGATAAACTGCCCCAACCAGTGTCTTTAAGGTCTTAAATCCAGAAGATTTTGCCTTTTCCATCGCCTGACCCAGCACTTTCCGCTGACGTTCCGTCCGGTTAAAGTCTGTATCCATCAGACGCAGTCTCGCATAAGCAACTGCCTGGACACCATCTAAGTGGTTCATACCGCTATGTTCCAGCTGGTAGGATCCTACGCCGGTGGAGTTTACGGTTTCTGTGATAAAGGAATTGATATAGGCAAATTCTTTGTCGGTGATTTCGATATCAACACCGCCAAGTACGTTGATGGCGTCGACGACTGCCTTCCAGTTAAAGGTTGCATAATCATCGATCCGGATGTTTAAATTGTTTTCCAATGCCTGAACCGCCTGCTCGTGTCCGCCGAGAAAATAAGCTTCATTGATCTTGTCGTATTTTTCTTCTTCGTTGGAAATGCGCAGGTAGCTGTCACGGAAAACAGATACCAGTCTGATCTCACCGGTCTTTTTGTTGATGCTTGCCAGCATTTCTACATCAGACAGCGCCCCTTTTCCAAGATTTCCGTCGCGGGAGTCTACTCCGAATACTGCAATCGTCCAGTATCCATTATCACGGAAATGATGATAGAGAGAAAGACCGGCGACAAGGATAACAACCAGGAAAAGGATTTTTCCCATTTCTTTCTTTTTTCTGCGTTTTTTATGCGGTCTTTCGTAAGCAGAACGATCCTGTCTCATACGGTTCTGTTGACTCCTCCTTTCTGCTGCATTCCGGTTCTTTGGATATGGATTTCCCATTTCGCTTTGTTCGATGGTGCGGTCCAGTTCTTTTTGCAGTGCATTTTCATAGGTGTCATAATCCTCCAGATCCAGTTCTTCAATCTGGTCCGGACGTAAGTCATCCTCTTCTTCGACTGGATCATAATGTGCTGTTCTTGCTGTATTTCGTGCGTAACCGGTTATTCCAGGATCCGAACTATGCCGTCTGGAACTGGAAGCTTGGGCAGTTCCCTGTTTTTTCCGTTGCTGTCTGGCACGCATGCGGTCCAGCTCGTCGCCTTCAAAGGCATCGTCTCTGTAATTCAAAGTTCCTCCTCCCTGATCTCATTCAGGATCTGTAAGATGTTTGGTTTTAATCAATCAGTCTTCGGTAATATGGCCATCCAGCGTCTCTGGTTCCGACGGTGGCATTGTTGATAGAACCGCTGGTTTCATGGACGCAGCGGACTTTTCCATCGGAAGTCCAGCCAAGAAACATGACAACATGGGCATCTGCTCCGGTGCGGATCAAAAGGTCGCCCGGCTGTAAGTCTTCCCGGCTGATCCGTGTTCCAAGGGCAGCCAGGCCACTGGTACTTTCATAAGGCAGATGGTTCCCTGTCACGGACCAGTATACCCAGCTGATCCAGCCGGAGCAATCCAGACCCTTTAGGGTACGACCATCTACGTCTGGAGAGACCAGCGTACCGAAATGATTTCCATCGTAGTTTTTGGCAGATGGTTTTCCGCCCCAATAATAAGGTACCTTACCGACGGAATTCAATGCAAACCGCAAAAGTTCTTTTCTGGTCTCGGAAATGTCCGCTGGCAACCCATCCAGATATTCTTCAATTTCCGAAGCGGTCAGCGGTGTCCCGGTAGAAATAGAAGATACGCTCAGTCCATATTTCTGGTACCAGTCTTCGGATGCAAGTGCAATCGCAGCCTGCCGGTTCTCTTCTGTCCAGCCCTGCCAGCCGCCTTCTGTGAATTTGCTTTCGTCATTTCCGGCTGTATCCAGTGAAAAAAGGCTGGCGCTTTCCGTCAATCCACCAATCTTCATGGTAACGGTCAGGTCGACATGTCCAGGGCAGCTCAGCGTGGCCGGGCCTGTCCCGGATGCGGCTGGTGTTTCGGCATTTGAAACCGATGCTTCTGAATCCTGTCCAGATGTTGCATGCCCGGATGATTCCGATGATGTTTCCTCCGTAACGGCAATGGACTGTCCACCTTCGGATGCCTGTATGGAGACTGCCTGTTCGGCATCGGATGGAGATGCAGTCTTTTCCTGTGCCGCATAGGAAGAAGACGCCTGGGATGCATTCGCTGCCCTGGTTGGTGCCGTGATCACACCGCTGGTGGATTCCGGTATGGTTTCTGTTTCCCTGGTTTCAGCAGCAATGCTTTCCGCATTGCTTGATTCCTGTGCCTTTTTTTCGGCTGTGGCAGCTCCGGCTGTAATCACGCCATGCGCATTGGGTGCTGTTGTTTTATCTTCGGAAGAACTTGTTTCTGATTCTGTATGTTCTCCGGCTGTTTCATAAGGAAGTTCCAGATCATCCTGTTCTTTTTCGGCTTCTGCTTCTTCCAACAATGCCTTTTTCTCCAGCTCTTCCGCAGATTTTCCAACACAGCCGGAACAGTAATATACATCACTGATGGACATAGTATAGGAATGTGCAGCTTCCCACAGTGCTTTTGCATAGGAAAGAAAGGCGGCGCTGTCTTCCGGATTATGATAATAGGTATAGACGTTGGCCATAGCCATGATCTGTGGAACATCGGAATAAGGAGAAATCGTATGACCCTCTCCATCCACTGCCTGGATCCGCACATTGCGGAAGCTGCCGATGGTCCAGGTAGATGGATCTTCTTTTTTATGCTGCGAATCTTCCGGATTATATTTGCCAAGGATCCGTTCCCTGGGAAGTCCAAGCTTCGCTGCCATATCAGCCGGTGTGACATCGGAATAACTGTAGAGGGCGCTGGACCAGTTTGCGTCACGCGTCATCAGTTCGTGGAATACCTGTCCGGCAAGACTTTTGGTGATATCGGTGGTGTCTTCCCCTTCTGGAAAGTAGTGAGCCAGATTTAACTCATCCAGAGTGGGAATCCAGACGGTCTCGGTTTCGGTCTCTGGTGTTGCAGCTAAAGATGCTGCAGCAGTCGTTTCTTCCTCCGTTTCCTGTTCGGTGGGCATCTCGTCCACGGCTGGATGATATAGAAAAGAAATACCAATGCTTCCGGCACCAAGAACCAGCGCCATACCGGCGGCGGCCCATTTGTTTTTATAGCGGATCATGGAATCCATCAGAAGTTTCCCGATCTGCTCAGAATGTAAATGTCGTTTCATGTTTATGATCTCGTTTTTCTTTGGTTTCATATAATAATACAACATCGTATTTTAACACAGAAGTTTTCGGAAATACAGAGTGGAAACTTTAATATTTCATGAAGAAATGGTATTTCGTTGACGAAAATACCATTCTGGTCTATAATAGACGCGATTTCGTTTTGAGGAGGAACGACAATCCAATAGCAAAGCTAAGCGCCATGCACCTGAACGCCGCACGTGAAAGCCTTAGGCATAAGGCTGGCTGGCAGGTTAACGAGGTGGAGAGATAATCGAACATTCGGCGGGTACTCTCCCATGCTTCTCCGGGCGTGTGTATTCTGTGAAATATGCGGGCAACTGCAAAACAAACACAGGATAACCGGAGGGTCTTCTTTTTGTACGCATTTTTCCGAAACGATCCGAATCGTGTATGGAATCCGTGAAAAAGAAACCATTTATTTTGGCACCATGACAACAGAACAGAAAGGAATTTTTTGATATTATGTGTGGAATTATTGGATATTCAGGACCTTTAGACGCAGCAAAGATCCTCTTAGACGGGCTCAGCGGTCTGGAATACCGCGGTTATGACAGCGCCGGAATCGGACTCTGTATGGAGGATACCAGTATCTGTATCGCAAAAAAGGTCGGAAAAGTGAAAAATTTGCGGGAGTACTGCAAAGAACATGTGCATGGAACCGCTCACAGCGGAATCGGTCATACCCGCTGGGCTACCCATGGCGGAGTAACCGATGCAAATGCGCACCCACATCGTGCGGGCAAGGTAACTTTGATCCACAATGGAATTATTGAAAATTACCATGAACTGACCGAACGCTTCCATCTGGATGGCAAGCTTGTTTCCCAGACAGACAGTGAAGTGGCTGCACGCGTGCTCGACGCCCTTTACGATGGGGATCCGCTTCTGGCAATCCGGAAACTGCAGGATCTGCTGGAGGGTTCTTATGGCTTCTGCATCATGTTTGATGATCAGCCTGGCTCTGTGTATGCGATCCGAAAGGTAAGTCCTCTGGTAGCATCTTACACTCCGGCCGGTGCACTGATCGCTTCCGATCTTACCGCGCTGATCCCGTACAGCAATCAGTACTTTGTAGTCCCGGAAGATAAGATTGTACGCCTGACTCCGTATAAAGTGCATGTTTACAATCTGGATGATATCTTTTCTAAGGTTTATCCGGAAATCCTGACCGTAAACTGGAACATGGATGCAGCCATGAAGAACGGATACCCGCATTTCATGATGAAAGAGATCCATGAACAGCCGGAGGCAATGAAAAACACGATCATGCCGCGTATCAGCAAAGGGCTTCCTGACTTTTCAGATGATGGGATCCCGGATGAACTGTTCCAGAATTGCGATCAGATCCACATTGTAGCGTGCGGAACGGCCATGCATACCGGCATGGTGGCGCGTGCCCTGATCGAACCGATTCTCCGAATTCCGGTTACCGTAACCATTGCTTCAGAATTTCGATATGAACAGCCGTTGATTGATGAGCGCACCCTGGTCTTGATCATCTCCCAGTCCGGTGAAACGATTGACACGCTGGCTGCGCTTCGTCTGGCACATGACTATGGCGCGAAAACCCTTGCAATCGTAAATGTAAAGGGTTCTACCATTGCGCGGGAAAGTGACTATGTTTTATATACGCATGCCGGTCCGGAAATTGCTGTGGCAAGCACCAAGGCTTACTCCGTACAGCTTGCCGCACTTTATATGATCGGATGCCGCATGGCCCTGGTACGTGGAAAATTTACGGAAAACCAAGCCATGGATTTCCTTGCTGATCTTCTGGATGTGATTCCGGCTATGGAAACCATGATCGCACAGGAAGAAGAGATCAAGGCTGTAGTCTCCCATATCATTCCGAAGCCGGATGCGTTCTTTATCGGACGCGGACTGGACTATGCGTTTTCCTTGGAGGGCGCACTGAAGCTAAAGGAAATCTCCTACATCCATGCGGAGGCTTATGCAGCAGGAGAACTGAAGCACGGAACGATCGCTTTGATCTCCGACCAGGTTCCGGTCATTGCCATTGCAACACAGGAACATGTGTTTGCAAAGACCATTTCCAATATCCGCGAGGTAAAGGCCCGTGGGGCATTTGTGATCCTGCTCACGAAGGAATCTTCCGTGGTAGATGAGAATCTGGCAGATATTTTGATCCGCATTCCAGATGTGGATGACCACTTTACGGTATTCCCGATCGCGGTCGTACTGCAGCTGATCGCGTACTACGCTTCTCTTGGAAAGAACCTGGATGTGGACCAGCCGAGAAACTTAGCGAAGTCCGTAACGGTGGAATAAGATAAAATCCTCAAAAAAGTCAGGATGCTTGCTGTGATTACCCTAAATATGTCATCTCCATGATAACACCAAACCATTTATTTACAAAATTATATTTAACCTGAATTATTCATAGAGCATCATCAATTTTACCACAAATGGATGCTCTTTTTTCATTTACTTGATAAGTGAAAAGCAATATTCAATTAAAATATAGTAACTATGTGGCTTTCAGCCACACTCACGGATTTGCCGTGAATAATTCAGGTTAAAATTTTACTGAATGAAATAAACGCAAGAGAAGATTCCAGAATACAAATCTTCGCCAATATTTCATTCATCTATTCCTTTTAAATTACTTTAGGCTATCGGGATTGCACCTCTTTATCAGTCGGCCATGCTCTCCGAAGAGCCACATAGGATATTAAAAAGTTTGCAAACCAACCTGCTGGTACAGCAAGCCAGACAAATACAATACCAAAACGCGGTGCACAAATCAACGCAACCGACAGGCGGATCGCCAGGTTCACCATATTTGCAATAAGGAACGGGCGCATGATTCCAAGACCACGCAGAACCCCATCGGTTGCCATTTTGATTCCCATAAAGATGAAGAAGTAACCGAGCCATCTCATATAACCCTCGGATACCTGATAAGCCAGGGCAGTTCCATCTTTGCCAAGGAATAGCGAGGAAATCTGAGTATGCAATGTTTCAATGACTATAAAAGCAAGAACTGCAAAACATACATCTAACACCAGTGCAGCGTGATATCCTTTTTTGATCCGTTCAATTTTCTTTGCACCAAGATTCTGGGAAACATATGGGGAAACCGCATTGCCAATGGATACAAAAATCAATGAAAAAACATTCTCTACCCGCATCGTCGCCGCATACCCCGCAAGTGCCTGTGTACCGAAAGGATTTACAACAGCCTGTACGATCATCATACCGATGGACACTGTAGACTGCTGAAGAACCGAAGGTACAGCAATTTGAAGCATGGAATATAACTCCTGCCTGTTAAACCAATCAAAGCGACTTTTATATCGACGCATCCGGCTAAGGAAAAGAAAAAGTGAACACACCGCAGAAATCCCCTGTGCTATAAGAGTCGCAAGGGCTGCACCAAACACACCGAGACCAAGTCCGGCCACCATCCAAAGATCCATAAAAATATTTAAGATTGACGAGAATACCAAGAGTCCCAGTGGGATTTTTGATTCACCAATGGAAGTGAACATGTTGGAAAGAATATTATACATAAACAGAAACGGAAAGCCCACAAAATAGACCCGTAGATATAACACTGCATCATTCAGTATATCGCCAGGGGTTTGTAATACCCGCATCATCGAGTGGGAAAAGCAAAAGCCAAAAACACCAAGGACTATGCTTAGAATTAAAAAGCTAAACAAGGATGTTGACACGATGGTCTTCATTTTTCCATACTCCCTGGCACCGAAATAGCGGCTCACGAGCACACCGGCACCGACACCTGCTCCCAGTGCCACACAAATGAAAACATTGGTCAGCGCTGCGCAGGCCCCGATAGCTGCAAGTGCAGAGGAGCCAACAAATTGGCCGACGATGATAGAGTCAGCCATATTGTATATTTGCTGAAAAAAACTGCCCAAAATCATCGGCATTGCAAAAACCGTCAACGCTTTAAGAGGCGTTTCTGCGATCAAATATTCATCTTTTGACATTATCATATTCCTCCACAGCCTTTATAATTTCACTTATTCTTTTCTTCACCAGAATTGATTCCTTGTATTCAAAATGCAAGTTTTAAATTACGTTTCGAAATAATTATATGTAGTTACAGCTGCTAAGTCAAGCCAGAGTTTACTTTCAGCAACATAAATGATATGATATTTAAGGAAAATTACTATCCGGAGGATATTATTTTACAGGGGGAAACTTATGTACCTGAACGGTTTAGATGAACTGGATCAGAAGATCATCCAGTTGCTTATAGAAAATGCACGTATTTCTTACTCTGATATTGGTAAAGAAACCGGTATTTCCAGAGTGGCAGTAAAAGCCCGGATTCAGGCTCTGGAGAAAAAAGGCATAATTGAAGAATATACAACTATAATAAACCCTCAAAAGATCAGCGGTGCTGTTTCATGCTATTTTGAAATCGAAACAAAACCAGACCATCTGTCGCAGGTGACAGATATATTACATAATAATGATACCGTTACGCAGATTTACCGTGTCACAGGAAGAGACAAGCTGCATGTACATGCCGTTGCTTCATCAAGTGATGAAATGGAACACTTCCTGCACACAGTCATTGATACACTTCCCGGCGTTATCAGCTGCAGCTGCAATACGATCCTATCACGTATTAAAGATATTAAAGGATTACGGCTATAGAAGCCTGCATATAAGGCAATGAACCATTTCTGATCCATTACCTTTTACTTTACATACGCTATAATTGATTCGATCCTGGACCACGCTTCGGCGTTCTTGAAGAGCCAAACAGCTCGCTTCAACCTCCGCCAACGGCTACAAACATGTCTGGGTTGTTTTCGATACCGATGATTTTCCGGCGGAACATATCGACAAAACGGCTGATCTGTGTAAAGCGGAATCAACGGAAGATACAATCTTCCATGCGGTCTGGTCAAACGTATGCAATCCTGTTTCCATATATGGATGCTGCCATTGCAAATGCAGAGAAATTAGAAAAAATCAATGTTGGCAGACGTCCGTCTGATTCTGCTCCCGGAACTATGGCCCATCTCCTTGTTAAGAAACTAAAACTCTATCTTAAATAAGTCGTACAAGCACAGTCGTCCGATTTTCTACTTTATTTAAGAAAGCACATGCTGCGGTGAGTCTGTGCTTTCTGTGTGAGTTGTATGCATTGATTAGGTGGTTGGGGTGAATGTGCCGTTGTACCAGGTGCCTATTCGTTTTATATCATAACATTTGCGATATCCCAATCATTAACAGCGGATACATTGCTAAGTTTCGTGCACTCACCAAACATATATCCAATATCTGTCACATTGCCAATATAAGTAAATGCTCTGTGTCCATGCTTGTCATTGTTCGTGATTCCACTCTATACTAATATTCATTTCATCTTTATTCTTAATTTTTTGAATTTGCAATGCTCTTTTATTGTACCTCTCCCATGTACAAAATCCTCTTTTGTAGACCATATCATTGGCTGGTTGACTGAATATTGTATATACTCTTTTTCCATCATGGTATGATAGCATGTTTTCTCTCATTTCAGCCGTAATATCAGTACCATCTATTTCATATTTTTCCATTTTGAAAAAACAACCATTAAAAAGAGATTCATACCTAAGAATTTTACAGAGTATCACATGTACATTTCCAAAAAGCACCCTTTGATCGAGCCGAAGACCTTTCTGGGTGATGCCGCCTTTGATACAGTTGAAATCTATGAATCTCTGGACTTCAGGGACGGAGGGTGAGCGGCAGCTTATCCAGGAAAAAATCGGATATGCGCTGCGCTGGCAGGAGGAAACAGGGGTACCGACCTGGGTGGGAGCCTGGATGCCTGGAAATTATAACGATGAAAATGATTATACCCTGAATGAGCAAATGGAATTTGCGGCTTTCATGTGTGACTCTCTGGAGGCGGCAGGCATCCCATTTGCAGTAAATTCAGATACAAAGTTTTATGACAGGGAAAACGGCGTATGGATGGAGGAGATGGCACCACTCAGACAGTTAATCTGGGCAGATTAACTGTTAAATGACAGGTATATTATTGTGTGCAGAATGAAAAGTATATCAGACGGGATTTTTTATCATAACAGGCAGAGAACTAGACATTTTCTATCAAAATATAGAATGTACTGTTCATCATTCTGCTCTTTTCCACTAATCACAGCCTCCACGCTATCTTCTTTCCAGATAACCTGCCATGAATCGGAATGAACAGAAGCGCCATCATTTCTTACATCAAAAGAATACTTTGCAATCGTTCCTAATTCATCTTTAAGAACCAGTCTGGCATGTGTATATCCAAATAGCCAGTCTGGATCTCCTATCTGTTGAAACAGTAATTCATACTTCCCATCTTGAGAGGTGGACGAGTCAACGGAATTAACCCGATATTTTGTCGTATAGGTAACGCTACCGATCAGAACTGCAAGCATTAGGCCCAAAACAGCTATGATTCCAAGTCCAATCCTTACCGCAGGTTTCTTTATGCAAACACATCCAAACAAGGAAAAAATGTTCAAAATTTACCTTGTATATTAATTTACATCATCTGTCTGCCTTGCGATCGACTTCAACTGTAATTTTATATTTCTTTTTGATGTCACTCCCGCCCGACCCTGATCCGCTTTCCCAAAAGGACATGGCAAAACGCCTGACCGGAAACCCAGACTATCCGTATAAGCTGTTAAAAAAAGACATGATCATTCCGGCATTGAATCAGATCAACGAACTTACCGGATGGTCCCTTCATCTTACGGAATTCAGAAACGGAAATCGTGTTGCGGAAATTTGTTTTCTGTCGAAGGAAACCAGCATAGAATCTGGTAATGATGGGACACTCGATAAACTAGATCACGAAGAAGTATCCAGATTTCGCCTACAGAAATAAAATTTCGCTGTTCAATCTACCACAGCCGTGATAGAATGGAAACAAGTGTTTCGGGATGGTACAGAATCATGGAGGGATGCAAATGGAACCGATGTATTTGTCAATCCAACCCGTGGAAACCGGGAAGCGGATCAAGCAGCTGCTTTCAGAGCAGAACTACACGATCCGCGAGATCCAGGGAGCATTCGGCTTTGAAAACCCACAGGCAATCTACAAATGGATTGCCGGGAAATCCCTGCCGAGCCTGGACAACTTTATCATTCTCAGCAGACTGTTACATACCAGCATTGAAAATATCCTCGTCATTGACGGGGATATTTCTCGTTTTTGGGTCGCTTTAAACCAGCGGTTCAATGACATCTTCCCTCTCTCGCCTTATAATCGTGTTATAAGGAATTGATGCGAAGGAGGCGAATACATCATGAAAATGACTTCGGCTTATGCCAATAAACTGCTCAAAAGCCTGTCGGACGAAAAGTCCTACTGGGAAGCCAAAGAGGTGGCATCCCGTACATACGTTGCTGCCGTCGGCGAGGAACCGGTCATCCCGGAATATGACTACTCCGCCGTTTCCGAGACGTTGAAAGAGATTGATCAAAAAACCGTTATTATCAAGCACGCCCTGAACCTGGCCAACGCAACAGCAAAGATCCTGGTAGGCGATACGCAAATGAGCGTTGACAGCATTCTGGTAAGAATGGCACAGCTCAACTCCCGCAAAGCGACTCTGGACGCCATGCGGAAATGCCTGCCGAAAATGAGGGAATCTTCCCATGCATTCAGCTCCAGGAATGCCGTTCCTGAGTATCGCTATACCAATTACGATCCGGAACTGGTAAAACAGGATTACGAACGCATTTCCGGCGAAATCATGGAAATGCAGATTGCTCTTGACCGGTACAATCAGACGTTCCTGTTTGAAGCGGACATTTAAAGAATTTTCCGTACAGGGTCTTTAAAAATGCAGATGGGATTGTTAACGTTCAGTGACATGGATTGTTTTGTTATTTTTTATCCATTGTATCTTTCGGTTCATGGTACGCTAATTCAGCAAATATCAATGGTAAATGATCCCCTGTAGAAAACCCGTGAGCGATCACGCCGGTGCCGGGGTACGGTTTCAGGCACCACGGCTGCGGAATGGAAATTCCGCAGCCTTTTCCTTACATACAGCTATCACAAAGGAGGATCCCATGAAAAATTTCCTGAGACTGGACGGTCTGTCCATCATGTCCGTCCAGTATATGTACATTGACCATAAAGACTACCTTGCGGATTCCCTGTTCGCACAGAACCATGTTTCCGTGCGGTTCGGAAACGAATTCTCACGGGACGATTCCCCGTACCGCATCATTCTCTGCAAAGTCAGAAAGAAAGACACGGCGGAATTTGAGAAATCCATGGAATTGCTGTGCAACAAGATGTTGCTTTTCGGACACAACGATTACACAGAATTCTGCAATAACATCATGGAAACACTGGAACAGAATCGAGGTGCCGCATGAAGAAATCATTTATCCCGATCAGCAAACAGAGTAAGAAAGCACAAAAAACATACCATTCCGGCCAGCGTTCCACCTGGGGCATCTTGAACCCGGCAACGCGGACCATGCCGAACGGCAAGGCATACAACCGGAAGAAGCAGAAAGCGAACGACAGAAGCGGCAGGGAATCCTCCTTCGACTCCCCGCCGCTTTCTTTTTGCCCGTTCCTGCTGATCAATCCCAGAGGTTCCAAAAATATTTTGTCATAAGCTCCATCCCCTGCTTCAGGCACCGGTTCCGGTACTCACGCAGTTCTCCCTCAGCCGCCAGCCACCTTTCCGAAATCTCCGCATATTCCGGCACATCACTCATCATATTTCTCAGAATACGTTCTCACTTCCGGATATTCTCTTCTTCCGGACCTTCAAAGGAGCCAGGATAACCATGGCTGTTGACACGAATATCATGGATCATGTTCGGAACAACCGTAAGGAACCATTGGTCGATCGACCAGGTATCACGGTAACAGTATCCGTACCTTAGTCTCTGATAAATGCAGATGATGTCTTCCTTCCATATGGAAATTGTATTGTTTTGGCTGCATGGGCTGGAGCCGGAGTGGCCGATTCTTTCCGTTCCTTGTTTCAGAAATAAAAGGAATTAAACAAAAATTCATTCCGCAAATTCCTTCGCATCCATGATCTTCCCGTCTCTCCAAATACGTTCCAGATCATAGAACAAGCGGTCTTCCTTATCAAAGACATGCACAATGATGTCACCGTAGTCCATCAGGATCCAGTTAGCACTCTGGTAGCCCTCTACCTGCTTGCATGGATATCCGGCTTTTCCAAGCTCCTCTTCTACGTTGTCGGCCATAGCCTGTACCTGGTTTCCGTTGGAACCACTTGCAATGAGGAAGTAGTCTGCCAGTACGGAGACTTCGCGGATATCGATCACGCGGATATCTTCACCCTTTTTATCTTCGAGGGCGGTGATCGCCAGTTTTACCATTTCATTTGCCTGACTCATTCATGTTCTCCTTCTTTGTTTTGTTTAATCTATAACTCCATTCATGCACAGAAATCGCAGCTTTCGCTTTATAGCAGCCTGACATGGCTTTTCCTTACACGGTTTCTGTTTGTTTCTTTTGTTCCATAATGCTTTCAAAATACTGGTATGCCTGCATCGTCATCGGGTCAATGCTGCTTCCCTTTTTATTGAGGTAATCCAGGGTTCCTTTTAAAATCTCATACATGGTCTGATCCAGATCCTGAAAGGCCAGATAGCGGATTTGTGGAAGGTTATCGGCTTTATCCCTGCGCGGCTCGATATAGTCCGCGATATAGAGGATTTTGTCCAGTGTTGTCATATCCGGCTTTCCGGTCGTATGACATGCAATGGCAGAGATGATCTCTGCATCGTGAATGCCATATTTATTTTCTGCCAGAAATGCGCCATATTTTGCGTGGATCACGGCCGGAGCCTTGATTTCTGCCTCCGTCAGCGGGACATTATGCTTCTGACATTTCTGGATCAGCTCGCTGTCTGTAAAACGCTTGGCGCAGTCATGCATCAGCCCGGCAAGCTCCGCTTTCCTGATGTCATAGCCATAGCGCATGGCAAGCGCGGTGCAGGTAAAGGATACACTTACGGAATGTTCGTAGCGCATCGGGTCCAGCTTTGATTTCAGCTGTTTGCGCAGTGTAATGATCTGTTCTGTTATCATAGGTATTTCCTCCTCCTTATAGTCAGAGCTTCTCAGGATTCTGGTATAAACCGTGTTCTTCAATATAGCGTTCTACGTTTTCCGGAACCTGATTATGGATTCCGCCTCCGTTCATTTCACGCTCTCGCAGTTCCTGGGAAGAAACCTCCATGGTATCGCTGTGTAAAAGAAAAATTGCGGCTCTGTATTTCTTGATCAGGTACGCAGCCTGCTCTTCTAACGTACAGGGAGCATCTTCGCATTCCCGCCCGGCAGCCAGGATTGTAACCTGGCGCATGACTTCCTCCGGATGATACCAGCTTTCGATATGATACAAGGAATCTGCGCCCAGGATAAAGAAAAAGGTATGCTCCGGATAAGCTTCTTTTAAAAGCTTTAAGGTCTGGGCCGTGTAGGTATTGCCTGAACGTGTAATCTCGAAATCGGAAAAACGAAAACACGGTTCTCCTGCGATAGCCAGCTTTACCATTTCACACCGGTCTTTTGTACCGGTTACACGATGATCTGTTTTGTGCGGGGGATTGTGGGAAGGCATAAACCAGACCTCATCGAGGTGATATTCTTTTAAAGCCTGTCTGCCAAGCATCAGGTGCGCATTGTGGATGGGATCAAAGGTTCCACCCATAATTCCGATCTTAGCCAATCACAGTCACTCCCTTCGCAAACAATGTTATTTCTATGATATTACGAACCCACAGGAGCAGATCATATGGTTTGTTCCTGTGGGCTATAAATCAATGTTTTGTAACTGTACAAGCAATGCAATGCGCTGCCTGTACAATTATGACTTTCCTTTATTAAGGCAGAACGATCTTGCGCTTTGCCTCGTCTTTTGCCGGCTTGTAAAGAACGATCTTTTTGCCGATCACCTGAACGACCTCGGAACGAGTGCGCTCAGCCAGAACTTCTGCGATGGAACGTCCATCGTCCAGGCAGTTCTTTAATACGGTGATCTTGATCAGCTCCCGTGCTTCCAGTGCTTCTGCGATTGCTGCAGTCAGCTCCGGAGTTACACTGGACTTGCCGATCTGAAAGATCGGATCCATCGTCATAGCCAGTCCCTTTAAATAGGATCTCTGCTTACTTGTCATGTTTTATCTCCTGTTATTTATAATAATCAAATGCAAGGCCATACATACGGACAGTGTCGCCCTCTTTGATGCCTGCAGCTTCAAGTTCGTCTAAAATACCATTTTCCTTTAAGAACTTCTGGAAGAACTGGAAGCCCTTCTCGGATTCCAGGTTGGTATAACCCAGCATCTTCTCGATACGAGGTCCCTCTACCACAAACTCACCGTCCTCGTTCTGCTCTACGGTGTACGGCAGGTTGCGGTCGCCGGCGTACTCAATCTCGAATTCTTTCTCAAAGATGACCGGATCAAGGTTTACGGTCTTAAGCAGCTCGTAAACCGCGTATAACAGCTCTTTTACGCCCTTACCGCTGACTGCGGAAATCGGGAATACCTTGATGCCTTCCGGTTCAAACTCCTGTTTCAAGATCTCTACCGGATCCTCATCTTCTGAGTAAACGGCATCAATCTTGTTGGCTGCAATGACCATAGGGCGCTTTAACAGATCCGGATTGTATGCTTCCAGCTCTGCGTTGATCGCGTGGATGTCCGCGATCGGGTCACGCCCCTCGGTACCTGCGGCATCTACCACATGAACCAGAACGCGGCAGCGTTCGATGTGGCGTAAGAAGTCATGACCAAGACCGATTCCCTGGGAAGCGCCCTCGATCAGCCCCGGAATATCTGCCATAACAAAACCGGCTCCGCCGTCTAAGTCAACCACACCCAGATGCGGGTTTAAGGTCGTAAAATGATAATTTGCAATTTTCGGTTTTGCATTGGACACGCGGGAAAGAAGGGTGGACTTTCCTACGTTTGGGAAACCAACCAGTCCAACGTCTGCAATGACCTTCAGCTCCAGCTGAACCCAGAGCTCGTGGCCCTGCTGACCTGGCTGTGCATATTTCGGAGCCTGCATGGTCGGGGTTGCAAAGTTCATGTTGCCAAGACCACCTTTACCGCCCCGTAAAATGGTCTCCCGTTTATTTTCACCGGACATATCCGCGATGACTTTGCCAGTCTCAAAATCCTTAATGACCGTTCCTTCCGGAACCTTGATCACCAGGTTTTCTGCGTTGGCACCGTGGCACCGCTTCTTGCCGCCTTGTTCTCCATCTCGTGCCACATATTTCCGAACGTGACGAAAATCTGTCAATGTATTTAAACCCGGATCCACCTCAAAAATGATGTCTCCGCCTTTTCCTCCATCACCGCCGTCAGGACCGCCTGCCGGCACAAACAATTCTTTGCGGAAGCTTACATGGCCGTCTCCGCCTTTTCCTGATTTAATAAAAATCTTTGCATTATCTGCAAACATGGATTCACCTAAATCCTTTCCTGTGTATCAGCAAACGTATGGGATACGTTTATGATGTCTCTGGCAAAAAAAGGCTTCATACCAGCAATCAGTATGAAGCCCTGTCAGTGTCATTATTCGTTGATTGTTCTCGGGTATACAGAAACCTGCTTTTTGTCTCTGCCCTTTCTCTCAAATCTTACAACGCCGTCTACAGTTGCGAATAAAGTATCATCGCCGCCGCGACCTACGTTCAGACCCGGATGGATCTTGGTACCGCGCTGTCTGTAAAGAATGTTACCAGCTAATACGAACTGACCATCTGCTCTTTTAGCGCCAAGTCTCTTGGACTCAGAATCTCTACCGTTCTTGGTAGAACCTACACCTTTTTTATGAGCGAATAACTGAAGGTTCATTTTAAACATCTCTTACACCTCCTCAAATCGAATTTTTATATACGGTTCTCCGTATGTTTCCTCAATGTCCTCTAAACCAAGGACCAGAGAATTCATAAGGAGTGCTGCTTCCGGACTAATCGTTCCGGTAAAGCGGAAACGGAACATCCCGGACTGCTCGTCCTCATCTGCCTCAAACTGGTCTTCCGTGAAGTGTTCCACAGAGTTTGCCATGTTGAGGGTCAGGGCAGACACAGCTGCACAAACCAGCTCCTGTCCTTCCTGATAGTCATCGGCAAGGCCTGCATGACCCAGAAAAGAAATCCCATGATAACGATGTTCGGAATCAACAGATACGGTTACGTTAATCATGATTAATTAAGCATTGATCTTGTCGATCTTGATCTCGGTAAAGAGCTGTCTGTGACCATTTTTCTTATGATAGCCAGTTTTTCTCTTGTACTTATAAACGATCACCTTTTTTGCTTTTGCCTCTTTAACTACGGTTCCGGTAACAGTTGCACCTGCTACGGTCGGGCATCCGATGGATAACTCTCCGTTGTTAACTGCAAGAACCTGGTCAAACGTAACGGTTTCGCCAGCGTTTACACCAAGCTTTTCAACCTTAATGATATCGCCTTCTGCTACTTTGTACTGCTTACCACCTGTTGCAATAATCGCGTACATATGGCACCTCCTATTATCATTACTCGCCAGTTTCGGTGTCCGGATCCGATGGACTCGGAACTTTCAAACCTCGCTGTGCGGCACATACTCATGTATATTAGCATGAAATGTTATCAATGTCAATCTTAATTTTATCTTTTTTAAAACTTTTTTCTCTACTCTCTCACCCACGTACGCGGGGAAAACAAAAGCAGCATTGGGAACAGTTCCAGACGTCCAGCCAGCATGTCAAACATCAGGATATATTTGTTAAACGGATTAAAAATCCCGAAGTTGCAGGTCGGACCCACTTTTGAAAGTCCCGGACCAATGTTATTCAAGGTCGCTGCTACCGCCGTAAAGTTGGTAGTCATGTCGAAATTGTCCAGGCTGATCAGAAGCAGGGACACGGTAAAGATTAAAATATAAGCCACCAGATACGTGTTAATGGAACGCAGCACATTATGCTCGATCGGCTTTCCTTCATATTTCAATACCTTGACGTTCCGCGGGTGGATCAGGGAAGACAGCTCTTTGTTTACGGTCTTCACGGCAATGGCGATACGGGAAACCTTAATACCGCCGCCGGTACTTCCGGCACAGGCACCCACAAACATCAGACATACCAGGATTGTTTTGGAAAAGCCCGGCCATAAGTCAAAATCGGTTGTGGAATAACCAGTTGTGGTGATGATAGATCCAACCTGGAAGGCTGCATGCTTTAACGCCGTCAGGATATCCGGGAACATACCACGGATATTCCATGTGATGAGAAGTGTGCTGACCAGGATGATCCCAAGATACCCACGCATTTCTTCGCAGTGTAGTGCATCCTTCGGTTTCCGGATCAAAAACAGGTAATATACATTAAAGTTTACGCCAAACAGGATCATGAAAATGGTAAAGATCCACTGCTGCAGCGACGTATAGTCTCCACAGCTGCTGTTGACAATACCGAAACCGCCGGTTCCTGCCGTACCAAAGCTCATCGCCATAGAATCAAATAACGGCATGCCACTGAAAAGCAGCAGGACAATCTGGACGACAGTAATGAAAAAGTAGATCAGATATAAGATCTTTGCGGTCGTGCGCACGCGCGGAACCAGCTTTCCGACAGACGGTCCAGGGCTCTCTGCCCTCATGATATGAATGTTGTAGCCCCCGGCAAGCGGGAGGACTGCCAGGATAAAGACCAGAACGCCCATACCGCCGATCCAGTGGGTGAAGCTGCGCCATATCAGCATACATTTGCTTAAGGTTTCCACATCCGGAAGCACGCTGGCTCCGGTGGTCGTAAACCCGGAAATGACTTCAAACAGTGCATCCTCGAACAACGGGATCTCCCGGCTTAAGAAAAACGGCAATGCGCCAAAGAAACTTAATACGATCCAGCTTAAGGAAACTGCCACAAAGCCTTCTTTGGCGTAAAAAACAGTACTTTTTAATTTTTTATGCGCCAAAAACCAGCCACAGATCCCGCAAAACAGAGCGACACCCAGAAAATAGAATCCACTCGGCTCCTGATAGACTAATGCCACCACGCATGGCAGGATCATCAGGATTCCTTCAATTCCAAGGACCCAGCCTAAAAAATAAAATACAATTCCAATATTCATGATGCATCCCTCTTATCTTAAGACATCCTTCAGATCCTTCAGGCCCGAATGGGTCGTGACCACGATGACGGTATCGCCCGGCTCAATCGTATCTTTACCACGCGGGGTGATGATCTGTCCGCCGCGGTTGATGCAGGCGATCAGAAGGTTATCTTTAAAGGACAGCTTTTCCAGCGGAATGCCGATGAGCGGCGCGCCTTTTTCCACGCGGAACTCCAGCGCCTCGGCTTTGTTCGCAACGATCTTATACAGGGTTTCCACATTGCTTCCCATGGAGTTCTGCATCGCACGGACATAACGGATGATGCCGTCTGCCGTGATCATCTTCGGATAGATGATGCTTCCGAGGTTCATCTGCTGGATGATATTTTCAAACGCGATGCGGTTAATCTTGGTGACCAGCTTTGCCTTGGAAACGCTTGCCGCGTAAAGGGAAAGCATGATGTTTTCTTCATCGAATCCGGTCAGTGCCGCAAAGGATTCGGTCTGGGTAATGCCCTCTTCCATTAAAAGCTGCTGGTCGGAACCGTCTCCGTGAATGATCATGGCCTTTGGCAAAAGCTCACTCAGTTCATGGCAGCGGGTCAGATCCTGCTCGATGATCTTAACCTTAATGCAAGTGTCTTCCAGCATCTTGGCGAGGTAGTAAGAAATCTTGCCGCCGCCCACCAGCATGGCGGTTTTGATCGTATTATTGGAAAGTCCGACCTGGCGGAAAAACTCGGTTGCCTGAGATCCGGATGCCACAAAGGATATTTTATCGCCCTTCTGCAGGCAGAAGCTTCCGCCAGGGATGATGACATCGTTTCCGCGCTCTACTGCACAGATCAGGATGCTGCAGTGAAGACGCGGTCCAACCTCGTATACCTGCATATTGTCAAGCACAGAGTTATCTGGAATGATAAATTTCATCAGCTCCACGCGGCCCTTTGCAAATGCGTCGATCTTAATGACAGACGGGAATTTTAACAGTCTGGAAATCTCGGTAGCTGCTGCCAGCTCCGGGTTGATCGCCATGGACAGGTTCAACTCCTCCCGGATATACTGTACTTCGTTCGCGTACTCCGGATTACGGATTCTCGCAATGGTGTGGCAGTTGCCGGCTTTTTTTGCGATCAGGCAGCAGAGCATATTCAGCTCATCTGAGTTGGTGGTTGCGATCAGAAGGTCTGTTTCTTTGATTCCGGCCTCCATCTGCACCTGGTAAATCGCACCGTTCCCCTCTACTCCCATCACATCGATGTTATCGGTCACAGAGCGGAGCTTGGCGCCGTCCTTGTCGATCACGGTGATATCATGTCCCTCATTATTTAGCTGTTCGGTCAGGGTCAGTCCGACCTTACCGCAGCCTACAATGATAATCTTCATGCTGCATCCCCTTTTCCTATCCTCTGTTGGTCGTTATACCCTATTTTGAAATCTGGGCGATCTGTTCCCACAGGGGTTTCTTTTCTTTCTTTCGTGTCATTTCCACCAGGTTGAGCGGTGTCATGTCAACAACGGTCGTTTTGACCGGATCCGGCCGCACGGCAGCTTTTAAGGTGTCCATGAGAAGTGCCTTATCCTCTTCCGTATCCATATCGATAAAATCGACCATGATGATGCCGGACAGATTGCGGAGTCTCAGCTGGTGTGCAACTTCCTGTGCTGCTTCTAAGTTGATCAGGCGAATGGTATCAGCGAGATTCTTCTTGCCGGAATATTTTCCGGTGTTCACGTCGATGACGACCATGGCCTCTGTGCACTCTATTATAAGGTATCCGCCAGACTTTAGCCATACCCTTTTCTGACAAGATTGTTCTAATGCATATTCCAGCGAATATAATTTCGCAAGACTTAAAAGTTTATCCTCATAAAAGCGCAGTCCGGTTGTCTCTGAGAGATCTGAAATGCGGAAATATTCCTGCAAACGTGCAAAAAGATCCGGCTGGTCCGTCACAACCTCCTCCAGACTTCCGTTTGGACAGTTGCGCAGCGCTTTTAAGTAATCCGGCTCCGCTTCATAAAGAAGGCTGTAACAGGTCCGGTACTGCGCAAGGTTCATGACACGGTCAAACTGCTCCAGTAACGCGGAAAGCTCCCGAAGGAGCTTTGTTTCCTGTCCATATGCATTTGTGCGGATGATGACGCCGGTGCTTTTGCCGTCCAGAAGCTGCTCAATCTGCGGACGCATGCGTTCTTTCCACTCCCGGTCATCGATTTTGGAAGAAAAGCCGATCACACGCTTTCCGGCAGTCAGGACTGCATATTTTCCGGAAAAATTTAAGTTCCCGGACAGCACGGGATCCTTTGTTTTCACCGCATCCTTTGCCACCTGCACGATGATCTCATCGCCTTCCTTCAGTTTCCGGTGCCGGCCGTCGGCAAATAGCGTGACCTTATTGTCAGTCAGACTGTAGTAGCCAGTACGTCCATCAGAGAAATCCACGAAAGCGGAGTTTAAATTTTTTACGACCTTTTGGACTTTTCCAACATAAATATTACCCAGAATGGATGATGCATCCTCCAGTCCAAGCTCCAGAGTCTCCTTGCCGGAAACCAGAGCTGTCAGGACGCGGTCATGCCACCGGGTTACGATCAGCTTATTCAATGTCTTCACCAAATGATTCCAGGGTCACGAAGTCATGCTTTTCTTCGCTTCCCTTATTTGCGTATACTTCCAAACGGGTAACCATAAGCGCAAACTCGCCCAGCGTCTCGCCGCGGCTTTCTGCGTAAGCGCGAAGCACGGCATCCGGCTTTAAGTTTGCAGCACTTCCGGTCGCAATTTGTAAAAAGATCTTATGCTCCGGACGGGCTTCCATCTGGTAGATCTGCGGGCGGATATTGATTTCTTTCTCACCCTTTTTGGTCTTCTTTAAAAACAGGATCTCTTCTTTTTTCAGGAATTCCGGGATTCCTGCGAAGAATGCCTCCAGATCTTTTGGCTCATAACCTTCCCGGAAACGGACTTCGTAGTCGGCTGCCGCCACTAAGGACATGGCATTGCCTGCATCATCCGGAAGTGCCCGGTAAGAAAGCGCTTCCATGCCCTCTACCATATTTTCATTGATGCGGCGCAGCATTTCTTTGGAAGAATCAGTGCTCAGCACTTCGATATCGACATACTCGCCACGGCTCTCCAGTCCCACGCCGAGCGGAGCCGCAAACGACATGATCTGGTGCGGGCTGAAGCCCTCACTGTAGCGGATATCGACATCGGCACGGCGCATCACCTTCTGGAAATAACGCATGATATCCAGATGACCGATGAATTTCATGGTGCCTTCCTTAGCAAATTTAATTCTCATCTTCAAAGCAGACACCTCCTCCAAATTTTCTCGCGCCGCAGCCGGAACACTGCTGACGGCAGTTCGGAGTCACCTTCTCGCTGATGGCAGTCAGCCACTCGCGCTTTAAGAACTCCTTGGTCACGCCTGCATCGATGAAATCCCACGGGAAGATTTCATCTAAGCTGCGCTCTCTTACGGTATAGAAATCCGGGTCTATGCCGCAGGTCTCGAAGGCCTGCATCCAGGTGTCGTTTTTGAAATACTCACCCCAGGAATCGAACATGGCGCCGTTTTTGTAAACCTCTTCCACAACGCTTGCCACACGGCGGTCTCCGCGGGCCAGAACACCCTCAAGGACCGTCAGGTCAGCCTCATGGTAGTTATATTTTAAGCTCTTGCGGTTTAACATCTCCTTGAACTTATCTTTTACGATGTAAGCGCGCTCCAAAAACTCCTCCTTGGTGCACATCTGCGCCCACTGGAACGGGGTAAATGGCTTCGGAACAAAGAAGGAAGAGCTGGCAACAACCTGAACCTTGCCGTTGCGCTGCTCTTTCGGGATTTCGTCGTAGTAGAGCTCTGCAACCTTCTCAGACAGCAGGGCAATGCCCTCCATATCCTCTCTGGTCTCGGTCGGAAGTCCCAGCATAAAGTACAGCTTTACACGGTTCCAGCCGCCGTGGAATGCCTCAGCGGCACCCTTTAAGATGATCTCCTCCGTCAGTCCCTTATTGATGACGTCACGCATACGCTGGGTACCGGCCTCCGGCGCGAAGGTCAGGCTGCTCTTCTTGATATCCTGGACCTTGCTCATGACATCCAGGGAGAACGCATCGATACGCAAAGACGGCAGGGAAATGTTCACGCCCTTGCCCTGGAACTCCTCGATCAGGAAGTTTACGATCTCTTTTAAATGGGTATAGTCACTGGAACTTAAGGAGCTTAAGGAAATCTCCTCATGGCCGGTGCTCTTTAACATCTTGTATGCATGATCCTTTAAGAACTCCAGACTGCGTTCACGCAGCGGACGGTAGATATTGCCTGCCTGGCAGAAACGACAGCCGCGGATGCAGCCGCGCTGAATCTCCAGAACCACGCGGTCCTGGGTTACCTTCAGGTACGGAACTACCGGATTTTCCAGATACGGGACATCGTTCATGTCCATAACCAGTTCCTTGGTAATGGTAGCCGGAATGCCCTCTTTATTCGGGGTGAAGGACGCAATGGTGCCGTCCTGGTTGTAAGCTACATCGTAAAACATCGGCACGTAGATGCCTGGAAGTTTGGCTGCTGCCTCCAGGAAATCTCTTCTGTTGCCGCCATTTTTCTTGTTTTCTTTGTAGAGATCAAACAGTGCATCGTACTGGGTCTCGCCCTCGCCGATATAGAACATGTCAAAGAATACGGCAAGCGGCTCCGGGTTATAGGCACACGGACCACCACCGATCACGACCGGATCTTCCTCCGTACGGTCAGCCGCATGCAGCGGGATGCCGCTTAAATCCAGCACCTGCAGGATGTTGGTGTAACACATCTCATACTGGATCGTAAAGCCCAGGAAATCAAAATTCTTCACCGGATCCTGGGATTCCAGCGCGAACAGCGGGATATGCTGCTCCCGCATCACCTTGTCTAAGTCTGTCCACGGAGAGAACAGACGCTCACACCACACATCGTCCCGCTTGTTAAACATCGCGTACAGGATTTGCATGCCAAGGTGGGACATGCCGATCTCGTATACGTCCGGGAAGCACATGGCAAACCGAATGTCCACAAGGGACGGATTTTTCATGACACAGTTTACTTCCCCACCGATGTATCTGGCGGGTTGTTGAACGGTTAATAAAATTTCATCACTTAACGCTAACTTTCTCATAAATCCTTATTTTACCTACATTTCTCACGTTTTTAGCGATGGGTTCATCGCTGTTTTTTAGTTCTTTTTCTCTGATTTTCTCCGTAAGCGTAAAAACACAAATTCTTGTCAAGTGTCTTTTTCTCACGGATAGTTTACATAATGTTTTTCGCTCTTACGACAAAAAAAATTGTTTCTGAAATACGCACAATTCGGATTTTCCGTTATTTTACGGATAAATCCGCTCTAAATGTACAGATCAGACCGCATTATTATACGGTATTTCGCGTGTTTCCGCAATAGATTCTTTCCCGAAATCAATTTTTCGAGCTTCTATCGTCGAACTTTTTATCAAGTTTTCCGAATATTCGTCAAATCCAGGAACCTCAAAAATCAGGGTTTCCTTCAGAACGATCTCATTATTTTCCAGTTTTACCGGCATGGCATTCAGGAAAATTTCCTCAAATTCTGGAACGTCTTCACAAAC
Source organism: Clostridium sp. AF32-12BH (assembly GCF_003477935.1). NCBI lineage: Bacteria > Bacillati > Bacillota > Clostridia > Eubacteriales > Clostridiaceae > Clostridium > Clostridium sp. AF32-12BH. The sequence continues at coordinate 224,229 of NZ_QUEH01000002.1, read as the reverse complement.
TTTTTGGCTCGGAACAACATAGTGTTGCATCGTGAAAATTCCGCTGGAATGTCCGAGTGCGATGGCCAGTTCTTTGATATTGACCTGGTAATGGACCATCAATGTTGCGTATACATGACGCAGATCGTGCCAGTGAAAATCATCCGGGAGACCGTAAAGTTTTTTCATGGAATTGAAATCATCCTTATAGGACCGGCGGTTATAGGCAGTGCCATCCGCCCGATGCCAGATTGTCACCTCGCCTGCATCCTTCCCTTCTGCCTCCGGCGACTGGGTCCACCTTTTGCAGCTGCGGCTCTTTCATTCGCTTCTTTTTTGGATACCTGCTTTCGCTTTATGGAAATTGCGCTTGTAGCAGGATTTTTGTTAATCAGAACGTGTTTTTTGGCATACTTGAAAGAAGAGCCGAAGACTCCGTAAGCCGGTGATAAAAGCCCTGGCGTCATGGAATCCAGAATCTTTAAGAGGTCATCATTGGTTACTACATCCATCGTCCTCCCTTTTATTATGGGCAAAATATAATTTTGTATGATGTTCCGGTAACACACAAAGGTGCCGTATTTAATCTTCCGTACCTTTACCATATGTTCATTCAGCCAGTAATCATAAAAATTTTCTGCCAGAATCTGACTTGCGATGTATTCCTTTCTTGCCAGTTGTCCTATGATTTCATTCTTTTTGTCCTGCGCGTCTCTTTGTGTCTCGAAGCTGCCTATCTGCTTTGGGAGAACGGTTCCGTCAGAAAATGTAAGCGAAAAACGGATGACATATTTCCCATGATCCGATGTTATGCTATCGCGAAACTTCCACTCCACAATAGGCCCTCTTGCGATAATATCGATTCTGGATTCCGCTTCCATATAAGCAGTATAGACATCAAATGTAGTTCCAATATTGGCATGTCCAAGATATTCTGAAACATGCAACAGGATTTCTTCCGGATGGTCCTGATTACGCGTACCGTATTCAAACATCATAGTTGCCGCAATATGCCGCAGGTTGTGAGTCGTGACGATTGGAATGCCGGCATCCGCACAGATCCGTTTTAAAGCGGCATTTAAGGTGGCGTCTGACTTGATCTCTCCCCGATCTGCAATACAGATATAGCCATCATACTCATCCGACCATTCTTTCTTGTTCTTTTTTCTGGTTTCTTTTCTGAGTTCCAGCCAGTCTCTGCGTTCTTCCGCTAAGGAAAAGATAATTTCCAGCATCCGTAAAACCCGGTCACTTTCCTCGGTTTTCGTTGCTTTTATTTCGATTCCTGTTCTGGAAACGCGAATTTTTTTACCTGCGTAATCGACGTCTGAGAGACGTACAGCCTGCCTTCGGACCGTTACCGTCCGCTCTTGCTTATTAAAATCTGTAAAACAGAGTCCTCGGATTTCCCCATACCGAAGCCCGTGCAGCATCAGACAGTATACCACGAACGCCGGGCTTTTCGAAGCTCGGCGTTTTGTGTTGGGAATATGAAATGAGCTGCCGCACGTTAGTGCGACAGCCCCGTTTTTCTATCTTCTACACCAGATTCTTCATATCCTTAAACGCTGTCCGCTCCATCTTCTCCCGAAGGTCATTCCTGATCTTCGCGAAGTCCTCACGGACAAGCTTCTTTTCTTTTACGAGGCACTCACCCGCAACATAAACATCTCTCACATTCGATGCAATCGCGCTATACACAAGAGCCGAATACGGGTCGTATACCGGGAACATATTTGGGGAGTCGGTCTCTACGAGGACGAGATCCGCCTGTTTTCCGGGCTCGATGGAACCAGTGATATCGCCGAGTCCTAACGCTCTTGCTCCCTCAATCGTCGCCATGGAAACGACCTCCTTTGCCGGGAACGCGCTGCGATCGTGGAGCTCATTTTTGTGGAAGTTCTCGCACATCCGCATCTGGATGAACAGATCCAGCGTATTTCCGCTCGCCGGACCGTCGGTACCGAAGCCGACGGACATGCCGTGCTTATGCATCAGGGACACCGGAGCCACGCCCTTTGCGGCCTTCGTGTTGGAGGCGATACAGTGGGCCACGGACGCTCCGTGCTTCGCGAGGATCTCCACGTCATGTTCCGTCGTGCGGATGCTGTGGGCCGCCAGCGTATTCGGTCCGAGGACTCCGATATGCTCCATAAACTCGATGGGCGTCATATTATACTGTTCCCTCAACTGGGTCATCTCGTAGTCCATCTCCGCCACATGGAGCGTAAATACGGTTCCCGCCTTCACGTCCTCCTCATATGCCCGTTTTAAAGTCTCCGGGCTGCAGGTCGTCGTTCCGTGGGGCGTGATCGCTCCGGAAACGCGCGGGTGATCTTTGTACGCCTCGATCAGTGCAATTCCACGCTCGATGGCCTCATCCGCGTTCTTACTGTCGCAGGAATCCTTTTCCATCACCGTCTCACCGGCGATTCCGCGGATCCCCATCTCGTCCATGACCTTCGCCACAACTTCCTCGAAATAGTACATATCAAGCACTGTCGTCACACCGGAGAGCAGCAGCTCGCCTATGGCGTATCGCGTGGAAAGCCTGGCCATCTCCGCGTCCATGGCCTGATTCTCCATCGGAAGCAGGAACACCCGCAGGCGATCCTTACAATCGTCCCCGAGGCCGCGGAACGGGATCATGCCGAGGTGGCAGTGGGTGTTTACGAGGCCTGGGATCACGATGGCGCGCTTTGCGTCGATCTCCTCGAAGGTCTCGCCAGCCTTTAAAATCCCCTGCGCAGTAAGCGCCTGAAGCGCCTTCTCAAGCTCTTCCTCCGGTCCTGCTGCCAGAATCTTTGTATCTTCAAACATCACATAACCATGATCCCAGACATCACCTGCCTCGTTCATCGTCACAACAATGCCGTTTTTGATAATCTTCTTCATCGTTCTAATTTCATCCTTCATAATTTCGACCTGATCCGGTTCTTCCACTATCCGCGGAGAAAAACCGGCGGCGGGCCGTAAAACTACTTCCCGTACTTCTCAACCAACGGCACATGTTCCTGCCCCGGCACCGTCAAAAGCCCGTGATCCGTGAGCTTCAGTTTCGGTGACACCGGAAGGCAAAGCGTGGACATGGACATGACTACGTTGTTGTTCACATATCCAAGACCTTCCATCGCCGTCCGCACTTCCTTTAATTCCTGTCCGAGAACCTCGATGGGCTGATCCGACACGATGCCGCCGATGGTGAGTCCCGCCTCTGCCAGGGATCTTCCTTCAGCGAACACCACATATGCCCCCTGGAGCTCTAGGACGCGCCTCTGGGCCAGTTTCATATCGTTCTCATCTGTTCCCAGGACAAACAGGTTATGGCTGTCGTGGGACCACGTGGTGGCCACAGCGCCCGGTTTCGTCAGTGCTCCTTCCACGAGACTATATCCGATATTTCCATTCTTGCCGTACCGCTCGAAAACGACTGCAAGGGAAAGTCCTGCCGACTTCCAGTCAAGCACACCGTCCTTCACCTCGACTCTGCATTTCACCGGTGTGGTTGCCGTTCCGAAGGTGCCGATCTTCATGACATTGACTTCCGCCCATTTCGCCTCCGGATCTTCCGCCTTTAACACAAAGTCGGAGATTTCCGCCGGACGGCAGTTGATCGTGTGGTAGAAAGAAGCCGGGAAACTGCACGCCGCAGCTTCTGCCGCACCGTAAGCCTCCTTGTCCTTGCAGTACACACACTCGCCCTTCTTATAAACCACAACCGGATCGATCCCATCCAGACTGTCCAGCAGCATAAAGTCTGCGATCTTTCCCGGCGCGATCATCCCTCTGTCATCCAGATGCATCCGTCTCGACGGTGTCCAGGTCGCGCAGTAGATCGCCTTCTCCATCGGCATTCCCGCCTTCACAGCCGTCTCGATAATCTTATTGAGATGTCCGGTCAGAAGCTTATCTGCCATCGTGTCATCCGTCACCAGCGCCACATTCTCATAGAGTTCATTGTCGCAGACGGTCTTCACGACCTCCGGCGTCAGGGATTTGAACTGCAGCTCCAGAAACATCCCAAGCTCTGTCTTCTCCATCACTGACTGTGGAGTCTGCTGGGTGTGGTCCGCATCAACACCTTCATAGATAAAGCGGTTAAGATCCGCCCCCGTAAGTCCCGGGCAGTGCCCCTCGATTCGGAGATTCTTTCCCGCGTTCCGGCACACATTGATGAGATCCCGCGTCCGGCTCTCGCCTTCTGCTGAGAGATCCTTATAGTTCATGATCTCTCCAAGGCAGAGAACTCCATCTAAGGATGCCATCTCAGAAATTTCCTTTACACCAAGTGACGCCCCGGCTGTCTCTAACTTCTCATTTGTCGCCGGTACACTGGACGGGATCGCCCAGAAGATATCCTGCTTCGTCTTCTGCGCCATAAAAGCCCGGATGCCGTCCATGCCGAACACGTTCGCCATCTCGTGGGCATCGGCAACCACCGTTGTTACTCCATATGGAAGCGTGATCCTTGAAAACTCGCCCGGATATGTCATCGAGCTCTCGATGTGCATATGGATATCCACGAGACCAGGCAGCATGTATCTGCCTTTTCCGTCGATCTCCCGTACTCCCGGATATGAAATTGCAGGGGAAACGCAATAAAACTTTTCCCCTGCAACTGCCACATCCCGCTTTTCAAAACACTGTCTGAAGGTCTGATAGACCATGACATTTTTCAGAATGAAATCGGGTCTCATATAAAATTCCTCGTTATTAGTTGTTGATCGTTCTGTTCCACTGGTCGATCCAGTTATTTAAGATCGGGTTTACAAAAGCATAGTCAACAACCTTAACTTTTGCAGCCTTGTCGCCGTAGGTCATATCCTTGGACTCTTCCTCAGTGAATGTAACGTCCTTGTTTGTCGGTGCCTCGTTTAATGCCTTACCTGTCTTTGTCTGAAGCTCCTCGCTGATACGGTAGTTGATGTACTCGTAAGCAAGCTCCTTGTTCGCACAGTTCTTTGTTACGTTGATGGTGTTGAAGTTAGCGTAAGCTCCGTCCGGTGTAACGTAAACAAGTGTCGGGTTAGCGGCTACGATCGTCGGAACGCCGAAGTCACCGACAACTGCTGCTGCAACCTCACCGGATGTGAACATGTTGATCAGGTCGGAAGACTTTGTGTAAGTCTTAACAAGGTTCGGCTTTAAGTCAGCAAGTGCCTTGAAAGCAGCCTCGCCGTTGTCTGTTGTTACGTCAACGCCTGCGTGGTCGCTTGCAACGTAAACCATAGCCGGTCCGAATGTTGTTGTGATCTCCGGGATGGAAACCATGCCTGCAAGGCGCTCGTCCCAAAGGTCATCAAAGCTTGTGAGTTCAAATCCTGTAAGCTCCGGGTTGTAGATGATACCGATGCTGTTGATGGTGTACGGAACACCCTGTCCTGCCTCTGCAATCTCCTTTGCAGCCGGGATCAACTTCTCAGCATTCGGGATCTTGCTTAAGTCGATCGTATCGAAAAGTCCCTCGTCAGTGCCCTTCGCTGTCATAGCCTGGGAGAGCTCGATCACATCGATGGTGGAGTTCGGGTCTGCCGCTAACTTTGTATAACGGTCGTTTGTGCCGCCTGTCTCAGTAACGATTTCACAGCTGAACTCGTTCTCAAACGGTGTGTAAACCTCTTCTTCGGAGATATCTTCGCTGAGGCCGTATGTGGATAATACGAGCTTCTGTGCGTCTCCGGAAGCTGCCTTTGTCTCTTCTGCGGAAGAAGCTGCCTCAGAGCCTGCTGCCTGGCTTCCTGCTGCTGTGGTCTCTGTTGTGGATGCGCCGCCGCAGGCGGTAAGCATCATTGCTGCGCAAAGTACAACTGCTGCTGTTTTTTTCATGGTTTTTCTCCTCTTTCTCTCTTTTTGAGATAATGTTTTGTAACTGTCCGGCAGGTCTGTGCTTTCCGCACAAGCTGTACAAATGGGCAGTTGCATATTTTCCCGCATGAATATGGGTCTGTTTCGGAACTATCCGTTCATATCCCCCACATCCTGCGATGGTTCCCTTCATTGTTTTCCGTCCGGAGAACGATTCGATCTTTCTGGTTCTCCCTTCGGCGCATGACCTGTGCCCTAAGATCTCTGTCTCCTATCTTCTCACGAGAATCAGCTTATCCTTCGGCAGATACAGCCGGATCTCCTCGCCCTCTTTATAAACATGGTCAGTTCCCATATTTACCTTCAGGACACCGGCGGAAGTCTCAACCTCGTACTGGTAGCTCTTCCCGAGGAATGTGCGGACACCGATCTTACCGATTAAGACATTCTCCGTCTGAACATCATCTGCCAGACAGATATCGTCCGGGCGGATCGTTCCCGCGAATTTCTCGCAATCGAGATCCATGGAAGTTAAGAACTCGCTTCCATCCGGTGCTGTATAAACGCCGTCCTGCTTTTTCGCAAGTTCAAGGAAGTTCTCGAAACCGATGAATCTCGCGACGAACTCTGTCGCCGGTCTCTTATAGATGTTCTCCGGTGTGTCAAACTGCTCGATGACACCGCCGTTCATAACAGCCACCTTGTCGGAGATGGAGAAGCATTCCTCCTGATCATGTGTAACAAATAATGTGGTGATTCCAAGGCGCTTCTGAAGTCTCTTGATCTCCACACGCATGGAAAGTCTTAATTTCGCATCAAGATTGGATAACGGCTCATCTAAGAGCAGTAGCTTTGGCTCGATGACAAGTGCTCTCGCGAGGGCAACTCGCTGGCGCTGTCCGCCGGACATCTGTTTCGGGAAACGGTCGGCAAGCTCTGTCAGGCCGCAGACCTCAAGGATCTCCCTGACCTTCTTGTCGATCAGGTCCTTGTCCATCTTTCTTGTTCTGAGCCCGAACGCTACATTGTCATAAACACTTAAGTGCGGGAACAGGGCGTAGCTCTGGAATACCAGGCCGAACTGGCGCTTGTGGACCGGGACCTTTGTCATGTCCTCTCCGTCTAATGTGAAGGTTCCGCCCTGAGGGTTGATAAAGCCTGCAACGACGCGGAGTGTCGTGGACTTGCCGCAGCCGCTGGGACCTAAGAGGGATACAAGCTCGCCCTCCTCGACTTCCAGATTCAGCCCCTTTAAGATCTGTTTCTTTTTATCGTAACTTACGTCGATTCCATTTAAACTCATAAAAGCCATGGTCATATTCTCCTTATTTCGCCAGGGCTGCGATACCCAGTGTGCGGTCTACGATCACCATGATGACTACGGTAGCTGCCATTAAAAGTACGGAAACCGCCGATACGGTCGGATCATAGTTGTATTCAATATAGTTCATCAGTGTTGACGGGAATGTGGAAACTCCCGGTCCGGATAAGAACATGGACACCGGAATGTTGTTGAAGGAATTGATGAACGCCAGCATGAATGCTGAGGAAATTCCGGAGGTCACATTTGGAAGAACGACCTTGAAGAACGCCGCTCCCTTCGGGCATCCGAGGCTCCACGCCGCCTCCTCGATTGAAAAGTCGAACTGCTCCATCGAAGAACCGACTACGCGGATCACATACGGAAGTGTCACCATAAAATGGCCTGCGAGAAGTCCCGCGAACACCGGGATCCTGAGTGTCAGGATCAGGCACTGGTACATAATAAAGCCGATTACAATTCCCGGAACGATTGTCGGGGAAAGGAAGATGGACTTTAATAACTGCTTTCCTTTTAAACCGGCTCTCGCCAGCGCGTAAGCCGCCGGGATTCCGACCAGAAGAGAGATGCATGTCGCGAGGAGCGCGACCTCAAGGCTGGTCAGGAATGATCTGCGGAAAGACTTTAACGCGAACACGTTCGCGAACCATTTCGTCGAGAAGGACTCGATCGGGAATGTGATGGCGCTTCCGCCGCCGAATGCCGTTACGGTGATGATCAGTAACGGGATCATCAAAAATGCAAATACGATCGCTGCCCATATGGTCAACACTTTATTTTTACGCATAATCTTCACCTCTGCGGTCCAGCCGTGCGGCCAGAGCGTTAAATCCTTTGATCACAACCAGGGTTACAACGATCATGATGAGGGCGATCACGGACGCGCCGGTCCAGTCACTGACGGACATCGCTCTCTGGTAGATCAGGGTCGCCATGACCATGTTGCTGTTGCCTCCTAATAACTGCGGCGTCGTGTACGCGGTCAGGGTTCCGGTAAATACCAGAATACCGCCGACGATGATTCCCGGAAGGCTCATCGGGAAGATGACTTTCATGAACGCTTCCGTTCTTGAGGCTCCGAGGCTCTGTGCCGCCTCCATCATATCATCATCAATATTTTCCATAACACCGGCAACCGTTACGATCATTAACGGAAGGAACAGGTAGACAGAACCAATGATGATAGAAAAGTCAGTGTATAAAAGCTTAATCGGCTTCTCGATCAGTCCCATAGCGATCATGGCCTTGTTGATGATCCCGTTGCTGCCGAGAATATTGATCCATGCAAAGCTTCGGATAACAGAGTTTGTCATCATCGGAAAGATCGACGCAGAGAGAAGCAGTCCTCTCCATTTCTTATCACAGCGGCTGATGAAATACGCCGTCGGGATACCGCCCACCATACAGACAAAGGTGGTGATGACCGCGATCTTCACGGTTCTCAAAAAGATCTTTCTGTAATACTCGTCCTTAAAAAAGTCCACGTACGCGCTGAACGGGTAATCCCCCGTAAACACGCTTGGAACCAGAACGCGAAGCAGCGGGATCATCAGGAACAGAAATAAGATCACCAGTCCCGGAACCAGCATGCACCATGCACTGCTCTTTTTCATTGGTTTGCCCCTTTCTCAACTGTGCGTGATAAGTTTTAATTAGTGCTTCTTATAAATATTTGTTTTTTCATCAATTGCACTTATATTTTACATTCATTATAAAAAGTGATATACTATACGTCAAATACATATTATCTATAATTTTTATGCAGTAAAGCTATGAGGAGGCCCCTGTATGGAATTAAAAGAAGCCCGCTATATCCTGGCGATCGCCCGCCACCAGAGCATCGGCAAAGCCGCCGAATCCCTTTATATCTCCCAGCCGTCCCTGAGCAAGTACTTAAAGAACCTGGAAGAACGTCTCGGCGCTCCGCTGTTCAGCCGCCACGAAAACCGCTACTACCCGACTTACATGGGTGAACGCTACCTCCACTACGCCGAACAGATCGTTGCCTGCGGCGATGAGTGGATGCAGGAATACGACGATATCGCTCACCGCCAGCGCGGCCGCTTAAACATCGCCGTGCCGATCATGATGGGTAGCACGCTGATCGAACCGATGTTGGCACCGTTTCATAAACGATACCCCTATGTGACCTTAAATATCATGGAAGCAGTAAATTTCATTGCGGAGAACAGTCTGGAGACCTCATCCATCGACCTGACCCTTTACAATATCCATGAATTTCCCGAGACCATGGACTACCAGATCCTGCGCTCTGAGGAGATCGTTCTGGTCCTGCATGAAAACCATCCTCTCGCCGCAAAAGCCATTACCCGCCCCGGCTTCCGCTACCCGTGGCTGGATCTTTCCCTATTAAAAGAGGAAAACTTCATTCTCCTCTACCCGGACCAGAACACCGGTGGCATCTCCCTGGATCTCTTTCAAGAGTACAACATCAATCCACCGGTCTCTCTCCACACGAGAAACTCCTCCATGTCGATCCATCTGGCCATGGACGGCGTCGGCGCTGCCTTCGCCCCGGAGAGCTATTTCCATTATGAAAACCAGTACACCGGAAACCGCGCCCTCTGCTTCTCCGTCGGCCACAGACCGGCCCTCACAACTACCATCGCCGCCTATCGGAAAAACCGGTATCTGCCGCAGCATGCAAGAGATTTTCTGAAAATGATCCGGGAATATTGCCGTGAGAAATAAAACATTCTCCCAGAAATTTATATCCATCTGCGAGGTGCGCCGTCAGGCGCACCTCGTAAAAGAAGCCGGACACTATCCTTCAGTATCCGGCTTCTTGCTGCGAATCTTCTGGCACCTTTAGCTCTGATAAACAAACAGACGGTTCATTCCCTCCTGCCACGGGTATTCGAATTCCAAATATATGATTTCTTTCCCAAAACGTGTAAATTTTTCTTTCCAATAGTTTGTAGTTGCCTCTCTTAATCTCATAATATGATCTTGTATGATTTTAATTTCTGTTTGTGCTTCCCAGCAATTGTATCCACACCTACTGAGCCACTCAACAGCTACATATACAGTATTCCTTGTAGATCTCTTTCAATGTTTGATGAGCTTTTTCAGCTGCTGTAAAAATCTTCCAGCGTTATCAGTTTAACCTCGCCCCGCTCCTGTGCCTGAAGAAGTCCATCCGTAAAACCGCCTTTCGAAAAGATATAATAGTAATAGTTGCTGCCCTGTCCGAAGACGGATGCGTAATCCCTGATCAGATCGAGTTCATCCACACCAATTTTCCCGTTCCTGTACTTGCACGAACCAATGATATAGTCCTTACCCGAAACAGGTGTTCCGACAATATCAATCTGTATCTGCTTTTTCTTCTTCGAATCTGTGCCCCACCATTGACCGATTTCGCTCAATTCAATCGGAAGATTGTCGGAATAATAAAGCAGATAATCCCGACACATCTTTTCAAATATCAGGCCCATGTAATCTGGAAGATGCTGCTTTACAGCGTGATGGTAAGTTTTTGCAATTCTGCCAGAATCAATGGAACTCATATTGACAGGCACAAACCGATACCAGAAACGGAAGAAGTTGTCTGCCAGCAGATAGATGGTTTTCTTGCCTGGTTTTTCTGCGATCGGAGTTTCCTTTTTGACAATTCCAAGGCCAATTAATGTTTTCAAATATTTAGATACGACAGAATTTTCCTCGCCGACCTTCATCTTAATATCGCTTAGCCTGGAAGCTCCCTCGGCAACTGCTTTGCTGATTGCATTATAGATAGCAGGTTCTCTGAGTTCCTGCTTCAGCAGATTTCCAGGCTCCTCATACAAATAGCTGGAACGGTCAAAGAAGTTATCCAACAGGGCCTCATCCACGCTGTCTTTTACATCCAGCTTGTTGATATAGTGTGGAATGCCTCCTGTGATTCCATAAATCAGGGAATTATCTTCCGCAAACAGGTCCGGGTGAAACACCGCTGTTTCCTTATAATCCAGTGGCTCAATCTTAAACTGACCAGTATGTCTACCATACAGCGGACTTTCCTTGCCAAGTACCTGGCTCTCCATAAAGCTCATAGATGAACCACAAAGGATCAGATACATTTTGGAATCTGCCCATTTGTGGTCGATGATGTGCTGCAGCATTACTGAAATGGATGGCTTCGCTTTCGCAAGATACGGATACTCATCAATAACAAAAACAATCCGCTTCTCCTTTGAAAGTGCTGTCAGCTCATCCAGAGCAGCATCATAAGACCGGAATTCTGGTGCAGACTCCTTATCCTGCCTTTCAAAACTCATGATTGACTTTGAAAGCGCTTCCAGATTTTCTTTTCCCGTCGTATTCAATGTGGAGAAGAAAATGGTGGGTTTATCCTTACAAAACTCATTAATCAATGCTGTTTTGCCAATACGCCGTCTTCCATAGATAACGATGCACTCAAATTTATCACCTGCATACCGTTTATTCAGCTTTCGAAGTTCATATCACGGCAATAGAACTGACTCATCTGTTCACCTCCAATAATTATACTCGTAAGTTAGTAACTCGTAAGTTACTTTCTTGCAAGTATAATAAAGCAGATCACATGCAAAGTCAAAGAAAGACATTCGACAAGTCTGTCACACCATTCAGAATAAAAAATGACCGCCGGATGAATTCCGACGGTCGATGGCTGTGCGATTTATTCATTCCTGCCTTTTTGCTGCGCTCCACATCATCCTAAAAAGCATTTGCAGACATGGCTACAATAGTCCTCCACAAACAGGAAAACATTCTTTGTATCTGCACTTTCCCTTGTCAAACGTATACAAAAAAACTGATTTTATTATACTATGGCACCCTACTGTACACAAGAAAAACCTCACTGCTTTAACGCATAAAAATAAAAAAAGGACAGCCGATATATATACTCGAACTGTTCTTTTGCTTCCGAAGTCCACGCGGCATTGACATTACTGTTTCCTGCTCATTTGTACTCAGATCGTTCCATATCCTTACCATTGCGTTCTCTGTCACAATACACTTAATCCTGCACTGCATTCACAAGCAGGAGAGTCAATCCGATATAAACCGCGCAGATCAATGCCAGAAACACACAGGCAATGATGCAAAATTTACGCACCTGCTTGCTCTTTTGAAGATATTTGTGTGACGCTATGAGGCCAGCGATAGCTGCTATCATCCATATCACTGCCAACCAAAGGGGCATATCATCAACCTCCCTCACTCAGATACAGCTGCGAAAAAATAGTTTGGTAAATCTCATCCATATCTTCTTCCGTATCCACAGACTCACAGAACCCGTAAAGATAGGTATAACTGTCAGTATCCACAGCAAATACCGTCCATTTCCGGGTATCCTCGTTCTGACCTGCGGTATACGTTACGATATAAACCGGATAAGTCAGGTTCTCAGTATATTTCTCATTTGCTTTTGCAGATAGCAGTTCACAGGTATCCGTATCACTTAATGACAGGGCGCAGGCTGTCAGATAATCTTCCAGATCCTGCACCTCCGGGACAAACCGGGTCGGCTCTGCCGTATTTACTATAAGGATCTGGCCATCTTGCGTGAAATCCTCATAGCGGTACGTTCCATCCTCATTGTTTTCCGTTCGAAGGTTCTGCATATTGGTAAAGGGAAGCGCTCCGCCCATCAAAACAGGAATACGTTCACTCGGGATCAGATCCCCACGACCATCATCGTTCAGAGCATAGAGCTCCATAATTTTTTTGTCATAGACTACCGCATCATAGGCACTGTCCACAAACACAGGAACGCTGATATCCGGCGGTGTAAAAATCAAAAAGCTGCCATTTTCCAAAATTGTCGCGGTATCAGGGTCATAGTTCGGATTTACCGGCTTTTCATCCTCACCGTAAAACTGAACCTGAAAACCTCTGTCCAGTTCTTCCACCGTATATTTTCCCAGATCGATCTTAATGCTTTCGCCTTGGGCAAGTGTTGTCTCCAGGCGGTTCTCTCCCCAGTCTTTCCCATCCGTTTCTCTGATACGGATGTCTTCCACAGGATATGTAGTACGGTTCACTACGGTGATTTCAAGTGGCTTTCTTCCTACACCGCAGGCAGCAAGTCCAAGACACACCGCCAGTGTGATTACGGGAAATAAATTACTTTTCCATTTTTTCATCCTGCATTCCTCCTCTATTTGCGAAATGAAAAAGAATGTGCCTTGGCACATTCTCGCGCCGAGGCGCGGGTGCTTCGGCAACCATCTGCCTTTGCGCCGAGTGCGCATCCTCGCGGAGCGTTTTTGTATGATAGGACGCAATTTCCTATCATACAAAAAATCCACCGTACTGTTATTATACGGTGGATCCTATGGGATAACCATTAACTAATGGTTAGGTTTTTTTATTCTGCTGCCTCCCATTCAACTTGTAGCTGCACTGCTCATAGATCGTTCTTATCACTTTTTCCATATTCAGCGGCTTAGCCAGATGGGCATTCATTCCCGCTTTATAGCACTGTTCCTGATCTTCCTGGAAGGCATTCGCAGTCATGGCAATAATTGGGATTGTTTTCGCATCTGCGCGCGCTGCTGCCCGGATGGTTTTTGCCGCAGTCAGCCCGTCCATCACAGGCATCATGATGTCCATAAGAATGGCATCAAAATAATTGCATTGGTTTTCCTGAAAGGCTTTCACTGCCTGCAGGCCATTTTTCACGACCGTGATCTTTGCTCCTTCATCTGACAAAAGCGTTTCTGCGATCTCTGCGTTCAATTCGTTGTCTTCTGCAAGCAGTAAATTCAGGTTTTCTATGGTTGCTTCTGTTTTTTGCTCCTTTACACGGATTGGCGCCGAGGCAATTTTGAAAGGGATCCGTATGATAAAGCTTGAGCCTACGCCTTCTTCGCTCTTGATCTCAATACTTCCACCCATTTTATCGATCAGGCCCTTGACGATCGCCATTCCAAGCCCAACGCCCTGATACATGCTTCTTGCATCATCCTTTTCCTGAGAAAAAGGCTCGAAGATATGTTCCAGGAATTCCTTCCCCATGCCGATCCCTGTATCGGTAATCGTGCATTCATAGGTCGTGATCCCATCGACCGCTTCCGTATAACCAGACACGGTAGTGATCGTTCCGCCAGGCCGGTTATACTTGATACAGTTGCCATAGATGTTTAAAAATATCTGCCGCAAATGTACCGGACTTCCATAAAGAAATGGATACTGGGGCCCCTGTTTATTTGACCGGAATTGCATCTGAATTCCTCTGTCCCTGGCCCGCTGCTCCATGATGACTATGATTTCATTTGTTAATTCGGCAAAATCTATGACTTCCTGTGTCAGCGGGATACTGCCTTCCTCCATCTTGCTCATCTGAAGCACTTCATTAATGAGAGACAATAAATAGTCCGCGGCTATCTGCATTTTCTTATGGTTTTCTTTTACCAGATCTATGTCGTCAAAATGATTCTCATTGATTTTCAGTAACCCTGTAATACCATTAAGCGGAGTCCGCATATCGTGAGACATTCTGGAAAGAAAAGCGGATTTGCTTTGATTTGCTTTCTTTTCACTTTCCAGTGCGATGGATTTAATCATAAAATCGTTCTTGTCCAGCATCAGATTCCAATGCTCAACAGTTCCGTCTGATATCAGACTAGCGTATTGCGGTGTGCAAATGGTGATTTTTCGTGTGATTTATGGGGGAAAACCCGGATTTTCCACTGTGTCCGTGTGGTTTTCTGGGATTTTGTTATCATAGTGTTATCATGTCAACCTATTCTTAATTCTATCTCCTTAAATATTTTCTTTCCTGAATATATGCTTCATATTCCGCAATAACATAATTGCACACTTCCTCCATATAATCACATCTATTTTTTAAATCTAAAATAGTAAAATTTCTTCCCACCTCTTTAGGTGTTTTATTTCCATGTGCAATATAATTACGATTATCTACCATTTCCTGTATGTAACCGCCAATTTCATTTCTCGGTAATACATTTTCTTTCATACCAAATGAATTAGCAATGCTTTTTAATTGTTTATATCTTATATTTTTTCCATCTGTTGGCATCATATCATGCGAAATAACAATCTTGGGATTATTTATCATTTTATCTGATAACTTCCATCTTTTTTCCCATTTATGTTCATTACCTACATTATACATTCCATCATATTCATCAGAAAAAATCAACGAATATAATTCATATACACACTCATCAAGCTTTACTTCTGCATTATTTAACTCATCTATTGTTGTTGATACCACCTGGCGTATTGTTTCTTCGTAAATCCCATACATATATACAAAATATAACCCTTTTGTAATATTACAATATTGATTTCTCTCATCAATGTTAGCTAACCATAACTTCAATTCACAAACCTTACGAGTCAGCTCATTTTTTATTTCATCAAACAACACTTTATCCCTCGAATTTATTTTTGCAGTATTCAATTCTCTTGATGACGCGTTCTTTTGTATTCGTAGCTCCTGTTGTATACTTTATAAGTTCACTATCTTTTATCCAATCTTCCACACCCTCTGTATTAATTGTTCCGTTTTTAAGATATGCTAAAGCAGCTCCCACTGCAACAGCCTCATAAAGATTCAATGGCGTATTTTTTCTTCCTTTACTAATTCCTTTTGGCAGTGCCATATTCAATGTCTTAAATACTTCACAGAATATTTTCTCATTTTTGCTGTAATTAAATTTTTTATCTGCTTTCTCCATGTAATCATTTAAAAAATCTCTTACACTATGAACAAAACTTTTCAAATCATACAAATATGCAAAAAATCTTAAAACCAATTCCTCTCTAGTTCCGTCATTTTCTTGTCTTTCCGTTAAATGAACGCATTCGATAAAATCTTGATTCTTAGATAATTCTTTTATAAAATTATTAAATCCACCCCTATAAACACAACTTCTAATTTCCTGATCAGTAAGTGTAACACCACCTCTATTCAATCTTTCAAATAAATCAAACCTAACTTGTTTATCACTTTTATCACTCAGCGTTGTAACTTTTATATTAGATAATTTAAATTTTGTTTGAATGTCTATCGGTAACTCGGTAAAACTTTTCCCATTAAATTCTGTCAATTTTTTTAATTGTTCTAATGTCAATTCGTTCAAATTGGGAGTTCCTATTTTTTCTCGCTCCTCATCTGTTCCAGCAAAACACAAAATAGTACTCACACGCTGTACTCCATCTATCAATTCCCATGTTCCATCCGCATTCGTAGCCATAAATAAGCTGGGAATAGGAATTCCTAAAAATATTGATTCTATCAAGCTAGACTGCCTCTCCTTATCCCATCGAAATTGTCTTTGATATTCAGGGGCAATATTTATCAATTTGTCATTTACCATACTAATCAATTCTTTTATCGAAAGATCGTAAGTATTAAAATCAACTTTCATTTTTTGCTCCATTAGTTGTTTCTGCAAATCCATTTTCACTATTTCCTCTTCTTAATATATTATGTTTATATAGTTCCAATTATTCATAAATATATCACTTAATTCAAACTATTTATTCCACACTCACTTTGATACTAACAAGACTTTTCATCAAATTCTTCAAGAACTTCTCTCCATCTTGTCAAAACTTCCTTTCCAACAATAAGTTCATCTATAAGTCCCATATTAAGCGTATCAATAAATCTGCACAAATAGGATTTCCCTTGTCCCCAGAAAGTATAATGGCTATCAATAAACATTACATGATATACTTGCTGCCCGGTTCTATCGTATATTTCGTTGAATTCATATCCATCAAGTTCTGCTTCATATACAGCATCTGCAACTCTACTTCCAAATGACTTTGAATAATAATACTCTTTTATTTCCCACACTATCTTAGGATTATAAATCGAAGGATATGCTCCATCAAACCTTCTTGAAGATGCTCCAATGATCTTTCTATTATTCAACAGATACACAAGCCCTCTTGGATCTGGATTAAATTCCTCATCTCCACCAAGCATTTCTTCTGCTATCATGGTAATAATTGCGGTAAAATAATTTACTTTTTTGATCTCTTTACGTTGTTTGTTCATAATCAGCTTACATTTATATTTTCCGCTATTTCTCATTTCTTCAAATATCTGCTTAGCCTCATCAACATCCATCAAATTTTTCTCAATCGTATTATTTAACAAGTCAGCTCTCATATTACAATATAAGACAGCTTTGTTAATTCTATCCGGAGAAACTTCAATATTCTCTTTGTCGCACAATTTTTCTATTTGCTCTACTGTATAAGTTAAAACGATTCCTTTTCTAGAATATCCCAATTTTTCGCTAATAAATCGTATAAAAAACCAAAACGATTTATCTTCTCTTCTAAATTCCTTAAATGCCTTCATATTGCTCCACCTCAATAAATAATTCCGACTTCTTCACTTGCAATGCATGCGCAATTTTATCTATATTTTCCAAAGAAACATTACGCTTACCAAGTTCTATGTCACTTATATATGTCCTATGTAGTCCGCATAAATCGCCTAGCTCTTCTTGTGATATTTTCTTATCTTGTCGTATTGCTCTTACTGCTTTTCCATAAGCGACACGTATTTCTTCCTGCATTGCTTGACACCTCCAACTAGTTAAATTATAATAGCACTGTAGACTTTGAGTCTACAGACTATAAGTTACACGTGAGGTTTAAGCAATGTCAAAAGTACCAGCATTATTAAAGTGGATCGGAAATAAGCAACGCTTTGCCGAAACTATTATTTCATATATGCCCGAACAATTTAATAACTACTATGAACCATTTTTGGGGAGCGGTGCTGTAATGTCACAATTACTATACCAAAACAGCACAACCAACACACCTATGTTTACTCATTCATATGCCAGCGATATCTTACCATTTTTAATTGATATTTTTAATATCGTCAAATATGATCCGCAGCAAATAAAAGATTATTATTCAAAGGAAATTGAAAGTTATTATAAAGATCCTAATAACAAATACAATGAAATTAGAGATAGATTTAATAGCAATCACAACGCTCTTGATTTCTGTCTTTTATCACGTACATGCTACTCCGGAATAATCCGTTTCCGGAAAGCTGATGGATATATGTCTACTCCAAAAGGCCCACATAATCCTATTAAACCAGAAACATTTTCAAAAAGAGTAGATTTATGGCATGATCTTATAAAAAACTCGACTTTTTCAACTATGTCATTTGAAGAATGTATGGATAAAGCACAACCTGGTGACGTAGTTTATTGTGATCCGCCCTATACTCATAGTCAAAGCATTATTTATGGTGCTCAAACTTTCAATATAGAAACATTATTCAATAAAATAGCTGAATGCAAAGCCAGAGGTGTTTATGTAATGTTATCAATCAATGGTACACGTGAATCCAACAAAAAAGATATTTCTATCACACCACCTATAGATTTATTTGAAAGAGAAATTTTTGTTAACTGTGGTACCTCTATGATTGATCGATTGCAAAACGCTGGTCAAACCATGCAAAACGAAGTTGTTCATGATAAACTGCTTCTTACTTGGTAGATAATTTTTCACAAAGGAGATACTCGACACTCGTCCCGTATCTCCTTTGTGAATATCTCTATTTTTCCAACACGAATATATATTCATGTGCCAACATTAAAAATGTTTTTTCTATATTATTCCAATATTCTGTAGCTTTGCAATTATGCTGTTCTTTTATAATAATTTCTTTAAGTTTAAATCCAGCATCAACGAATTTTTGCATAGAATTCATGCCCAGTGGTAGCACATAGCCTTTTTTCCGTATATCACCAATCATAAATGCACATATTCCTTGCTTTTTTAGTACCCTATATGATTCTTTTGCAACCTGTTCCAGTTCCTGCAAAAAATCCTCATATTTTAAATGAGAAATATCTCCTGGTATTTCTTTACTATACCGTATAATATCTGCATATGGTGGGTGAGTACAGATAAGATCTATACTTTCGTCTTTTATAAATGATAAATTGTTTGCATTTCCTTGTTTGGTGAATATTTTTGATTTTTCTTGACAAGTAAAATTTAGATTTGTGTTAGATAATTTGACAGCCTCAGAATTTATATCAACGCCAATTGCATTTCTTCCCAATAACTTTGCTTCAATCAACGTTGTGCCACTGCCTAAGAATTGATCTAGTATCCAGTCTTTTTTCTTTGAATACCTCAAAATAATATTTCTAGGAATATACGGAGACCAGTTCCCTCTGTATTTTCCTGAATGTGTAGCCCAATTTCCCCTTTCAGGAAAAGACCATATTGTTGTATCTTCTAATTTGAATCTTTCTGGTGTTTCTCTTATAACAATCGCTCCCTTCTTTTTTGCTCATTATACTTCCACATTGTTTATTTGTCCATGAAAAATCTCCATCCAAATATTAATTATCAATAAATATTTGAACAGAGATTCCTTTTGCATTATAAATATATTATTTCTTTCAATGCTATTTCTTCAGCATTTGCTTTGATATTATTCATTCTTCTCACCCATTCCATCTGATTCTGCGTAAGCGCTTAAATTCTGGGTAACTAGCTATCGTCTTCCAAATACCTCATAATGATTGTAAGTAGATTTTTACTCCATTTTTATGGTAGAAAGTAAAAATTCACTCTACTTGGAGGATTTATTATGAGTTGTAAACGTGCTTCAAAACGTTCCCTGGATGAATGGATGGAAATGGTGACAGCCTGCAGGCAAAGTGGTATGACGGATGCGAACTGGTGTGCAGAACACGGAATTGCTCCCAGCAGTTTCTATAATGCAGTTACCAGGTTGCGAAAACAGGCCTGCCAGATACCAGATCCGATTAAAAAAGCCAGTACTCTGGATCTTACATCCCGTAAACAGGATGTGGTCCGGATTGCTATAGAACCGGAGAATTCTCCGGAAGAACTGCTTTCAAATCCCATGGACAGTTCTATGTACCTTGACAATTCATATACAATTGAAATCGAAACAAATGGGATACTGATTCGCATGAGCAATTCTGTCCAGCCATCTCTTTTAAATCTGTTGCTGAATGCACTGAGGAATCCTGTATGTTAGCGGATATTTCAAACGTCGATGCTGTTTACATTGTATGTGGCAGAACGGATATGCGTAAATCTATTGATGGCTTGTGCGCGATTATTCAGGATCAGTTTTCCATGGAGCTTGATCATTCACTTTACCTTTTCTGTGGTCGCAAATGCGACAGAATCAAAGCAATTCTGAAAGAACCGGATGGGATTGTCCTGATCTATAAAAAGTTGACGGCATCCCAGGGTTCTTACCGATGGCCAAGAAATAAATCTGAAGTGCGGAATCTCACATGGAGGGAGTTTGACTGGCTGATGTCTGGCATTGATATCGAACAGCCAAAAGCAATAAAAACCACCTGATCCAAGACTAAAAAAGTGCACATAAAAGTGCTGCTTTTCCTTGTATTTTCGGAACTTTCAGGTCTGTTGGAAACGTTGTTTTACTGGGTTTTTCCTGCTCTTTTTGGTATAATAAAGGTATCAAAAACAGGAGGGGAAAACCGTGGCAGACAGTTCCAAAGGTCTCCAGCTGCGTGAGCTGAAAGATATGATCACCGATCTAAAACAGATGATAAAAACGCTTCAGGCAACTGTCGATGCTGCCAACAAACGGGAAGAAGCACTTATTCAGGAACGTGATAACCTGAAAGATGAAATCACACTTCTTCGTAAGAAGTTATAGACTGTAGACAAAGCCCCGCTTTTGCGGGGTTTTGCTATTGTTAGAACCGTTTTTCTGATATAATGATGTCAGAAGGGCGGTGTTTTTTATGATGACAAAAAATGCAGATAAGAAAAGGGAACAGATGCTGATGTTCTGTATGGATGACATGGTGCCACAGAATCACATGCTCCGTTTGATTGATAAAGCCATTGATTGGAATTTTATTTATGACTTAGTAGAAGAAAAATACTGCCCTGACAACGGTCGGCCAAGCATGGATCCCGTTATGCTTATAAAAATTCCGTTTATTCAGTATCTCTACGGAATAAAAAGCATGCGGCAAACAATGAAAGAGATTGAAGTAAATGTTGCATACCGTTGGTTTCTGGGACTGGATATGATGGATCCTGTTCCACATTTTTTTACATTTGGGAAAAACTATACACGCCGTTTTAAAGATACCAATCTTTTTGAACAGATTTTTTCCAGGATTCTCGAAGAATGCATGAAATACAAACTTGTAGATACTGACCAGATATTTGTTGATTCAACTCATGTAAAAGCTTGCGCTAACAGTAAAAAAATGCGGAAACGAGTCGCTCATGAACAAGCTCTTTGGTATGAAGATGAATTAAAAAAAGAAATCGAGCAGGACCGTCTGGCTCATGCTAAAAAACCATTGAAAGATAAAAATGATTACCAGCCACCAGCATCTGGAGGAAACGGTTCAGAAAATTTAGAAGCTTCAGAAGAAATTCCGTCCGGTGTCAAAACACAAAAAAGCAGTATAACTGATTCGGAAAGCGGTTGGTTTCGAAAAGGGGAACATAAGCATGTTTTCGCATATGCAGTCGAAACCGCATGTGATCAGCATGGATGGATTTTAGGATATAGCGTTCATCCTGGAAATGAGCATGACAGTAGAACTTTTAAGGCACTGTATGAAAAGGTAAAAGCATTTGATCCTTCTATGATTATTGCAGATGCAGGATACCGGACACCGGCGATTGCCAGAAGGCTGCTATTAGATGGAATTGAACCATTGTTTTCGTATAAGCGTCCGATGACAAAAGAAGGCTATTTCAGAAAGCATGACTACGTTTATGATGAGTATTACGACTGCTATATTTGCCCTGAAAATCAAGTGCTTTCTTATAGCACAACAAATCGAGATGGCTATCGTGAATACAAAAACCGTGGATATATTTGCTGTAATTGTCCCAAGAAATCTAAATGCACAGAAAGCAAAGATCATGTGAAGCTGGTAACACAGCATGTATGGGAAAGATATATAGAGAAAGCAGAGGATATCCGTCATACACTGGGAAACAAAGAGATTTATTGTTGTCCGGCAAATTAAACGATTATGTTTTTACTTATTCTGGAAGTCGTCCTTCGTACATGATACTCAACTCCCCATAGACCTGGCCCCAGTCCCCGGATGGTAGTTGTCCATTTCTTAGTAGCCTCGAAAGTGGCCAGATATAAGGCTTTTAACAGCGCTGTATCACTTGGAAATACGCTTCTCTGACGATTCAGTTTCCGGTATGTGGAGTTCAGTGATTCTATCGCATTTGTTGTACAAATGACCTTCCGGACAGTGGTTGAAAACTTAAAAATTGGAGAAACGGCATCCCAGTTGTCCTTCCAGCGTTTCATAGAATTCGGATATTTCGGACTCCATTTTTCTGTCACACGGTCTAAAGCAGCCAGAGCCTTCTGCTCATCAGCAGCCTGATAGATGGTTTTTAAATCTGTAGCGAAAGCTTTCCTGTCTTTATCCGGAACGTATTTCAGCGTATTTCTTACCTGATGGACAATACACCTCTGATATTCTGTCTTTGGAAATGCCGCCGAAATCGCTTCTTTAATGCCTGTAAGGCCGTCTACACAGATAATCAGGATATCTTTAACCCCTCGATTTTTTAGTTCATTTAAGACAGAAAGCCAGTATTTCGCACTTTCATTGTCACCAATCGTGATGGTCAATACTTCCTTTTTGCCCTCTGTGTTAATGCCCAGAATTACATAGGCTGCAAGTTTACGAATCACTCCGTTGTCCCGCACAGAATAGTGGATAGCATCAATGTAAAGAATCGGATACACGTCGTCTAGCGGTCGATTCTGCCAGTCTTCAATCTGCGGAAGTATCTTATCTGTTACATCAGAAATAAAACTCTCAGATGTTTCGAAGCCATAGATATCTTCAATCGTTTCCGAAATTTGGCGTGTAGTCATTCCTTTGGCATACATGGAGATAATCTTCTGGTCAATGTCAGAAATATCCTTCTGACGCTTTTTGACAACCTGTGGTTCAAAGGTGGACTTTCGATCTTGTGGTACTTCGATTTCCATAGAACCATACCGACTGTTTACCTGCTTGCGTTTATAGCCGTTTCGATAATCGTCGTTGTCAGAACGCTCGGATTTCTCATATCCGAGATGTTCATCCATTTCTGCCTCCATCATTTCCTTGAGGGTGCCGCCAAGGATATCTTTAAGAGCATCCTGGATATCTTCAGCAGTCTCAATATCGTATTCTTCGAGAAGCTGACGAATGATATTTCTTTTTCCATCGGTCATTTGTACTCTGTGTACAGGTTTCTTTTGTCTTGCCATAATAAAAGGCCCTCCTAATGATATTTATTTTATCATAGAAGGACCTTATGATGGTTATTTTACAGAAAAAGTTTCACAGGCTCTTAAACGATGCTCCATGCGGCAGATTATTTCGAGCTGATTTGGAGTTCCTACAGAGATGCCCGTCACTTTAAAAGCAACTGTTTCATCAAATTGTTTTCCTGACAGAAAAACTCCCGCAAATTAATTGCGGGAGCCTTCTCAGCCGAGGGGGCTGTCATTGATTGCCTGCATTACGATGTTAGCTGTGATCCGGTAAGCGCTTACGGTTATCGGATAAGAAAACTCTTCATAGTTTTTCTTGCTTAACGCATCCATGTTTTTTTCAAACTTTAAACGTTGTGTAGAAAATTTTCTATATTCCTTTTTCGTCTTATCATCTGTTAACGAAAACTATTTTTTACAAAGGCATAATGCCAAGTGAAACAGGCTTTAGATTTTCCAGTGGATTGTAACGCTCTCACTGGTTGCATCAATGTGGGATATGAGAATATCAACCACCTTGCGCTTATCGTCAAAACTCACGGACTCCCAATCGTTGAGGTAATTCGTGATACAGTCAATTTGCGTGTCCGAAACGGAATTAGCGGTGAGATCGGCCACCAGCTTTAACTGCTTTTGCCGTTCTGCGTCCAGCTCCTCGATCCTATTGTTTGCGTATTGCAGGAGCAGCGGGTTTGCCCCGGACAAAGTGTCCAGAAGTTTCTCAATCTCGCTTTCCGTCTTTGCCAGGGCAACACGGGCGGCGGTCAGTTTGGGGTTATAGCCCGGTTCCTTGCCGCCTTTCAGCGTGTGATACTTCCGCATTTTCTCCACCATCTCGCCATACACAAAGGACTCCATGCTTTGCGCCGTCAGCGTACCGGCACCCTCGCAGCTCCCGTTATCGGCCCGCTGCTTGCACCGCAGGTAAGTAACGCCGTTTTGGGCTCTCAAGCCCACCAGAGCATAGCCGCAGCGTCCGCACTTGATTTTCCCGGCCAGCCAGGTATTGTGGCATTTGCGGCCATTCTGGAATGAGGTGTTTTGTGACAGCTTACGCTGGACGGTCAGCCAAAGGCTGGAGGGGATGCGCCCCTGGTGGGGAGCGATTACAAGGATTTGTTCTTCACCCTCCCGGCCCTGGTAGAGATAGCAGCTATTGTCCCCCGTGAACATTTCCGGGGGGCTTTCGATTTTTACGCCCTGGGCTTTGAAGTATTCGTAGATGTCCATATCGGCCTGGACATAGACCGGGTTTCTCAGCAGTTTCGAGATAAAGGCCCGTTGCAGGGCTTTTCCATAGACATCAATGGAGTTTTTGACAAAGTACCGGGTTATATCGCCGTAGGAGCTGCTCGGCTCCGCATACATCTGGTACATCAGCTCGGCAAAATCCATTTCCGCATTTTCCACCAGCTTCTTTGTCTTGATCCCGTCCATGACGATGGGCTCAGTATCAAAACCGTATGGCGTCCGGCCCCGCATATAGTAGCCTTTGGTACACCGGGAATAAAAAGCGTCCTGCACGCGCATTTGGATGCTTTCCCGTTCCAGCTGGGCAAACACGATACAGATATTGAGCATCGCCCTGCCCATTGGGGTAGAGGTATCAAATTTTTCCGTACAGGACACAAACTCCACATTGTACTGCTTGAACAGCTCCATGAGCTTTGCAAAGTCCACAATGGAGCGGCTGATCCGATCCAGCTTGTAGACGATCACCCGCTTGATGAGCCCCAGCTTGATGTCCTGCAAAAGCCGCTGGAAGTCCGGGCGTTCAATATTCTTGCCGGAGTAACCTTTATCCTTGTACTCCCGGCCCTCACCGCCTTTCAATTCGTAACGGCAAAATTCAAACTGACTTTCAATGCTGATACTGTCCTTTTTGTCAATCGACTGCCGCCCATAAATCGCGTCAATTCTGTTATCCATAATTAGCTCCCTTTCCATAAATGGGAGCCAACCTACAACTATATTATACCTCTAATGCCCCCATGCAACAAGGATGACTCCGGCCTACCCCCTCTGTCCGGCGTACTTTACAAACACATCAAACAGCCGCCGCTCGACCTCACGGCTTCGCTTATCCCGCTCCTGCGGCGGGTAAATGGGGGTAACATTCTTGACGGTGATCGTCCGATCCCCAAGAACGGCAGTTTTGATCTCGCTTTCGTATTTGACCTGTGCCTGCATAAAATACCTCCCTCTTAAAACGGTATGGATAAAGGAAACGGCCAGCACCCGCATAGGGCGCTGGCCGCTTGACGGTGTGACCTCTGGACACTTTGTCCAGAAGTCAATAGGGGCTCCGCTCGTAGTAAGCCGCAGCCTCCTCCGGGGTGGTGTAGTCAAAAACCTCGTGGAGCTCCAGCATGACCTGTTCAATGTCGGCGGGCTTGAAGCCGCACCGCTCCATCGCAGAGATCACATAGCCCCGGCAGGCCCCCTCGCTCCACGGCTGGGAAAGCAGGGCCGCCAATTCTGGATCGTAGTTCATAGAGCGTTCCCCTTTTTCATAAAGATATAGGGGAGCGCCGCGCTCATTTTCTTGCCCCGTCATAAGACAGCATCCTCGGCGGCGGCGCTCCCCCGCAAAGAGGGCGGCGGCCCGGCACTGTGGCCTGGGGCCCCCGCGTCCTCTTTACGGAGAGGGAAAAAACTTCCTCTCATATACCCAGGACAAAAAAGGGGCAAATGGAGATGGTAATTAGAAATTTTCTCTTAAATATTTTTTCATCCGTTTGATGCCGCTTTCCACGGAACAACGGACGGCGCTTTTATCCACGCCCTCCTCGCGGGCAATCTGGCGGTAGCTCTTGCCGAGGATCAAGTGAGCGTCCACCCGGCGGCCCTGGATTTCCGGCAGGGAGTTGAGGGCGTTCCACAGACGGAAAAACATTTCTTTCCGATCCAGGAGCTCCTGGGGGCTGGGCTCGTGCAGACACGCGGAGTATTCGATCCCGTCATCGCAGTCCAGGGAATAAAACGCCTTGTTCCGGGTAAGCCGCCGCTGATAGGCCGCTTCATTCCTCCGGCTGGCCAGAAGCACCTCGGCCACTTCATCGGGCACCTCCACCAGCTCGTCCACTATGTACCAATAATAAAAATCTTTCATATTGATTGTAGTCATAACTTGTCCTCCATTTTGTTTCGGTGGGTTGGTTGATCGGAAACAAAATGGAGGGCTGGCGGGGAGCGGCACCCAGGGGAGCCGCCCCGTACCCCTGGACACTTTGTCCAGAAGTAAGGCAAGCAAAATGCGCTTGCACAGCACAAGGCCGCACAAGCGCATAAAGCGAGGAATTTATTTATATTAGAACAATTTTCGCAACCAATATCAGAATATCCTGGTCCGGTGCCTGGGCTTTTTTTGACAAATTAAGGGCATGGACAAGGCAAAGAAACACGGCGTACCTCCTTTGCCGCCGTGGGTATAAAAAAGCGGCGGCCTTGAAATGATTAGTTTCAAAACCGCCGTTTGACTTCTGCCCCTATTTGAGGCGCATAACAACACAGCCGCCAATCCAACGGTTTTTTTATATGCCGTTTCCGTTGGCGGCCCCCAAACAACTATTAACCTCAAGAAAAAATACAGAAAAGAGAATATAATACGGTGCCGATGCCAAGTAATATATACACTATTCTCAACCCGAACGAATATTTTGCGTCTGGATTTCTCGTTAAGAATTTTGGTAATTTTATTTTGTTGCAGATAAAACCGAATATCACAAAACCTGCACCAATCACAAGCGTTACATATTGCCAATACTCACTTAAAAACTTTTCTATAAACTCCATCACTTACCCATCCAATATTTCATGCAATACTCACTCAATTTTTCATAGTCAAACATATAATTAACGTCCATGAGATAATTTTCCATCATCGCCACGGAACTAATAAGCTGTAAATCTATTTTGCCATCTTCAAGCTGGTCATTCTTTAAGATGAACAGGCTTGTTTTCTTGTCCTGCGTCATTTCGGAATTAGTCTTTTTGCAATAAATAGGTTCATCAATCCAATCCCATTTAGGATCTACGGGAATAAGTACGATTTCAGGAATGTTATTATCGTCTATGCCATAGCCCATAAGCCAGTTGTAATATGTATGAACAGTTTTCGTTAGTTTTTTCTTTGTTGTCATTTTCCAGACAACGGCGGTCTGATAATCTTTCCCTGTCTTTTCCTTAAATACTTCCGCTACCTTTTTCATATTTTCTTCTTGTTTAGCGGTCAGCTTTCCTTGCAGCGGCTTAAAAATGTTTCCAAACAATCCCATGATTTTTCACCTTTCCTTTTTGTTATTGTTGCAGTCGTTTTTGCATTGAAAGTTTATCCTCTTTCCATGCTTCATACAATTCCTCGTTTTCTTCCCACAATTCTCTTAATTCAGAATTATCAGAAAGAATGGCACCAATAGCCGTTACTGCTTTTTGTTTGAGGGGAGAAAAGTCAAAACATTTTTGTGAACTTGTCCACTCAAAATAATCTTCCTCATCACATCTATACACAAAGCTGTTTATTACGCTGTCAATAACGGCCGCTGATACTAAAGCGTAATGAGCTTCATCATAGCCGATATATTCAGCCTGTATAACCTCATCAAAATATCGTTCCATATCAGCAATTATGTCTAATGAATTTTTAAGGTCAGTCAAAGCGTCATACGCAGTATCATCATCAAAAACACCATAATTCCATGCGCCCATATATCATCCTCCTTTATCTACCGGGCCACTTCTGGACAAAGTGTCCAGAAGTCCGCACCTAAACAAGCAACGTAGGGTGTTCTTATAGTACATCTTCATGCCAGATTTGACGAAGCGTAATTCCTTTTTCAAAGGTTTCCTCTGTGCCATCTTCAAAATGGACTTCAACCCGAATAGCTTCTTCATTCTCGTCATTTTCCGATTGATTAACCCAGTCAACCCATTCGATTATTGGAGATAGTTCATCATTGTCCCTAACAATTCGATACCCTTCTCCCAGATTTTCAGATAAAACATCTTCAATTTTATCAAGCTGCATTGTCATTAACTCCTTTCCGTTTCATCATCTTCAATTTCAATCCATTCCCCGGTTTCGTCTTTCTCCATACACGTGCCATAAGGCAAGGACAACAGGGGCACTACGGTTGGGTCAATGCGGCAAATGTCTCGAATATCGTAAAAGCCGCCGTTTTCGTCATCTTCAATTTCATCGTCATCATCGGAAAAGAACCCCCAGCCGGTGTCCCAGCCCCATTCCTCACGCTCCGGCGCTACCCGTTCTGCCACCTTGATTTTATAACCCTCTTGAGCGATACGGTCAGTTGCATAGCAGAATAGGGGACCGTCCCAATCGGGAATGATAGGCGGCTTTCCATCGGCGGCACGTGCAACACGCAGTTCGGGATCATCTTCAAATTCTGCTTCCAAAAATTCTTTTAACCGCTTATCCAAAATTGCACTTATCGCCTGGTAGCTTTCCTCGGTATAAGGCAAAAGCAAATATGCGGCTTCTTCCTCCTCAATGCTATTCCATGTATGGTCTTTCAAAACAGCCAGAGCGCAATCACGGTAGTCCCGAAGATAGCCATAGGGGTTTGAGCGATTGTCCTGGGCATACCATTGAGCAAAGCCAGAGCCTACCCGATCAAAAAATTGTGTGGACAATTTTCCGTCCAGCTTGTCCCGGATAAACACACGCAAGTCGGGGCCATTCCCCGCCCTAACTGCTTCTACCACATTTCGGTACTGGGTAAGAAACGGATTACTCATTTGCCCTCGTTCCATAGCCCAACGCAGATAAACGGCCATAGAGTTGTAAGCGGCCAGTTCATCAACAGGCAAATGCAAATCCCGGATACGTTTTAGATGACTTTCCGCATTATCCATTTCCGCTAAATCATAGCCAATCGTATCTTCATCTGTAATTGCATTAAGGCGCGTGGGGTTAATGACCTCCAAGATTTCGTCCGGGCATTTATCTATAAGTTCATCTACACTATTTTCTAACTTAAACTCCATTTCTTCCTTGTAGAGAGGGATAAGCTGATAAAAATTCACTTCGTCCCCGTCGGGGAGAGTGCAGAAGTATGAGGGTTCACCAAACACACCAGGGTTTAATAACATAGCCCCGCACAATTTTGTACTTTCCGCAAATGGCTCACCGGAACTTATGGTATGTCCCCAGCCAAGCCAAGTATTTCTATCTTTAACAGGTATGCGGGCAATCCATTTCAAAACATCAATAGGCCAATACCATTTTTCCTCTTGCCAATCCTCCTCCGACAATTTCCAATCCGGGGGAAGATTGATTAAAAGCTCTGCCCGTTCCAATTTTTT
The DNA here is from genome assembly GCF_003477935.1 of Clostridium sp. AF32-12BH. Lineage (NCBI taxonomy): Bacteria > Bacillati > Bacillota > Clostridia > Eubacteriales > Clostridiaceae > Clostridium > Clostridium sp. AF32-12BH. The sequence goes on along the minus strand of NZ_QUEH01000002.1, from coordinate 194,503 downwards.
CTCTGTTAGTTCCTCTGGCACGTTCATTCTATGAGCGCCCATTCCAAATGTAACAAGGGTATAATAGTTATGATCTTTTCGCGGTGGAATAACGCAGATGTCCAAATGAATACCTGTGGAAACACTTTCGTGAAATACGTAATCATAATGACCGAAATATTTTTCAATGTGTTTCTCTACCGCATCCCAATCGGCCTCGTCATACATTTCGACTGGTTCTTCCGAAAGATACCCCTCACAATCGCTCACCAATTTCTGCGCTTCTGGATTGTCCGGCTCTAATTCCAGCCACCGCTTTCCATATTCAAGAGCAACAGCCGCCGTATCATCTGCCATGAGGTGAGCATATCCCATGCGAGCGTTCCAGTACGGGTCATTTTCTCCCTGTTTCCATACAGTTTCCAAAATGTCAATGGAGTGTTGGATAAGTTCCTTATCTACTTCATCATCATCTCCATGCGCCTTGTGATCTCCCAATACTGCCAAATTGCTATAAGCCCGGCCAAGCAATACGGTCAATTTATATCCACGCTCTTTTTCCGGGATAGCTTCAATGGCTTCAATACACCGGGAAAATTCATCGTTTTTATTCCACTGTTCAAGTTGTTCCAGCAAATTGTCCATACCATAATCCTCCTCCAGTTGACGTTTTCAAAACAAAAAAGCGTTTCTATCCGCGCAGAAAACTGCCTTGATAGAAACGCTTATATATACCAATATTATTGGGGGCATGACAAAAGCCCGATGCTACATAGTTATAGCACCGCTCCGCTTGCTTGCTTGCTTGCTTTAGGATGGCAGAAGTCATGTTGCTTGTCAACCCCTTTTTGAAAAGTTATTTATAGACATTATAGCAGAACATTTGAAGTATGGCAATATTCTTTTTGGAATGTTCGCCCCCTGCACTATCCGCTCCAAAGCGCCTGTTTTTCGGGTTTGCACGAAACGGCAAGCAGGGCAGGTGTGCCCACACCTGCTATTTTTGCGTGGCCGGTAGCCCCGCAAAAATGCTTGTTGGGGAGCTCCCCAAACCCGCTGGACTTCTGGACACTTTGTCCAGAAGTCCTTATTGTCTGCGGCCCCGGCGCTACCGCTCCTGGGCCTTATCTTCCCGCCCTTCTGGATAGCAGCGCAGGAAGTCGATGTTGCCCTTGACCGCCACAGCCTCACGCATATCCGCCTGGGCTTTGCGGTACTCGGCATAGAGGGCCTTTTTCTTTTCAGAGAGCTCACGCCGCCGCTTTTTCAGCGCGTCCATCTTTGGGAGTTTTGCCCCGTCCAAAAGCTCACTCATGGCGGCCTTTGCCGCCCGATAGTCAGAAAGCTCCGCCTCGTGCTGGGCCAGATATTTTTTAGAATACCGGGCCGCCTTGTAGCCGTCAAACACGGGCCTCGTCTTTGCGTACTGCACCACCGCCCCCATGAGCTGGGAAGTATGGGAGAGGGCGGCCTCGGTGTCCCGCAGCTCCCCGGCCAGGGTGTGAAAGCGATCCACCGCCGCCTCGGTGGTGGCCTCCAGCGCCGCATAGTCGGTCAGCCCATGCTCCCGGAGATACAGGAGCGCGGCGGCCATCTGTTTGAGGTTGTAGACCTTCGCCCACCGTTCATAGGCCGGGCCTTTGCCCTGGGCCAGCCGATTTTGAATGTCGATGATGAGATCGACGCGCCGGGGCGGGGGCGGGCCATCCTTTGGCAGCTCCGGGATCGGGCGCTCCCCGGCGATCACCGCCCGGATGTCCTCCGGGTCAAAGCCCAGGCCCAGGGTGGACGAGCGCAGGCGGGTGGGCTTATCCTGCCCAGGGGCCAGGAATGAGATCACCCCGCCTCGGCCATGCTTCACCGCAAAGCCGGACTCCTCCATGAGCCGCAGGAACGCCGCAAAGTCGGCGGGCTGTTTCCCCAGGGCCTCCACGATAGCCAGCCGCACCCGCTGCTGGGCCGAGGGCGGGCGTTCCCCGATCCATTGGCCGTAGTGGAGAAAGCGGCCCTTGCTGTGGAGCTTCGGGTTTTGGATCACAGACAGATCATGCTCCAGGCATACCCGGTCAGAGAGCCGCCGCAGGGCTGCCGCCGATCTGAAAAAATCCCGGAATTTCCCGGTATAGTCCAGGGTGGTGGAATTGTAGTAAATGTGATTATGGATGTGCTGGCGGTCTGTATGGGTGGCAACGAAAAAGGCGTGCTTCCCCTTTGTCCAGCGCATAGCCGTTTCATAGCCCACCCGGTTTGCCTCCTCCGGGGTGATCTCTCCAGGACGGAAGGACTGCCGGATCTGATAGCACAGCACATCCGCATCCCGCCGCTGCTCCCGGCCCGTGACGGCTTTGTACTTTGCCTTTGCCAGCAGAAACTCGGCATCGGCTGTGCGGTGGTCGCACTCATAGGCGGAAATGAGCTCCCCGCCTTGGGTTTTCTCCGGGTTTTGGCCGTAGTCGAAACGGTCTTTCAGCGATTGGGCAACAGTTTCCCCCTTGCTGATATGGTGGGTGATCAAGCGTGTTGTGGCCGTAGGCTCACCTCCTCCAGATAGACGAAAAGCGGGCGACGGGAAAATCCCCGCCGCCCGGCACTTCTGGACAAAGTGTCCAGAGGTCATCAGCTAAACATAAAATCCTGCAAAGCGTATTTCACCCCATACAGGCGCTCCAGCAGCCACTCCCCGATGGCCGGGAGCCCAAAGGGGGAAACCAAAAACGCCAGCACCAGCATGGCAATACACCCGGTATGCAGCCCTGCGAAAAAACCGCAGGCCGCCAGCAGAACGAAAACCGTACACGCCAGCCAGCAGAGCGCCCCTGCGATGCAGGAGAGGAACGAGAGCACCGCCACAGCGAGGATCAGCGCCAGAACAAAGGGGGCCGCGATGATTTTCAAAATGATACGCATGGTTCATACCTCCTACAAAAGTTTGCTATTTGCCTCTATATGTATATTATAACTCAGTAAGAGGGGGCCAACAAGGATGACTCCGGCTGCCCCCACCTCTGGGCAAAGTGTCCAGAAGCCGGGGCAGCCGGGGAGCGTTGCGCTCCCCGGCAAGGGTTAAAGCTCCACCACCGCCGACAGCTTTTTGAGCAGGTCGGACAGCGGCTCCCACAGGGTTTCATAGTCCCGCTGGAGGGCCTTGATCTCCTCCGGGTAAATGCCGCCGTAGGTGTTCGCCTGGATCGCCACCTGGTTTAGATTGTTGGAGCACCGCCGCTGGAGTGATACCAACTCCCGGACGGGCGAAAGGTCAACATGGAGCACATAGCCGTTGAGCGCCATTTTCCGCACATAGGCCCCCAGGTTACGGACACCCGCCTCGGCCATGCGCTCCCGGATCAGCGCCAGCTCCTCCTCGGACACCATCACATGAAGATGGACAGGGCGGCGGCGCTTTTTCTGGCTCACCGTTCCTCGCGCTCCCGGCTCCGATAGGGGCGGGGCGGCTCCTTTACCTTGTCCAGCGGCTTTTCCTCCTCCGGGGGCTGGGGGGAGCCAAACACGCCGCACAGCCTTTTCATTTCCAGGTCGGCCCGATCCTGTTCCCTCTGTTTTTCCATACACATACCTCCTAACGCTCGCCCCTATCGGGGGCTTTCTTTTTTGGAGCCTCCGGCTCCCGGTGCTCCAGGGCCTCCCGCTGGGCGGCCTTGATTTGTTCGGCAATCGGCTGTTTTTCTTTCGCCTGTTTGTGGGCCTTAGCTGCTACTTGACGCTCCACCCCACGGGCGCGGGCGGTAAGCTGCTCCGGGGTGACATACTCTTTCGCCACATAGCTGCCAAAGTCGGGATAAAACCAGGTCAGCCGCCTTTGTTCCGGGACATGGTGGGCGTCCTCCCATTTGCCTACCACCTGGGCCTGGGCATCCATCTGCCGCCGGATGTCCAGATTTTCACGGGAGGGCCGCAGTTCATAATCCTGCATTTCCCGCTCAGTCAGCGGCTGGGCATAGGTGATGGCACCACACGCCTGGAACGCCTCACCCGTCACTTCCAGGCGGGTGAAATATAAATCCATGTGGACAGGACGGTTAAAGTAGCTGTTCGGGTAGGTGCCGATGTCGATGGGCCGCTGGGTGGAGTAGTATTTGTAGGTTTCCTTGTCCGGGGCCTGCTCTACCTCAAACACATGATAGCGCCGCTGATAGTCCTCAGCCCGATTGTGAAAATCCCGTTCTGCCATATCCGGCTCGTTGTGATAGTGGCCCCAAAAGAAGTCCCGGTGCCCGTCCTGCTCGTTGAATTGCCATGTTACATAGGGGTTTGGAGCCTTGGGGTTTTCCCCCAGCACAAAGCCACATTTGTTGTCAAACAGGATCGTGTGGCGTATCACATAGCCTTGATTTTCTTCCAGAATACCGCCTCCTTGTCATAATCAAATAGGCCGCCACCTCTGGACAAAGTGTCCAGAAGTGACAGCGTGGGGATGTGGAAAGCATTTGGCTAAAACGGGGGTAGGCCAAAGAAACATACGGCCCACCCCAAAACCGGCCCCGGAAAGCCTTGTGATCAGCGGGTTTTCCGGGGCCTAATTTTCCACACATCACCTCCGCTTTTTCCGCATATACTCCCGCTTTTGCCGCCGCAGGGCGATCCGGGCGCAAACCTCGGAGCAGTAGGCCATGCGCCCATCCACGGGGACAGCCCCGCCGCAGATGGGGCAGGGTTTGAAAACCGGGGGCGGGCCCTCGGTCAAGAGCGCCGCCTCCAGCGCCGGATCAAGGGGCAGGACAGCCTCCCGGAAATAACGGCAATAGGCCCCCGTCCAGCATTTGCCGAACATATAACATTCGCACTCCAGGGGCAGGCATCCATATTCCTTGTTATAGTTGGCGCACCACTTCACCACCAGGGCGCGGATTTTCCTTTTTTCCTCGCGGGTCAGTTCACGGGCCACCCCATCACCTCCCGGCAGGGGTTTTCAAAAGCTCCCGGTAGCAGGACACGCAGCTGATCCCCCGCCAGTAGGGGCACCCGGAGCAACGGGAGCCTTTGGGCTCTTTGGGGATGGAGGGGGCCAGAGGCCGGGGCTTCTGTTTCATCATTTTTTCATAGGGGTTATTGGTAAAGTTCATTCCTCATCCTCCTCGCTGTTTTCGTCCTCGTCCCAGGGCGGGCCGTCGTCCTCATAGTCCTCCTCGCCGTAGTCCTCCTCCGGCTCGGCGGCCTGCTGCTGTTTGGGCCGGATCACCTTGAAATAGAACGCGGCCCCGCCGCCGATCCCAGCCACTGCCAGGATGAGAAGGAGCCTCCCCATGCTGCCGCCTGTTTCCGGCTCCTCCGCAGGCTCCTCAGTTTCCGCAGGCTCCGGGGCGACGCCCACGCATTTTCCCATATTGACAGAGCAGACGGCGCACTCTGTATTGACAGCCCCCACCTCGCATTTTTCAGAGCAGGAGCACACCGCCTGTTCCACGCCAGCGGCCTCGGCTGCGGCCAGCAGGTCGGCTTCGTCCACCACATTCAGAAAATAGGTTTCGTACTGTTCGCCCTCCTCGTCCACGGGCTTGTCGTAGTCAATGACGAAATAAAATGTAGCCCCGCCGCTGGTCTGGACGGTGATAAACTGCTTGTTGGTGTTTTCGTCATAGAGCAGGTCGCGGGTCACAAAACCGCCCTCCTCCGAAAAGCCCTGGCCGGGCTCTATGGTAGGCTCCGGCTCCGGGGCCAGGGTTTCCATTGTGGGATCGCCGTAGTCCTCATACTCGCCGCCCCCAGCATAGGCGGTGGTGCTGAATCCGCATAAAAGAACAGCGGCGCAAAGCGCCGCCGTCAAAGACTTCCATCGTTTCATATTCAATTTTCCTCCTTTTCCATAGGCCCCGACTTCTGGACACTTTGTCCAGAAGTACCCTCCCGGAGCTGCTGAAGCACCAGGGGCAGCTCCTCCAGGGAAATGCTCAGACCCCGCACGATGTCCACGATCTCGCTGTTTTCCGCCTCCAGCTTGTTTTTCTCCAGCTCCTTGAGCCGGGCCTGCTGCTCGTTGATTTTGGCCTTGACCTTTTCGATCTCGGCCTGGATTTTTTGGCTTTTGCTTGCCGCCATAGAGTACCTCCAATCATGGTAAACGCCCGTAGGCGTAGAAATGGGACTGCCAGTAGCTTGTATTCAAATTCGCGTAGCTGATGGGATCGCCCGCATGGATCATCATCCCGTCCCCCACATAGATACCACAGTGGGAAACGCCGCTTGTATCATAGGTACCCTCAAAAAAGACCAGATCGCCGGGGCGGGGCGCGCTGGTGGGGGTGCAGATGTTGTAGAGCCCCTGGGCCCCCAGGCGGCCCACATCCCAGCCGGAGTGATTGATCACCCAGGATACGAAGCCGGAGCAGTCAAAGGAAGTGGCGGGGGAGCTGCCGCCCCACACATAGGGATAACCCAGGTACTTTTCCGCCTCGCCCAAGATAGCCGCAAAGGTTTCATCGTCCAGATATTCCTCCGGCACATCGTAGTCGGCGGGCGGTTTCGTGTATTTGTCCACATACCCGGACTCCGGGAACAGGTCGGGCCGGTTGCCCAGGCTGGACATATAGAGGGCATACCGGGCCAGCTCCTCCTCGCCCATAAGCTCCAGGGGGAGATGGGAAAGGTTTTTGTTTTCCAGCGTCACATAGCAGATATACCAGTTATACGGGACTTCCACCTCATAATCGTTGCCCTCGCTGTCTGTGCGGGTTTCCGTCCGGTAGCGCACCTCCACCACCACATCCTCGGTGAGAATGTATTGGCGGTCAAAGAGCATTTCCAGGGTGCCCTGTACCTGGGCAAGCGTCCATTCCCCCTCGTGAAGCACAGAGAGGATGGAGATGAGCACATAGGGATCGTGTTCAATCCCGTCCAGGTCAAAATGGTATTCGTCATAGTCGTGGGTGCTTTCGTAGGTGTCCAGGTAGTTTTGCAGCTCCGCCTCCATATCCGCATAGGCGGCCTCAGCCCCCAGGATGTCCTCATCCTTTGATGGATAGGTGGTAGCGCCCACGGCCCCCGCGCCGGAGTTGCCAAACATCACCAGGGAGGACGAACAGGACTGCATGATAAAGAGCAGGAGCACACAGGCCAGGGCCAGGAGCACCCCCACGGGATGCCGCTTGATGAAGCCCACCGCCTGGGCTCCGGCTCTTTCCGTGGCGGCGGCAGTCTGTTTTGCCGCCTTTGCCGCCCCAGCCCTGGCGGTCTGCCGTGCCTGCTTGCGGTATTGCCGTTTCTGCCAAAACCGTTTCCAGGCATTTTTCTCCAGCTCCGGGTGCTCCTGGGCCGCCACGCGGAACTGATGATCCGCCGCAGCCTTGATATATTTGGACTCCGCCCGCTGGACAGCCTTTGCCGGGTGTTCCCGGATTTTCTTCTTGACGAAGCGGGAGCCATGCCGCAGGGCGGTTTCACCCGCCAGCTCGGAACGGTGGGCTCCCTCGGTGCCCACATTCTCCTGTTCCACCTCAAAGAGCTTGCCATGCACGAAGCCGTGAACCGTACCGCCAGCGGCCCGGCCCACCCGCCTCACCGGGCCGGGCTTTTTGGGTGGCTTCTGCTTTGCCAGCTTATCTTTGGCCGCCTCCAGCTTTTCCCCGCGCTTTTCCATACGGAGCTTGGACGCGGCGGCCTGTTCCTGCTGGCTCTTTTGCCGAAATTTTGACTTCTGGACATTTTGTCCAGAGGTGCCGCTGTCCGCAGCCCCAGCATCACCTGGGGAGCCGCCCCCAGCGGCCTCGCCAGGATCGGCGGTGCTCTCCCAGGAGCCTGGGCGTTCCATTGGCTCTTGTTTTGGCCTATTCGGTTTTCGCTTCATTCTTCAAATCCTCCGGGCGGGTGGTGAGCAGGTTGTAAATCTCCCCTTTGGGGAAACGGTCAACAAAGGGGATGGTCACATCCCCATAGAACAGCAGGCCCTCGCCGGAATTGCTGTGGGTGATATAGGAAAGCTGGTGCTCGGAAATGCCGAGCTGCTTTGCCAGGATCGCCCGGTCACTTTGGGCCTGGGCCAACAGGATCATAAAGTCGGTGTTGTCCAAAATGGCCTCGATCTCCCGGCTGGCTAACAGGTCTTTCACATTCTGCGTAAGTGCGCTGGGGACGCAGCCCTTTTTGCGGAGCATCTTCCACACGGCCACAAAGTAGCTGGCGGTGAGGGCATCCCGGAGCAAAATGTGAAACTCGTCAAAGTAGCACCAGGTCGAAATGCCGTTGTGGAAATTCACGTTGACCGCCGAAGTGACAAAATCGTTGGTGATGTGCATGGCGATCTTCCGCAGGTTTTCCCCCAGCCCTTTGAGGACGATGCACACCACGCGGGCGGTCAAGTCCACATTGGTCGGGTGGTTGAACAGGTTGAGGGAGCCGGTGCAGTAGAGCTCCAGGGCGGTTGCCACCCGCCGGGCCTCCGGCTCCGGCTGTTTCAGAAGCTCCTCATACAAGTCCTGGAGCAAGGGCGGCTTGCTGTCCCCGATCCCCAGGGCCATATCCCGGTAGATGAGCCGCACACAGCGGTCGATCACCGTCTTTTCGATAGGTTGTAAACCATCCTTGCCGCCCACCACCAGCTCGCACAGGGACAACAAAAAATCCGCTTTCATTGAAAGCGGGCTCTCGTCCTCATCCATATCCAGCCGAATGTCCATAGGGTTGATATGGTTGGGAGAACCGGGGGCGATCTCAATGACTTGCCCGCCCAGCCGCCGCACCAGCGGGGCATACTCGCCCATTGGATCGACGATCAAAATTCTGTCCTGGGGGATGGTGAGGAACACGTTTAGGAGCTCCCTTTTTGCCGCAAAGGATTTTCCCGATCCGGTAGAGCCCAGGTACAGGCCGTTGGCCGATTTCAGCTTTTTCCGGTCAGCCATGATGACATTGTGGGAAAGGGCGTTCATCCCGTAGTAGAGGGACGGCCCCGCCATCCGCAGCTCCCTGGTCATAAAGGGAATGAAAATCGCCGTGGAGCTGGTCGTCATGCCCCGCTGGATTTCCACCTCGTTATAGCCCAGGGCCAGGGAGGACACAAAGCCCTGCTCCTGCTGCCAGTCCAGACGCTTTAGGGCACAGTTGTATTTCTGCGCGATGCCGCCCACCGTGAAAATATCATTTTCCAGCCGCTGGCGGGTGGGGGCGATGTTCACCACCGTAAAAGTCAGCAGAAACATCCGCTCGTTGCGGGATTGCAGGTCGGCCAGCAGCTCCGCCGCGTCTTTGGAAAAGGTAATGAGGTCGGGGGGCAGGATGTCGGGATCATACCCGGCCCGCACCGCCTTGCGCTGTTCCTCCACCTTCATTTTTCCAATGTCGGACAGCTTGCCTTTTACCGTTTTAATGGCCTTGAGCTGATCCACCGTCTGGATGTGCATGGTCACGGTCAGCTCTGCGTCCAGCTCCAGGATTTCCGCCAGGAGCTTATCGGAGAGCTCCGAAGCCATGATCTGCAAATAGGAAGCCGCGCCCCAATACTGGCCCACCCGGAACAGGCGGGACTGCCTAAAGTCGAAGCTGTCCGGGGCGATATAGTCTTTGGTACCCAGCCCTGTTTTGGGAATGTCCTGCCAGGAGAAGCGGAACGGCTCCCGGCTGCCGGGGTGCATCTGGCTGTGGAGCAGGGCCAGCCGTGACCGCCCGTCCAGGGGCTCCGAAGGTACCCCCAGCCGTTTGAGATTGCCTGTCACATCGGCCTCCACACGCTCCAGCCGGGGCCGGGCCTCCCCGATCCCATCGGCGGGGAGCCCAAAGGTGATATATTTTGACCGCTCGATCCCGTTGTTTGACCGGGCAATCTGGTTTTTTAGCATCCCGGTAAATTCGGCCCGGACGCTGTTGAAGTCATCCTGGGCCTGGGGGATGTTCACCCGGTATTTGTTCCGGGAACGGGAGCGGCGGTTGATAAAGGAGAGCTGGAACGGCAAAGAGGTGTCAAAGTAATTGAGGAACGAACTCCAGCCGCCGAAAATCGCCGTCTGATCCTCGGTGCTTGCCACGGAATAGTTGATGTCCTCATATTCCACCGTCTTTGTATAGAGCCCGCCGGGGAGCTGGCACACCCCGTCCGGGTGCATCACCAGATAAGGGATCGTCTGCTGGGCAGACAACGCAGCTTTCCGGTCAGCGGCCTTTCCGGGGCCGCGCTTTTGATTTTTTGCTTTCTGCAATCGCATCCTCCTTTCCCGCAGCGCCCCGATGGGTGAACGGGGCGTAAATGTTTTCTGTTCGGTAGGGCCTCACCCCAGGCCGCAGGAAACGGGCCCGGATGATGTTTCGCACCACCTTTTCCAGCGGGAGCCCGTCTTTCTCATACATAGCCAGCAAAAATGCGGGGAGCGCCACCGCCATCATAAGGAACATGGCCCCGGTGTTGCCGATGGAGCTCCGGGCCAACAGATAGGACGGGACGCCCACCGCCGCCGCGATCCCGAAGCACACAAGCTGGCGTTTCGTCAGATTAAAGGCAAGTTTGGTTTTGACCTTTGACAGATCGTTGGGAACATTCACATAGGGAATTTTGATCACTCCTTTCCGGCCCGGCCACTTCTGGACACTTTGTCCAGAAGCCCAGGCAGTTTTAACGCAGGGCCTCCGCGATCCCCGCCATGATATACTCCGCGCAGGGCAGGGCGATGGCGTTGCCCAGGGCCTTGTACCGCTGGGACGCGCTGATCTCCCTGCCGTCAGCCCCGTACTTCGTCCACCCCTCCGGCAAGCCCATCAGCCGCTCACATTCCAATTCCGTAGGGAAACGAATACAGCCGCCTGCCGGATCGTCCTCGTACCAAAAAGCGAACGGTGTCACCGTACCGGCTAACAGAGTGGGAAAAGGGTCAGTTGGAAATCCGAAACTGTTTTGGAACGCTGTTTGTTCCCCCTCCTTGGCGGCTCCCCGCATACGGAACCCTTGAAAGGGTCTGGTGACGGGTACGCGCCCCCCTGTTTCAAGAACAGGGCCTCGATCTCCGCCGGGGGCGGGCAGCCCGCCCGCTGTGCAAGGCGCAGGAAGTGGGAGCATTGGGCGGGGCTTAAACAATATTTCGGGAGCACGCCGCCCTCCAAAGTCTGCCACAAGAAAGACGCGCTGGCGTCGGGCCAGCCGGGGCCTTGCCCAATGCTGGGCATCCAGGAGCCGCCATGCGAGATCGGGGCATCCCCCTCGCACCATTCCGGCGTTTGCCCATCTTCCCGAAGCAGGCATTGAAATTTCGGTGTCTGTGAAAGCGGATAGGACGGCTCTAAAGTCCATCCGGTCATTTGAAGAAAACGCTCCCATGACGTTTTCCCAAACAGAGATAACTGGATATAGATCATTGGTGGCCTTTCTCATTTCTTGAATGATACGGATGGCGTGAAAAAACAGGCCGGATTTGGTGCCGTCCAGCCCCTCACGCCTGCCGATCTGTGAAAGATTTTGACAGGGGGAGCCAAAGGTCAGCACATGGACGGGAGGGATGGCCCCGCCGTCCAGTTTGGTGATGTCCCCCAGGTGGGCCATATCCGGGAAGTGCCGCCGGGTGATAGAGATAGGGGCGGCCTCGATCTCGCTTGCCCACAGGGGGCGGATGTCGCACCGCGACGCCGCCAGGGGGAAAACCCCGATCCCGTCAAACAGGCTCCCCAAAGTGAGCCCGCTCACAAGCCCTCCTTTTGATCTGCCTCCTCTGGACACTTTGTCCAGAAGTCCGGGATCGTGGGCTCCACCTCATTTCCCCACACGTCCCAGCCGGGCGGGGACTGTCTTGCGAACAGCTCCACCCTGGGTAAGTCGCCCATAAGGGCCACGATCTTTTCACGGGCCTCCTCCGGCTTGCGGCTGTGCTCCCGAACAGGGGAAATGATAAACTGATGGACATTTGCCGCCTGCCGTTTGGGGTGTCCCCGTGTCGCCAGCAGGCAGACCTCCGCGTTGCCCCGTGTCCAAAAGCCCAGGCCGTAAAACCAGCCGGGGGACTTGCGGTTTTGTTTGAGCCAGACGAAAGCCACGCTTTTATAAGTGAAGCCCCACGCCTGGATCAGCCGCAGGGCCTCCGGGAGCTGCGGGAATGTGGCCCACAAAAAAAGCGCGCTGTCCTTGGCCGCAAGGTCGGCCACAGGCAACGCGCATAGCTCCGATATGCTCATGGTGGGGTAATGGTTTTCCGCCGCCCCCTGTACCTTTTTCGCTGTGTAGCGCCAGGGGGGATCGGCATAAATGATAGAATAGCGTCCGATAGTTAAACTCCTTTCTCCCCAGCCTCCACCGCTGCCCGCGCCGCACGGATGCGCTCACTGGCGGCAGCGTAGTAGGCCGGGACAGTTTCAAAACAAATAAAGCGGCGGCCTGTGTTGAGGGCAGCCACTGCCGTTGTGCCAGAGCCAGCGCAGATGTCCGCCACCACCTCGCCGGGCCGGGTATAGGTCTTGATGAAATACTCGCTCAGCGCCACAGGCTTTTGCGTGGGATGGACGGTGCGCTGGACGGTGGGAAAGGCCAGCACATTTCCGGGAAAGCGCAGGCCGTCCTCCGATCCGCTGCCGGAGCGGATGAACTTTCCGTAGTTGGTGCTGTCCCCACGGTTGCCCGCGATTTTCTTGTAGGGCTTACCTTGTTCAAACTGCGGGTTATAAAGCGGAAGTTTCTGATAGAACACCAGAATATTCTCCGTCTTTTTCAGCGGGGCCCGCCTCGCGTTGAGGAAACCTGTGCACCGGCTCTTGTACCACACCCATTCATAGCGGAGCATGGGGAGGTTGGAAGCCCCCAGCACCTTATCATAGGGGCACTGTGCGAAGAACAGCACCGCCCCCTCCGGCTTGACGGCCCATTTCACCGCCTCCCACAGCTCCGGGAGGGGCAGCGGCACATCCCAAAAGTTCCGGGTGGTGCCATAGGGCGGATCGGTCAAAAGCATATCCACCGAATGACGGGGCAGAGAGCGCAGCCCCGCGATGCCGTCTTGCAGGAACAGGCCCTCCGGGGACTTCTGGACACTTTGTCCAGAGGTATCGAATGTCGTTTTTTCCATTGAAGCGCCTCCTCTCAATGCGCCCCGAAGATGCGCTGGGCGATGCCGCCCGTCTTAAACAGCATAAAGCAGAGCAAAACTGTGTAGCCCACAATGCCCCAAATCGCCCCAATGGGATCTCCGCTGGTGACGATCCCTTGGACGAGCACCGCATAGATGGCAACGCATACCAGAATGAGCATCCCTTGAAAGCCCACGGCGAACAGGGAACGCAGATAATTCTGGCCCGTCTGCCCCACCTCCCGGTGGGCCAGGGTAGCCATAGGGATGGGGGCCAAGCTGGTCAGCAAATAGATTTCCAACATCCTGCCATAGACCAGTACAAAAATGACAATGCCCAGCGCCCACATGGTCACACCGATAATAGAGGATTGGAGCCACAGGCCGAGAAGCGGCCCCAAGTCCATGCCCTCCAGGGTGGTTTCCAGCTCCGCCATCATATCCGGCGTGATGTCCGTGGAGCCCTGGATGAGCCCGCCCGCCTGGGCGATCACGGACTGCGACACATCGAACACCGCCATAACGATATTAAAGGTGTTGGACAGGATGAGAATGGCACAAGCCGTTTTGAACATCCATTTATAGATATTCGCCACATCAAACTCGTGCATATTGTTCTTTTCCAAAAGCATCTGTATCAGCTCATAGGTGGCAACAAAGGTCAGCACCAGACCGGCAATCGGCAAGATCACCGTTTCGGAAAGCTGGCGTATAAGGGAGAAAACCCCGGCGTTCCAAGCCGCCGGGGTAGTCCCCACTTGTACCGCAATCTCCCCGACCTGGGCGTTGACGTAATCGGTGAGCCCCTCCAGGTTGCCCATGATCCCGCCAATCAGCAGCTCTTTGAGCCAGTTTGTGAGCCAGTCGGTGAGAAAATCCATAAGCCGTTACCTTAAAACAGCCCGGACAGCAGGGGGATCAAGGTGGTGCCCAGCAGGATGATGCCGCCGCCCGCCATGAGCTGCTTCATGCCCTGGCTTTTTGAGCCAGGATTATCCGATCCATAGCCCTCCAGCAGATTGACAACGCCCCACACGCCAAGACCAGCGCCGAGGGCAACAACAAGGGTCTGCAAAGTATCAATCGCGGAAGAAAAAAACTGCATAGAGCCTCCATTTCTCCGGGGGAGCCCCCGGCTATGAAAAAAGCCGCCATTTCTGGCGGCAGGTTACGACCTCTGGACACTTTGTCCAGAAGTGGGATTTATACATAGGCGTCCGGGTCATCCACATCGTCATAGTTGAGGATGTCCTCGTCCTCGCCTATGGGCCCTGTGTCTGTCCCGTCTGCCTCGTACACCTCACAAGCCTCATTCAGCCCAGGCCGCCTGCGGCGGTTGATGAGCTGATCGAGGGAAAAGGCGTTTTTCACTTTATCGGCCTCAGCCGTATATTTGTAGTTGGGGTGCTGCTTCAAGTCGTACTTTGGGGAATAGAACGGGGGCAGGCCCCGAAGCTGTAAAATACAGCGATCCCCCGGCATGGTGGCAAGCTCGGCGGGAGTCATCAGCTCCCGGCCAAGCCGCTGGGTGTTCTGGTTGTAGCTTTCTGACTGGCCTTTGGAGCGCCCGTCCGTCTGCATATAGATGGTGGACTTCCCCAGCCAGTTTTCCGAAATCTCCTTGATGGTGGAGCTTTCCCTGCCACCCAGGAAAACCACGCTGTCCATATTTCCCATGATCGTTTCCGCGTGCTTGTCATAAATGGCCTTGCACTGCGCCATCTGCTGGTAAAAGAGCGTCAGCGATATTTCACGGGAACGGATAACGGCCACCAGCTTTTCCAGGTTGGGCACCTGCCCTGTATTGGCCGCCTCGTCCCACAGCACCCGCACATGATGGGGCAGGCGGCCCCCATGAACATTGTCGGCCCTCTCGCACAACAGGTTGAACATCTGCGAAAAAGCCAGAGCCACAAGGAAGTTGTAGGTTGGCGTGGTGTCGGAAATGGTGAAGAACACCGCCGTTTTCCGATCTCCGATACGGTCAAGCCCCAGCTCGTCATAGCTCATGATCTCCCTAAGCTGGGGGATGTCAAAGGGGGCCAGCCGGGAGCCGCAGGAGATCAGAATACTTTTGGCCGTCTTGCCGCTGGCCAGCTTATATTTCTTGTACTGCTTCACCGCAAAGCAATCCGGCTTGCGCTTTTCCAGCCCCTTGAACATATAGTCCACCGCGTTCATAAAGTTTTCGTTGTCCTCCTTCACCTCCATGCCGGAGATCATATCCACCAGGGTATTCATATTCCGATCCTCGGCGGGGCCCTCGAAAATGATATAGGCGATAAGGGCGCAGTACAAAAGCGTTTCCGCCTTTGTCCAAAATGGATCACCCTCCTTGCCCTCGCCTTTGGTGTTGGCTATGAGGGTATCGACAAACTTTAGAATATCAGCCTCGTTGCGGATATACGCCAGGGGGTTATAGTGCATACTTTGGGAAAAATCAATGGAATTGAACACCTTGATCCGATAGCCCCTCCGTTGCAGGAAAGCCCCCACCTGGGAGAGAACCCCGCCCTTTGGATCGACCACCACAAAGCTGCACCCGCCCTTTTTCTTCGCGCTGGCCTGGAGAAGCTGCGGGGTGAGCCAGAACCGGGTTTTGCCGGAGCCGGACGAACCGATCACACAGGCGTTGAGGTTGCGGGCGTTGGCCGGATTTTTGGGGCGGGTGTTCATGGTAAGAAGCTCCGTCCCGGTGAGGATAACATTGTTTTCAAAGACTGGATCGACGAAAGGGGCTATATCTTTAGGCCCGCCCCATCGGGCGCTCCCGAACTCCTCATCCCGCCGGAATTTCTTTGCGTTCTTGTTCTTGAAGTAGATCAGCAGCCGGAAGCCCACCGCGCCCACAATGCCAACAAGCCAGTCAAAGGGATCAAGCCCCGGCGCAAGGTTGGCAAAGGCCGGGCCCACCGTCTGCCCCAGGCCCATGAGCTTATGGGGGAAATCCGCGCCAGCGGCCAGCCGGTAGGCTGTCCCCAGCTTTAGGCAGGCCCACAGCACAAACAAATAGGGGATGTTTGGTATCACATATTTTTTGACACTACCTGTCCTCATGCACCGCCTCCTTTGTGCGTTCCAGCTTTTGGGCGGGCTGGCGGGCCGCTTCTGTGGCGGCCTCCTTGATCTGCTCCCGGATGGGGGCTTTTGTGGATTTGGTGCGCTTTAGCAGCCGTTTGGAATACTCGGAGAAACAGGCTGTGATCGCGTCGGCCTGCCCCGCCTTGAAGAACAGCAGGTGCTTATCCGGCGCGACTTGATAAAAGGCGTAGTCCACATTCCATTTCCGGGCTACCCGGTCAAAGAGGGCCGGGGCCTCCACCTCGATACTGTTGGTGGCAGCCCCGTGGCCCATGAGCTGCCCCACCGTCTGCCTGCCGTGGGGCGTCTGCTTGGCCCGGTGATGTTTGGCGATCTTCCGGCCTACCGCCTGGAGAACATAGGCAAGCCCCCGCGCCGTGAGCTTGCTTGCCTTAATAGATACTGCTATGGTACGTCTGGAAACGTCCTCGTCTATCAGCCCTTATCCCTCCTTCCACACGAAAAAAGCACTTCTGGACAATGTGTCCAGAAGTGCCGCTATCGGTCTGTATGGCTTTGCTCCGGGCGGGGGCGTTCCGCCGCCTGGGGAAAACGGTCAATGACTTCTTTATAAGCCGCCATCTGCTCCCGGATGGAAAGCTGCGGATAAGCAAAAACCTTGTGCTCGTCTGGAATGTCCTCCAGCCCGTGGTAGTATTCAATAAACTGGCTGCCGTTGGGGAGGAAAAAACCGCCTTTGACAAACCCGCCATCCTCATTGATCCGCATATCCCGGCCATACGCCTCATAATCGAAATAATCCCGCAGGTTTTCGGGAATGTTGATTAGTTCCATGTCCTCCGCGTAAATGCGGCCCAGGGTTTCATCATCAGACACGCCGATATAGAAATCGTAGCAATCCAGATTTTCCACCAGATTGATGAGGTCGCCCACGCCGGAGGTATGCTCGCCGCTGGCAACAGCCGCCTCAAACTTTTCCAAATCGCTTTTATCCAGCTCGGAGAGCAGGCAGGCCAGATGGTTGAGCTCGTCAATGCTTTCGTATTCTCCCAGGCAGGCGTTGAGTTCCGGCAGGTCGCCGTCATAGTCGGCAATAAAAATCTCCTCATACTGGATATTGTCAACGCCGATCCGTTTAAGGAGCGCCTGTACTTCCTCCGTAGTCGTGGGGAATTTCAACGGCTCGCTTGCCAGCTCACCCTCGTTGTATTTCCCCAGGTTGGTGACATACGCCTCAATGACCGCCATATCAGCGCCGCCTCTGGCCCTTGACGGTGAGGATGCCGTCCAGGGTGGTGGCGGTGATCCCCAGCCGCTGGGCCACAGCGATGTCATTTTTCACCGCTACATTGACATAGCTCCCGCATACCACCAGCACGCGGGAGCGCCGGAGCAGGTCGCGCCCCATATCAATACCGCTTTTATGCTCCTCCGGCACTGCGTCATTGAGGAACAGCGGCAGATAGAGCATAGGGCAGATGGGGGAATATCCCGCATCATAGACAATGCGGCAGTATTTAGCTGCCTGCTCCATGACCTCGCACTCGCCGCCGCGCCATGCGGCGGTCACATACGCAAGGGGTCGCTTCATAATCAAAACCTCCGTTTCTTTTTCTTATATTTAATAGGTAGGGGGTCAACCCTATCCCCCCGCCCTTTCCCTATCCAGGGAAAGGGGGCGGCTCTGGAGGATATACCCCCGCCGCTTGCCGGAAATAGCACAGCCGGGGCAGGCCGTAAAGGGCAGGCCGCCGCAAGCGGCGGGCGTTCCGCCCCTTGACGGCCCACTCCCGGCTGTGCAGCATAAACCCCGGCGACGGGGGATATATCACCGCAGAGCCCATCCCAAGCGCAGGGCGCGTACCTCTGGACAAAGTGTCCAGAGGCGGGGCCCGGTCACTTATCGAGCTCGTGTTTCTTCTCAGGCTTTGCCAGTTCGGGCGGCTGTTTCTCTTTCCACTCGTCCAGCAGGGCTATGATCTGCTCCTTCATTTTGGCAGGAGTGACCTCCTTGCCGAAATACTTGTTGAGTTCGTCGGTACTGATGATCACGTTGTCAACCTCCCTTTTTTCTTCGCTCAAAATACCATCGATCACATCGCCGTTGAGCAAGCCCTCCTGGTCGAGCTCCCGGAGCCGCTTTGCCTGTTTGACCGAGGGGGAGGACTGCTCCCCATCAATGGACACGGCGATAAGCCGCTGGTTTTCCGGCTTGATATACGACAGTTCCACAGCGGGCATAAATCCCATATTTTTAGCGTCCACCTTTTCCAGAAGCTCCGGGACAAGATGGTTAAGGCGAACATAGCGGAGCACCTTTTTATAGTTCATATCATGCTCCTTGCCCACGATCTCCACCGAGAGCTTACCCAGGGCCTCCGCTTCCTTGTCATTTTTGGGCCGGGCCCCCTGGCGTTTGATGGCTTCCAGCTCCAAATCCAGGAGCTTTGCCAATTCGCTGGGGAGAGGGTCGCCCCGCTGCTTGTTGCTGTTCTTCATTTCACGGACAGCTTCAAGATCGGTCATCTCACGGACAATACAGGGGATCTCATCCAAGCCAGCCCGCTCACCGCCATGACAGCGGCGGTGGCCCGCGATGATCTCATAGCCGTTGCCGTCTTTTTCCGGGCGGACGGTGGCGGGGGTCATAATGCCGTGTTCCTTGATCGTCCCCACCAGATCGTCCATCGCCTTATCGTCCTGCACCTTAAAGGGGTGATCCCGCAAGGTATGGAATGGATGAAGCTCTGACAGCTTCAAATAGACGATTTTTCCCTGCTCCACCGGGCGGGGCGGCACCTCCGGCGTAGGCGGCAGCTTGATCTCCGGGGCGGGTGCCTCCGCCTCCTTGACCGGGGCGGCCTTAGTGGATTTAGGCGGTTGCTTACCATCCGCAAAGGGAGTTTCACGCTTGCCCGACAAAAAATCTTTCACATTTTGATTGCGTTCCCGTCGTATTTTTCCCCCACGCTGGGCGAGGGTAAGCTCTTGTTCCTTACTTCTGGACACTTTGTCCAGAGCTGGGGACGGGGACTCGCCACGGGCCGCCTTGTCAGCCTTGGCCGGGCGGCCTGTGCGGGGCTCCGGCCCCTTTTCCGGTTTGTCCCCCTGGGGAGAATCCTGCTCCTTGGGGGGACGGCCCCGGCGTTTTGCCGTCTTTTCCTCCGGTTCCACTTTTTTATCCTGGTCGGGGGATTTTTTCACCTTATCAGCTTCAACCTGCGGCGCAGGCTGGGCTGGAACATCCCCGCCCATTCCAGGGGTAACAGACTGTTCCGGCTGGCGTACCGGGCCGGTGCCAGCTGCGGGCTCCTCTACCGTTTCCGGGACAGGGGGCTTCGTCACAGTTTGAGCATCCCCAACAGAGCCCTCGCCAGGGGACTCCGGGCCTGCTTTCAGTTTGTCATCTGCCATTCGCTAACCTCCTTGTTTTGAAATGAAAAAAGCCAGACCTCTCAGCCTGGCTAACGAAAAAACTTCCCCCTTTCTTTTTTAGATTATATGGTTGTCACCACTCCTTTCTCAGTCCGGGCCATAAAAAAACGTCGCTTTTCACAAAGAAATAGCGACGTTTTAGTGTAGGTTGGCTCGGTTTTGTTGTGTTTTATGATTATGCCCTTGTATAAAAACCTAATATATTCTTCGGCACGTTCTAAAACCGCTCCAATTTCTTCTTCCGTAGGTATAACAAGGTGTCCGGCATTATAATACCTTCCTTGTACTTGTTTTGCTGAAACAATGTTCATTTTATCTACCCTTGCAATTGAATTAGTTGAAGTTATCCTTGTTCCAAACCCCTTTTTTTACATTTATCCCATCTTTCTTTTGTATATGTAGTCAACGGTACAACATAATACATTTTTTCTTCCTTTAACATCCTAACAATCAACGCTGGATGAACTCCTTGAAACTCGTATGCTTCCGTACCACGTAAATCAACTGCATACACTCCACCTGTAATTATATCCTTCATCCGCTTTCTCTTTATTTAAATTTCTCACCTAACTTAAGCAATGCATCTGCTGCATTGGGATTTTTTAATAACTCTGGCATTAATATCTTCATCATCTCTGTTTCAAAAGATTCCGGTTCCGGTTTCTGAGCATTAAAAGTTTCAATAACTGTTTTGATTGTTTCATTTTCTTTCTTTTTAATTTCCTCAGTTAAAACATCTATTTTATATTGTATATCATTTAAAGATGCAACAATCATATTATTTTCAAAGCTATTGCTACTCTTTTTAGGTTCTTTAACTTCGTCATACTTAAAATTCTTTATTACTTGTTCTAACCTATCTTTAGTTGCAGTTACCATATCCAAATCAGTCAAGTCATATTCAAACGTACGAATTGTTGAGACATCAAATGGTATTATCTCATCTTTACGTTTTAAATGAATTATGGGTTTTTGACTTTTAGACCTATAACCAATTTCAAAAAAGACATTTGGATTATGCCCTGTTAAATCTGCAATGACTAATTCATAATCATTTAACGCATCCAAGATTTCCTGCGTAATTGAACCTGATGTATTAAATTCATCAACTCTCTGTGCAGCAAAACCGCACTTTTCACATACTGGTTTAATTATATGTTGATACAACTGATCAGCATTTTTTCGAATATCCGAACCCATATCACCTATAGGCGAAACCACAAAACATCTTTTCATAAATCCCCCATTCCTTTCTTTAGTCAAAACCATCTCTGTTCCCGATACCCTATATGTACCTCTATCAATCTTTTCTATTCTTTTGTTCTTTAACAAATTATTTACAGCTCCCGCAAACTGCCCTTCTGAATAATCTTCCATATTCTTTTCAACTAAATAATCTTTCATTTCAGAAACAGCATGAGGACTTCCATCTGATAATAATTGTATTATCAGTTCTTTTATCATTGCACTTTTAGTCATTATTATCATCTCCTTTGCATATAGATTATACTATGTACATATAAAATGTCAAGATTTTTCCATATTCTTATTTTCTTGTTTTATACGTGTTTGTTCTTGCTTTTTATGTATATATTTCTTGTTTTTTCTTGTCTATTTTCTTGTTCTTCAAAAATTGTTCCAATTACAAATGAGATTCAATAATAATATAATACAATCTTCTGGGCACCGTTTTGGCACCATTCACACCCCTTTTCATTATTTCTGTACGCAAAAAGGCTTCCCGAGAAATCTCGGAAAGCCTTGAATTTACGTGCGCCCGGCGGCGCGCGTTTCTAACGGGTGCGAGTCCCGAATCCGCCCGGTAGTGGGAAGGATATAGCCGAAGGCAAGGGTGTCCATCGTGAGGTGGAATCTGAAGGAAGCCGGATGTGGGAACAGACTAACCACGGGCAAATCTCTGGTCTGACGAACAGAAATCACATATAAGGTTTCGCATGAGGGTAAGATTGCGTAACAAATCAAAGCCCAATAACTACACGGAATTATGCGGAATAAATGTGGCAGATAGATGGAGAGAAAGAAACGTGTGGTACCCGGGGAGATCTGTGCGGAATGCTTTGAAAGAAGTAACCATTGCCCAAAGCAGTGCTGAACGTACAGAAGTCAGCAGAGGTCATAGTAGCCGAGAGGTGAAGGACCGAATCAATAGGAGTCTTAAGTATGACCCGGAAAGGAGAAATGAGCAGATGGATGTAGAAAACAAGGAAAGCTGCTTGCAAAGAGATAGCGCGGAACGTAAAGGGTATGTAAGAGCGCACCGCTCATTTAACCGGATATGGAAAGAAAGAGACAGTGCAGAGCCGGATATCTTAGGTAAGATACTGAATAAGGACAACCTCAACAGAGCTTACAAGAGAGTGAAGGCAAACAAGGGAGCGCCGGGAGTAGATGGAATGACCGTTGAAGAGGCGTTTCTGTAGCTGAGGGAACACAGCCATGAACTGACGGAGAGAATAAGAAAAGGGCATTATACCCCATCTCCTGTCAGAAGAGCGGAGATTCCAAAGCCAGATGGCGGAGTACGAAAGCTCGGTATTCCGACCGTCATAGACCGCATCATCCAACAGGCAATGTCACAACAGCTGATACCGATCTATGAGCCGAAGTTTTCAGATGGAAGTTTTGGATACCGTCCGGGACGAAGTGCGAAAGAAGCAATTCAGAAGATAAAGGAGTATGCAGAACAGGGATATACAAGAGCTGTGGTTCTTGACTTGTCAAAGTATTTCGATACACTGAACCATGAATTACTGGTAAATATCCTGCGCAGAGATGTAAAGGACGAAAGGGTGATTCAGATGATAAAGAGGTATTTAAGAAGTGGAGTGATGGAAAACGGTGTAGTCGTTAAGACGGAAGAAGGTTCACCGCAGGGAGGAAATCTCTCCCCGCTATTAGCCAATGTTTATCTTAACGAGTTTGACCAGGAGTTCAACAAAAGAGGAGTGCCGTGCATTCGCTATGCAGATGATATCGTACTGTTAGCGAAGAGTGAGCGGGCATCTGAGAGATTGTTGGAAAGCAGTACGAAATATCTGGAAGGGACACTGAAACTAAAGGTGAACCGGGAGAAAAGTCGTACGGTCAGCGTGTTTGCAATACGAAATTTTAAGTACCTTGGCTTCTGTTTCGGGAAGAACGGAAAAGGAATCTATGTCCGTGTTCATGGAAAGTCATGGAAGAAAGCCAAGGACAACCTGCGAAAGCTCACTTCCCGGAGTAAGTGCGGAAGTATAGTAAAGACTATGGAACATATAAAAGAATACATGCGTGGATGGTTGAACTATTACAGTATAGCAGACATGAAGAACAACATCGAAGGCCTGAATGGATGGCTGTACAGAAGGATACGGATGTGTATCTGGAAACAGTGGAAACTGCCAAAGACGCGAAAACGGAAGCTGATAGGACTGGGAATGCCAGAATGGGTAGCAAGTGAAGGAGCCTACAGTCGAAAGTCCTATTGGAGAATGGCAGGGAGCGGTGTACTAAACAGAGCCCTAACAAAAGAAAGACTGATAAACTGGGGCTTTTATGATTTAGCCACAGCCTATCAGTCCATGCACGCCGTCCTCTCACACCGCCGTGTACCGAACGGTACGCACGGTGGTGTGAGAGGACGGCGGTTAGTCACCGCCTCCTACTCTATTGAATAATATTTAATTACTCGATGATAGTAGCAACTCTACCATAACCAACAGTACGTCCACCTTCACGGTTTGCAAACCTTCTGCCCCCGATCTTCAATGTACTTATAGGTTCCGTCTTTGCAGCGGATTCGGTAGATCGTGGCGTAATGATCGGAGCGTGTATACTGATCCAGCGCGTCAGCAAGACCTCTCATAATATCTTCTGGGTGAGCGAGTCCGAGAATGCTGCCCTGGCCTGCTTCTATCAGTTCTTCCGGTGTGTTGTAACCAAGCATATTTGCAAACTGTTCCGATACATATTTAAAGGAATACGTAGGATCATCGTTGCTGATTTTTGCACCGCCTGGTATAGAAACGGAAAACCAGTCCAATTCATTGCGAAGCTCCTGTGTCAGCTTTTCAATAATAGCCGTGTGCTTTTTTTCTTCCTCCAGGAGCTTAATATACTCCTGGTTTGATTTTTCCAATGCCCGTTCTTTTTCATCCAGGCGGTAATGCTCTGTGCGGTCAAGTACATAGTTGACTGCTATGACATCACCGGTTTCCACATCTCTGTACAGTGCCATGTGATTTTCTGCAAGCATGGGTTCAAAGGTTGCGGTACGGGTCCAGTAACGAAATGATATATGACGCTCTCCGTTTTCAAAACGCTTCAAAAGCCGCTCTCTGTCGAATTCCTTCAAAAAGTCGGAAAGACCCTCCTTCGGTATCGTTAATGCCCAGGCATCCACCAGACTCTGCAGACTGGAATCTTCCGGCAGGCCTAATTGCTCATTCAGGTTATATTGCCTGCCATCAATGACCTGGTACATGACGCCAGGCACATAGTTTTTGGTAAGGTTAATGACGCAGTACCCATCTGCGATCGCAAATACGGTCTCTTCTAAAAAACGGTTATTGATCATGCTTTTGTTCATACTAGTTTCTCTCCGAATCAGTGGATTTTTCGATGCCCGTTTTTATAGAAGGATCCGAATCACGAGCCATACAATTCCGATCAGCAGCAGAACTGCCGCAAACGCGGTAGAAAGTCCGAACAGTACTGCCCCCAGTGTGAGTGACAGGAGAAAACCGGCCAGACTTAACAGGGCACCCAGTAGTGTTCCGCAAACACGCAGGGCCAGACCGACACATTTAAAAATCAGCACTAAAAATACTACAGCAAACAGTATCGACATAATCGCAATCTCACCTCCTGTACGTTTTTGCTATAAAATCCCTTGAATTATATCTGTTTTTTCCAGAAATGTAAATGTTCAGTTTAAACATTGCGCAAAACTGAGGTTTTGCGCAATGTTAAAGCTACTTTTTCGAATATCCGTTCTGCTTTTTGCCTTCCATGTGGGTATTTTGTTAAATTGTCTGCACATTTTTAAGAATTATCGCTCAATACCATATGCTCTTTTTTTACCGATTTTCGTATACTTCTCCGAGTTTTTCCTTTGTTATCACATTATACGTTGTTATGTATAGCGATTACATGTATAACAATGTATATCGTTTTTGCGTTTGTTACACAATAAGAATTGACGAACATGTTTTCGATATGCTATACTATCATATAAGTAAAAAAGGATTAATTTCCCTGGAGGATTTGAATAGATGAAAGAAGAACGAACCGTCAAAGAAAGCAAACAGGTCAATTTCCGTATTGATCCGGATTCCGCGGAGGCTTTCCGCCAGTTTTGCACCACACATGGAATGAACCAGGCACAAGGGTTTGATCATCTCATGCAGGTTCTGGAGTTAAACAATGCGAAGGCTGCTACTCCCGGACGTCTGGTGGAAATTGAAAATTTTGAACGCCTTTGCAAGGAGCTATTATCTGCGTATATCAACAGCATTGAATTGAGCAGTAATGCAGAGGCACGGGTTCTCGAACAATTTCAGTCTGACTTAAAAAGAAAGGACCGTACCATTGATGAACTGCGGGAAAAGATGGAAACTTTGCATGCAGAAAAAGAACAGGCAGAGGCTGTCTCAAAGAAGTTGGAAGAAGAACAGAAGCATTTGAGAGAACAGGCCGAATACGCAACAAACCAGATGAATTCCGCAAAAAAGGCAATCTCCGACCAGGAGGAAGTGAACCGGCTTCTTCAGACGCAGAATGAGGAACTGAGAAAACAGCTGCAAAAGCTTCACGAGCTGCAAAAAGCGGAAGCTTTGGTGAAATCAGAAAATACGGAGTTGAAATTAAAAACCAGGGAGCTGGAGCAGACATTGTCGCATGAAACTGCGCAGAGGAAAAATTTAGAGAGTATTGCCGGACAGAACCAGGAAAAACTCCGGGAGCTGGAAAGCCATATGCTGGAGTATAAGGTGCAGGTATCTGACCTGAAAAGACAGCTTCAGGAGAAGGATGCCGATACGCAGAACCAGTTAAAGCAGGCTCAGATGGAAGCGGACTTAAAGCTGGAACGTGCCGTGATCGCCAAAGAGCGAGAACTGCAGGAGGAGTTGCGGACGTCCGACCGGGAGAATGTCCGGTTGCAGACAGAACTGGAACAACTGAGAGCTTCATTAGCTCCGAACCAGAACCAGGCGAATAAGGAGTAATTTCATATGGAAGAACTGCAATATCACGAACAGCGTGACTTAAAAAATGAAAAGAAGCTGCATGAGCTGCTTGCCTCTCTCCCGCCTTTCTGTGCGGATTTCTTTCGTGGAATCGAGCCTGCAACCTCTTCTATGACAAGACTCTCCTATGCTTACGATATCAACATGTTTTTTGTGTTTATCCGGGACCTGAAACCGGAATTGTTGAACCTGCAGACAAGTGAGATTTCCATGAACGATTTCACTGAAATCAGCGTTACGGATCTGGAGCGTTACCTGGAATTTTTAAAATACCGGCCTGATGACCCGGACCATAAAAATACGAATAAAGAGGCCGGGATCAAGCGCAAATTTTTCTCCCTGAAAAGCTTTTACGGCTATTTTTACCGCACCGGGCAGATTCGGACCAATCCGACGCTGTCCATGCAGGTGCCGCGTATCCGGGAAAAGGAAATTGTCCGCTTAAACCAGGAGGAAATACGGGAACTGATCAAAGAAGCGCAGAATGGTAACGGCCTTTCACCGAAGCAGAAGCAATTTCACGAAAAAACAAAGGCAAGGGACTGTGCCATCCTTGCCTTAATGCTTGGAACCGGCATTCGTGTCTCGGAATGCGTCGGTCTGAATCTGGGGGATGTGGATTTAATGGAACAGAGCATTCACATCCACCGGAAAGGTGGAAAAGAAGCAACCGTATATTTCAGCGATGAAGTTACGCGGCATCTGGAACATTACCTTGAGGAGCGAAAAGGTGCCGGTATCGATCCGGCAGAGGAACCGGCCCTCTTTCTTTCCCTGCGGGGAAAGCGCATTGCCGTGCGAAGCGTAGAATATCTCGTAAAAAAATATGCTTCTATCGTTACACCCAAAAAGAAAATCACGCCGCACAAGCTCCGGAGCAGCTACGGCTCTGCCCTTTACGCGAAAACGAACGATATCTACCTTGTGGCGGATATCTTAGGGCACAATGATGTCAACATCACCCGGAAGTTCTATGCGGCGATCGAAGAAGAACGAAGAAAGAGCGTGAAGAAGATCGACATTGTATAAGCTAAGCATTTCCTCCTGCCATTTCCTGATTTGCATTATTCTGGTACAATTTCTGGAACGAAATGTTATCCATCGCCTCTTCAGAAATGCTCACGCAGTTGTCTGCGATACGGTCGATGTTATAAAGCAGATTGGAATACTGCTTTGTCATATCAGAGGAGCAGGTATTCTTCTTCACACGGGATAAATGCGCTTTATTGTTCTGCTTCTGCAGCTTCCGGATCTTATTTTTGTCTTTTGCTACTTTGGCAACAATATCCTTATCGCCGTTTTCGAGTGCCTGCATTGCGGTGGAAAAGAGATTTTCCAGTGTCCCGATGCCAGTCTCCAGCTCATGCTTTGCGTCTTCCGAGAAGATTCCGCCATGTTCCTGTGAAAATTCCGCAACAGCACTGATTTCCTCACAACGGTCTGCAATTCGCTCGATATTATTGTTGATATAGAGAAGTCCTGCTGCCTGTTCGGACTGCTGTTCCGTCAGGGCACCTCTGGAAAACATCTTAACAATATAGCTTCCGATCTGCTCCTGAAGCTTCTTTACCGCGAGGTTCATATCCTTAAAGTTCTGGTAAGCAGCTTGCGGTTCGTCTCCAACGAAAGAAAGCTTCATGTTGTCTAACATCTGTGTAGTAAAACCGGCCACTCTCTGAATCTCTTCTGAGACAAGGTAAAGAGCTGCGGTCGGCTGAGTCAGGACACGGTTTTCAAGGAATTTCGGCTCGTAAGTCTGATGTTCCTGCTGATCCTGTCCGCGAACAAGAAAGGTAACAATTTTTACCATGACCGGGATCAATGGAAGCCAGATCAGTGTGCAGACAACGTTAAAGGTTGTGTGGGCGTTTGCAATCTGTCTGGAGATGACTTCCAGCTCCGGTCCCTTCGGGGAAATGAAACGCACAAAGCCAGCGAGAACCGGAATCAAAAACAGAAATACAATGCTTCCCGTAATATTGAAAACGCTGTGTGCCAGTGCCGTCCTTTTTGCATTTTTTGACTGGCCGATAGAAGCTAACAGTGCTGTGATCGTGGTACCGATATTGTCACCTAACAGGATCGGAATTGCGCCGGTCAGACCGATCACACTGGTTACCCCATCCGGGCCCGCCTGGGAAGCGAAGTTCTGAAGTACTGCAATCGTTGCGGAACTACTCTGTACCACAAGGGTCATACCGGCACCAAGAAGTACCCCGAGTACCGGAATATGGGAAACACGTCCCATCATGTCTACAAAAAACGGGCTGCTTGCAAGCGGTTTCATAACGCCGCCCATAATTTCAATTCCTTCAAAAAGAAGTCCAAAGGAGAAGATTACCATACCGATGTTTTTGATCTTTTCTTTTTTGCTGGCAAAATTCAGCATAAATCCAAGAAAGATGATCGGATAGATATAGTTGCTGATCTTAAATGCCATCAGCTGTGCGGTCATGGTCGTACCGATGTTAGCACCGAAAATAACGGAAATCGCCTGCGGCAGACTCATAAGGCCAGCGCTGACAAATCCGATGATCATAACGGTGGTCGCGGAACTGCTCTGCAATACGGCAGTGACTAAGGCTCCTGCCAGCGCGCCCATGACTGCATTTTTCGTCAGAAAGCTGAGAATCTTTTTCATGCCCTCTCCCGCTGCTTTCTGAAGCGCGTCACTCATGCTGTTCATGCCATATAAAAACAGCGCCAAACCGCCAATGAGACCAAAAAAGATCTTTACATTTTCATTCATCGTACCTTCTCCTTTGTAATCGTTCTTACATCATTCAATATTTATCTTAATTATTATAAATGCTGAGGGCATTTGCATCTACCATACCCCCGTAAAGGCAATGTTAAATCCATGTAAAATATGATCAGCAAAGTACGACTGTATTTTAAGCTTTTTGCTTTATTTCCATAAAATTTGTGTAAAAAAAGGCGGCCAGAATATTCTGACCACCAGATAAAATATTTCTATGAATTGTTAAATGTCAAATACCCCAAGCATTACGATACCGATCACAACCAGCAGGATCATCGCATAATGCTTCCATGACAGCTTTTCTTTTAAGAAGATGCGGCTCCATACAACGGAAGCGACACAGTATGCAGAAATGATCGGTGCGGAGATTGCTGCATGTGCGGTATCCGATAATGCGAAGATATAAGCAAACTGACCAGCCGTCTCACAGAGTGCTCCAATGTATTTCGGTCCTTCCTGTTTCACGGTAAATCGTTCTTTTTTGATCAGCGCTACGTAGATCACGCAGCAGACTGCAGCAAAGAGGAAGGTCAGTTCGTAAGCACAGTTTGCGGAAGATGCCGCATAGGAAGAGCACTCTTCTGCGGTTGCAAACAGTCCGGCTGCCTCTGCTTTCCCAGCCAGAAGATCCAGCACAAAGGTATCTGCAAAGGTGCCTGCTGCATCTAGAAGACAGTAAGCCACCGGAAGGAATAAAGCCAGCCAGGACTTCGCATATTTGTAGTTGGATGCTTCCTGACGTGCGCGGCGCAGGTCATCGTCTTCCCTGGATTCTACGATGCCAAGACCGATCACACCGATACATACCAGTGCCACGGCACCGATCACGGCCAGACGCATGGTTCCCTCAATGCTCTCGTCCAGTGTACCGGTCAGAAAACAGAGAACTGCTACCAGTGCACCGGATGAATTGCAGATCGGGGAAGAAATCGAAAGTTCAATGTAACGCAGGCCGATATAGCCCAGTGTCATGGAGGAAATGTAAAGCAGAGATACCGGCAGATAAGTAAGGATCACATGCCAGGTAACAATCGTTCCTCCCACAAAAATTTCATACATTGCATGGACACCCATGACAATGCCGACTGCAATGACCATCTTTAAATGGGCATATTTGTCGTTTCCGCGGCAACCGATTTTGGAGAA
This sequence comes from Clostridium sp. AF32-12BH, assembly GCF_003477935.1. Taxonomy (NCBI): domain Bacteria; kingdom Bacillati; phylum Bacillota; class Clostridia; order Eubacteriales; family Clostridiaceae; genus Clostridium; species Clostridium sp. AF32-12BH. The sequence continues at coordinate 164,909 of NZ_QUEH01000002.1, read as the reverse complement.
CAGATCAGAACCGCTCCAAAATAAGAGTGCCGTAACAGCTAACCAAAACCACATTGTTTCTGTACCATTCCTTTTTTCAATCTATCTGTAAAAACAGACCCGACCATTATAAAACGAAATCTTTTGTTTGACAAGGGTTCCTGTTGTGCAAAAATTCTTATGAAAACGCCTAACATCCAAACAACTTCGCGGTCTTTTCCATCCGCTCTGCGATCGCAACCCCGAACGGACAGCGGGATTCGCAGGCATGACATCCAATACATTCTGATGCCCGGTGCTCTAACAGCTCATAATGGGACTGTACCGTTGCCGGTACGGTCGGCTGCATGGTTGCAAGATCATAGAATTTGTTGATCATGGCAATGTCCAGATTGACCACGCACGGTTTGCAGTGACCGCAGTAGGTGCACTCTCCACGGTAAGAATGAAGCGGTGCATTGGCGATCACGGATGCGAAATCTTTTTCTTCCTCTGATGCTATCTCATAAGCAACAGCCGCATCGACCTGTTCCTTTGTGTCATATCCGCACATGATCGCGCCGACTGCAGGTCTGATAAGTGCATAGTGGATGCACTGCACCGGTGTCAGTGTTACGCCAAACGGGGAACGCTTTGCATCGAAAAGACGCCCGCCTGCAAAGCCTTTCATAACGGTGATCCCGACATCGTGCTGCTCACACAGCTTATACAGGCGCGCACGGTCTGCATCAATGCCCCTTAAGTCTGCATCGAATTCATCCGCGAACATCGTCTCAATCTGCTCGCTGGCCGGAAGCATGTCGAACGCCGGATTGATGCTGAAGAGGATCATCTCCACATAGCCGGACTCTGCCGCTTTCGCGGCCACCTTCGGATTGTGGGAACTCATACCGATGTGACGGATCACGCCATTCTTTTTCAGCTCCATGATATAATCCAGATAATCGGAATGCTGGATGCTTTCCCACTCTTCTTCGGAATCTACATAGTGGATCATGCCAAGGTCGATATAGTCTGTCTGCAGACGCTTTAAGAGGTCCTCAAAAGCCGGACGCACATAAGCCATATCGCGGGTGCGGAAATACTGCCCGTCCTTCCAAGTAGAACCGATATGTCCCTGGATATACCAGGATGCGCGGTTCTCTTTGATTCCCTTGCCGATGACATCGCGGGATTTTGGATCTGCCATCCAGCAGTCCAGAATATTGATTCCTTTGGAAGAAGCATAGCGGATCAGCTCAATGCCCTCTTCTTCCGGATGGCGCTCCAGCCACTCGCCGCCAAAACCTATCTCACTGACCTGAAGATTGGTTTTTCCTAATCTGCGTGTTTTCATTGTTTTTGCCATTTCTCAAACTCCTTTTGTAATATATCAGCCGCTTTATTCTGTTTCACGCATACATTTCTGAAAATAGAATGTTCCGTTTTGGAATCCATTCTTTACGGTAATGCGCCCTCTTCTTTCTGCTCCAGTTCCTTAAAGATTTTGTGAAGTACCCATGCAGCCAGAATGAAGGTTCCTGCATCTGCCAGAGGCTGCGCGATCTGGATTCCAAGAATGCCGACTGCCGGAGTCAGAAACAGAAGGACCGGTATCAGAAACCATCCCTGTCTGGCGGTGGAAACCACGGTTGCCCAGGTTCCGTAGCCCATGGATTGCGGTGTCATATTGCCCATAACGGTGACTCCCATAAGCGGCAAGGTGCAAAGCTGCATACGGAGTGCCAGTGTTCCGATCCGGATAACATCCAGATCGTCTTTCCGGAATACCGCAACAATACTTCCAGAAAAGACAAGGCCAGCCAGTGCAAATACAAAAAGCACAGCAGTGCTGACTTTGATGCAGAAAATACAGGCTTCTTTCACACGCTTATATAACCCGGCACCAAAACAGTAGCTGCAGACAGGTTGAAAGCCCTGACCGAAACCAATCATGGCCGAGCCAACAAACATCATAAAGCGGTTCACGATGGACATAGCCGCAATGGCTGCATCCCCATATGGCTGTGCCATGACATTCATCAGGATGGTTGCCACACTGGCAATTCCCTGACGCCCAAGTGATGCCACACCTCCATACAAAATCTGTCCGTAAAGCTTTACAGTTGGACGGAACTTACGGATATCGATGGAAATGCAGTCCTTTCGGAAATTGCACATCACAAGCAGAATGCAAAAGCTGACAAACTGGGAAATGCCTGTTGCAAGCGCAGCGCCTGCGGTCCCCATACCCATACCGAAAATAAATACCGGGTCAAGGACAATGTTTAAAATACCTCCGGTTGTGATGCCGACCATGGCAAATAAGGCTTTTCCCTGAAACCGTAGAATGTTATTCATGATAAATGAAGTCATCATAAACGGTGCCGCAATCAGAATATAGGATGCGTAGGCTTCGGCATAAGGCGCAATGGTTACGGTAGATCCAAGCATCATAATCAGCGCATGGATGTTGGCAGTTCCGAGGACCGTGATAACCAGTCCCATAAAAAAGCCGGTAAAAAAAGCGATGGAAGCAAGCTTCTCGGCCAGCTCCCGGTTTCCTGCCCCGATCAGCCGGGCAATGTAATTTCCGGATCCGATTCCGATCATAAACGATAATGCCTGAATGATCGACATGGCTGAAAAGATGATTCCGACCGCGCCAGAAGCGCTGGTCCCAAGCTGGCTTACAAAAAAAGTGTCAGCCATGTTATAAATCGAGGTGACCAGCATACTGATGATGGTTGGGACAGCCAGCTTTGAGATGACACGTCCGACCGGCGCATTGGCCATTTCGTAGTATTGGTCATGTGATTCTTTTGTCTGCTGCATGATCATAACTCTCCTGTTTTTATAATGTAAAAGTATACCATGTTTTTCTGCAGTCGGCTATGTCTCTTCTGACATATTCATAAGTTATTTTTTTAACGAATCAAGGGCTTTTTGTCACGCAGAAAAAGAGTGCTGGCATACCGTAACTGCATTGCTGCAATTTTTATGCCAACACTCTGTGATTTTATAAACAAATCTAACGGTTTGCAAGCTCTTCTGTGATATCCTCCCAGGTCACACCGCGCTCTGCCATGAGAACCATGACATGATACAGGAAATCAGAAATCTCGTATTTGATTTCTTCCGGATCCGGGTTCTTGGCTGCAATGACGATCTCGGTCGCTTCTTCTCCGACTTTCTTTAAGATCTTGTCGATGCCTTTGTCAAACAGATAGTTGGTGTAAGAGCCTTCCTTTGGATGGATCTTACGGTCCTGAATGACAGAGAAGACATCCTCAAATACTTTCAATGGATTGGTTTCTTTGGTCTCTTTCTCAGCAAGTGTCTGGAAGAAACAGCTGCGGGAACCGGTATGGCAGGCCGCACCAATCTGATGGACTTTCGCCAGAATTGTATCGTTGTCACAGTCTAAGTGCAGGGACTTTACATACTGGAAATGTCCGGAGGTCTCGCCCTTTAACCACTGGCTCTTCCGGCTCCGGCTGTAGTAATGCATCTTGCCGGTGCGGAGCGTATCTGCGAAGGCCTGTTCGTTCATATAAGCAAGCATCAGCACTTCGGAAGTCTTGAAATCCTGGACGATGACCGGAACCAGGCCGTCGGAATTGGTCTTAAAATCTCCCCAGGAAACACTGCTGCACAGAATGTCTACCGCAATTCCAAGGCTGCCAAGTTCCTGCTTCTTTTCCATATAATTTCCATTTTCCGGAGCCAGGCTGGCGAGGACAAAACCGGCAGCCGCGTCTGCTTTCAGCTCTTCTGCCAGTTTTGCGATTTCGTCTGCATTGCTGACTATATAATAATGCATCTGTTCATCCATCGTATGGATCACTTCCACAGCTTCCGGAAGAGCAGCATCTTCCAGCAGTGCCATGGATGCTCCAAGCTGCGCATACTCCGGGATCCGTTTTGTCTGGTCTTTCTGGTTTAAGCGGATAAAGATTTTTTCACTGCCGAAGCGGTCTGCCGCTTCTTTGATCAGATCCATATTTTCTTCCACAGATGCATCTAAAAATACGCCCTTCGCACCTGCATAGAGGTATTTCTTCACATCCTCCAGGCGTTTTACGCGTCCGCCAGCATAGATCGGAATGTCGATCGCCCTTGCCATTTTCCGGATCAGGCCAATGTTGTAATCATGCTCCTCATCGTTTTTGGAACCATCGGCAAATACCAGACCGTCTGCTCCGTCATTCCCGGCAGCAGAGGCAAAAGAAAGCACTTCCTCTTCCTGTTTTCCATCGCAGCAAAGCTGCGCAAGTAACCGTTTAAATTCTGCCATAGTTATTCTCCCTGTTCAAACCGCGCTACCGCATCCGGCAGGCTGATCTTTTTCTCGTATAATGCTTTTCCAATGATGGCGCCCTTGATCTGGCTGTCATTTAAGCGGACCAGATCGTCCATACAGGAAACTCCGCCGGAGGCGATCACATCCAGTCCGGTCTGCTTAGTCAGAAGCTTTGTGTACTCGACGTTCGGACCGGTTAAGGTACCGTCTTTGGAAATATCGGTATAAACGATATGTTTTACCCCGAATTCTTTCATCTGCAGGCAAAGATCCAAAGCCGAAAGACTGCTTACCTTTTCCCAGCCTTCCACTGCCACCATGCCGTTTTTCGCATCGACACCGGCTACGATCCGGTCGGCACCAAAGGTTGCAACCAGCTCTTTCACAAATTCCGGCCGCTCCACGGCGCGCGTTCCAATGATGCAGCGGGTGATGCCAAGCTCCAGCATATTTTTCACTGCTTCCACGCTGCGGATGCCTCCGCCAAGCTGGATCGGAACGTCCACACTGGATACGATCGCACGGATCGCATCTTCATTTACGGAACGTCCTGCCAGCGCACCGTCCAGATCCACAATATGGAGGAAGGATGCACCCTGGCTGACCCACAATTTTGCCATATCAGCCGGTGTGTCGGAATAAACCTTTACATTATCAAATAATCCCTGTGTCAGGCGGACGCATTTGCCGCCCTTCATGTCAATTGCCGGATATAACTGCATGGGAATCTCTCCTTTTTATACGTTTTCTGTTGCCAGGCACACAGACGTGAAACCTAGCCACTTACAGTACGCCTTTTGTCGACAAAACATCGGTGATCCGTGCGTCGTATCGGGTTGCGTTGTCGAGCGCCTTTGCAAACGCCTTAAATGCACCTTCAATAATATGATGGTTGTTGATTCCGTCAAGCTGCTTTACGTGCAGGTTCATCTCTGCGCCGTAAGACACTGCATAGAAAAATTCGCGGATCATCTCCGTTTCCAGATCCCCGACCTTTTCCCGGTCCAGCTTCAGGTCATAAACCAGATACGGTCTTCCGCAAAGATCCAGGGAGCAAAGAAGCAGTGCCTCATCCATGGGCAGGATCATGGTTCCGTAACGGACAATGCCTTTTTTATCTCCTACGGCTTCTTTGATCGCATGTCCCAGCACAATACCGGTATCCTCGATCGTATGATGGGTATCGACCTCCAGATCCCCGTCTACATGCAGGGTCAGGTCAAACAGACCATGTCTTGCAAATCCGTTTAACATGTGGTCAAAAAAGCCAATGCCTGTGTGAATATCCGCTTTTCCGGTTCCGTCCAGGTCCAGGGTCAGACGGATTTTCGTCTCTTTTGTGTTGCGTTCTATGGTCGCACAGCGTGCCATGAGCACTACCTCCTGTTCTTATTTGAATGACCGCCTCTTGGGTTTGCTGCTTTCCAAAAGACAATCATTTTCTTGTTTTTTACTCGAAGCGTACGCGGATGGAATTTGCATGTGCAGTCAGATGCTCTGCCTCTGCAAAGGTTTCAATATCCTTATGAACCGGCTCCAGTGCTTCTTTGGAATAGTAGATGATGCTGGATTTTTTAATGAAATCGTCTACACTCAGCGGGGAGAAGAATTTTGCGGTTCCATTGGTCGGAAGGACATGGTTCGGACCTGCAAAATAATCGCCCAGCGGCTCGGAACTGTACTCGCCCATAAAGATCGCGCCGGCATTCTGGATCTTGGTCATGACTTCAAACGGGTTCTTTGTCACGATTTCCAGATGCTCGGATGCAATGGCATTTGCAGTTTCGATCGCGTCTTCCATGGAATCTGCTACCAGGATATAACCATAGTTCTCCAGGGATTTTTCCAGAATCGCTTTTCTGGAGAGTTTCTGAACGAATGCCTCTGCCTCAGCAGAAACTTTTTCCGCCAGTTCCATGCTGGTGGTAACCAGGATTGCAGATGCCAGCTCGTCGTGCTCTGCCTGGGATAACAGGTCCGCTGCGACGTAGCGCGGATTTGCGGTTTCATCTGCAAGGACCAGAATCTCACTCGGTCCGGCGATGCTGTCGATGCTTACATGGCCATAGACCGCCTTCTTTGCCAATGCCACGAAAATGTTGCCCGGTCCGACAATCTTATTAACACGCGGAATGGATTTGGTTCCGAATGCCAGTGCTGCGATCGCCTGGGCACCGCCGACTTTGTAGACTTCGGTAGCGCCTGCCAGATGTGCAGCGATCAGCGTAACCGGATTCACCTTGCCGTCTTTACCAGGTGGTGTTACCATCACGATCTTCTCGACGCCGGCAACCTCAGCCGGGATAATGTTCATCAGTACGGAAGACGGATACGCTGCCTTGCCGCCCGGGACATAGACACCGACGCTGGAAAGTGCACTTACCTTCTGTCCGAGAATGGTTCCGTTCGGTTTACTGTCGAACCAGCTGTAACGCTTCTGTTTTTCGTGGTATTCGCGGATGTTTTTCATGGATTTTTTCATGACAGCCAGAAGATTCGGGTCTACCTGGGAAAGTGCCTCCTGGATTTCTGCCTGGGTCACACGGATGTTGTCTGCAGAGAGCTCTGCGCCGTCAAATTTTTTTGTATACTCGAACAGGGCTTCATCGCCTCTGGCGCGTACATCGTCCACGATCTCCTGGACGGTGCCCTCGTAAGCACTGTAATTGTTCGGGTCACGCTTTAATAAATCTGCAAGGATGTTAGCCCTGCTTTGTTCATCTAATTTTACAATTCTCATGATTGGTTATGCCTCCTGGATCAGATTCTTTAACTGCTGTATGATTTTGGTGATGCGCTCGTGCTCCCGCTTCATGCTGACCTGGTTTACCACCATGCGTGCAGAAAGCGGACAAACTTCTTCGAGGACCGTCAGACCGTTTTCTCTTAAGGTAGAACCGGTTTCTACAATATCGACGATCACTTCGGAAAGTCCAACGATTGGAGCCAGCTCAATGGAGCCGTTCAGTTTGATAATCTCCACAGTCTGATGCTTTTTATTATAGAAGTAATCTTTCGCAATCGCCGGGTATTTGGTGGCAACGCGGATCAGCTCGTGATGCTGCAAAAGCTCTTTGGCTGATTCCGGCCCGCACACGCACATGCGGCATTTGCCAAGCTTCAGGTCCAGAACCTCGTAAAGCTTTCTGCCTTCTTCCAGAATCGTATCCTTTCCAACGATACCGATATCGGCTGCTCCGTATTCCACATAGGTTGGAACATCGTTTGCTTTTGCGAGGAAGAACCGGTAGCCAAGTTCTTCGTTGGTAAAGATCAGCTTTCTCGTATCTTTGTCTTTCATTTCTTCACAGGTGATGCCGATCTTTTCGAAAAGATCGAGGGATTTATTAGCCAGCCTTCCTTTCGCCAGCGCAAAGGTAAGATATCTCATAATTGCCAGTCTCCTTTAGTGAATGTAATCCCGGACGGTTTCCGTGTAAGTCTGATTTACCGATACACCGGTTTCGGTATCATAGACGGATGCGGTGCTTCCGTCATCCAAAAGGCTGATGAGCCGGTGCATCTGGAACCGCCTTGCGTAATCCAGATAAGCATCCATGCTTTCTGATTCGGCACGCGGTGTCAGCTGCGCCGGAATGCCGGCATTGCGGAACTGGCAGGCAAGGCGGATTGCCTTATCTCTCGCTGCCGGGTCGTACAAAATGATGGTATCGTTCATTTTTACATCGATGCGGATCTTCTGGCGGGAAAGAGCCAGAAGAAGCTGGTCAGCCATAATGGCAAATCCGACTGCGGCAGCCTTTTTTCCAAATTGTTCCAAAAGCTTGTCATACCGGCCTCCGGCAACGATGTACTCACCGGTTCCGTAGGTATATGCCTTAAAGATAATGCCGGTATAGTAGGAATATTTGCTCAGCATGCCAAGATCATAGGAAACATAATCGCCAAGACCATAGCTGTCTAAGATTTCCTGTACCTCTTCCAGACGTTTGATCGCATTAAGTGCCCGTTTATTTGTTGTCATCGCTTTCGCGATCCGGATCTGATCAATATCTCCGAAGAGCTCCGGAAGCTTAAGAAAGAGTTTCTTTAAGTCTTCGCTCATGGTCTGCTCCGATAAGAGCTCCTCCACACCGAAGTAATTTTTATTCTCGATCAGGATCCGGAGTTTCTCCTGGGTCTCCTCATCCATTCCGGATTCCTCGACCAGTCCGCGGTAAAATTCCACCTGCCCCAGTTCCACCTGAAATTCCTTTAAACCAGTTTCCTTTAAGGCGTCAATGACCATGGCGATCATCTCTGCATCGGCATCGGAGGTATCATCTCCGATCAGCTCGGCTCCCGTCTGGGTGGATTCTTTTAAGCGACCCTGATAGCTGGTCCCATTGATAAAGGTAGGCCCAAGGTAACATAAGCGAAGCGGTTTTGTCTCATCCATATAATACTTTGCCACGCAGCGTGCAATGGGCGGTGTCATATCCGGACGAAGTACCAGAGTGTTGTTGTCGCGATCAAAGAACTTGTACATTCCCTGGCTGCCTACGCTTCCGCGCTCCTTTTTGAAAATATCGAAGAACTCAAACACCGGTGTCTCAATGCTCTGATATCCGTAAAGCCCGAATACATGCTGGATCTTCTGCTCCACGGCAAGCTTTCTGGCACATTCCTCTGCGTAAATATCACGCACACCCTCGGGGGTATGCAGTAACTGGTTATTCATGTTCATAATCCCGCCTCCAATACTTTGCTGTGGTAAAGCGCTAATTCGTTAACGTGATTCCAATTATAGGAGAAAGTATCTGAATTGTCAATCAATATCTTTCCACTGTTTTCATACATTTTACGACGTTTCCCAAAACACGTCAAATAGACTCCGGTTATGGCTAGTATTCCTCGTTTATTATTTATTAGTATATTTTATATATAATAGCTGTTGTATAAGCATATAGATATATGATACACTAACTTCGTGTTCACATAGAAAAATTATGCAGCTGTAAAAAATGAACAGTTGCGGATCTGCATCATTACAAGAAAAACGTTACTGTTCACGTATGCGTGCCAGGTAACGCAAAATTTGGAAGGAGTTTGAGACTATGGGAGGCTTTTTCGGAGTTGTTTCCAAGCATGACTGTGTGATGGATCTGTTTTTTGGTACAGACTATCATTCTCACCTGGGTACCCGTCGCGGCGGCATGGCTGTATACGGAGAATCCGGTTTTCAGAGAAGTATTCATAATATAGAAAATTCCCCGTTCCGCACGAAATTTGAGCGGGATGTAGAAGAACTGAAAGGAAATGCCGGAATCGGCTCGATTTCGGACAATGAACCGCAGCCATTGCTGATCCACTCTCATTTAGGAAGCTATGCGATCGTAACGGTCGGCAAAATCAATAATGAGGAAGAACTGATCCAACACGCTTTCCAGAACGGACATATCCATTTTATGGAAATGAGCGGCGGCCGGATCAATGCCACCGAACTGACGGCTGCGATCATCAACCAGAAACAAAGCCTGGTTGATGGCCTGCTCTACGCCCAGGATATGATCCAGGGTTCCATGACGATCCTGCTCCTTACGCCAGAAGGAATTTATGCTTCCCGCGACCGCTATGGCCGTACCCCGCTGACCGTAGGCCAAAAAGAGGATGCCTGCTGTGTTTCCTTTGAAAGCTTTGCCTATATCAATCTGGGTTATCATGACTGCTATGAACTGGGACCTGGCGAGATTGTGCGGGTAACTGCAGACGGAGTTGAGCAGCTTTCTGCGCCAAGAAAGGAAATGAAGATTTGTTCCTTCTTATGGGTATATTATGGCTACCCAACCTCCAGTTACGAAGGAATCAATGTGGAAGAAATGCGCTATCGCTGCGGGCAGATCTTGGCCGACCGGGATTTAGGCTGTGGCAGCTGTGAAAACTGTCCGGGGCACAAAAAAGAAACGATCCACCCGGATATCGTCGCAGGTGTTCCGGACTCCGGAATCGCCCATGCGATCGGTTATGCCAACGAATCCGGTATCCCGTTTGCGAGACCGTTTATCAAATACACTCCTACCTGGCCGCGCTCCTTTATGCCGCAGAACCAGAGCCAGCGCAACCTGATCGCAAAAATGAAGCTGATCCCGGTTGGTGCCCTGATCAAAGACCAGAGCCTGCTTCTGATCGACGATTCCATTGTCCGCGGTACACAGTTAGGTGAAACAACCGAATTTCTTTATGAGAGCGGTGCAAAAGAAGTACATATCCGCCCAGCCTGCCCGCCGCTCCTTTACGGATGCAAATACTTAAACTTCTCCCGCTCCAATTCCGAGTTAGACCTGATCACCCGCCGCATCATCCGTGACCGCGAAGGTGATGACGTATCTGCAGAAGTATTAGCTGATTACGCAAATCCGGACAGCAAAAACTATCAGGAAATGGTGGAGGAGATCCGTAAGCGCTTAAACTTCACGACTCTGAAATTCCACCGCCTGGACGATCTCGTCAAATCCATCGGACTTCCGAAAGAATGTTTGTGCACGTACTGCTGGGATGGGCAGGAGTAAATATAACAATATCGCATGATAACAAACGAGGTGCGAAAGCTCCCGCAGCCGCCATGCATGGCAGCTGTGGAAGCTTTCGCACCTTTGATATTTACTGTGCTAAATTGTTATCGCGCTCATCCAGATCCTTCTGGATGGTTTCGAGATAGTGTACCAGAATATCGCGGCTTGCGTGAATCTGATAGCTTTTGTCGATTTCATCGTACGTAAAGCTTTTGCGGCCGCCCTCTTCCATGCGTTTCCAGAACTGCTCCAGATCACGGAACGGGATGTAGTATAGTTCGTCTAACGCTGTAAAGTGCAGGATGATAAAGGCAATCCCGCCCTGCTGCTCAAATTCCTTCATGAAGCGGATCTGGTGCTCATGAACGTTTTGAAGCGGAAAGGTTTTGACGGCACATTCCTTTGCGTCGAAGCAGACCGGAATTCCCTGCACGGCTCCGATATAGTCGACCGTACTTTTCTGGTCGAAGTAGGCCAGCGTAATATGGCGGCTGGACTTGTCGATGCTGATCGGGGTGATCGGGGTTGGGATTTTCTGGATCAGGGCCAGCTTTTTCTCGCGATAAACCTCATTGCTGTGATTGATCATGTCCTCCAGTGTGGAGCCGCGCAGACCACGGCTTTTCCAGGTGCCCATCTAACGCACCTCTTCCGGGAGGGAACCAAGAACTTTTTGAAATTCTCCTGGAACAGGTGCGGTAAAACTCTTTCCGCTTAAGTAGTCCAGCGGTGTGTCCATCTGCGGAAATACCAGTTTCCAGGAATGCAGCATCTGGGAGTGGATATGATACTTTCGTTTTGCCTCTTCATTTACCCGTGGTGTTCCGTATTTGGTATCTCCTACGATCGGATGACCGATGGAAGCCAGGTGCGCGCGGATCTGGTGTGTTCGTCCTGTGATCAGGGTTACTTTTAAAAGCGTGTATGCACCGCTCTGCATCAATGGTTCGTATTCCGTGCAGATTGGCGCACTGTCAGGAAGTTCTTTCTGACTGATTGTGACCTGGTTGGTCTTCTCATCTTTCTTTAAAAATCCATCAATTTTCTTCTTTTCCCGGACTGCACCGGAAACAACACAGAGATAATATTTGTGAAGGGAACGATCCTTAAACATAGCGGATAGCTTCTGCAGACCAGCAAGGGAACATCCGGCTGCAACCAGACCACTGGTATTGCGGTCCAGCCGGTTGCAGACCGAAGGACGGAAGCTGCGTAAGTTTTCCTTTGTGATCTTTCCGGAATCAAGAAGATAATCGATCAGGTATTCCACCAGGGATTCATCCTGTTCCTTTGCTTTCTGGGAAAGCATGCCAGACGGCTTGTTGATCAGAAGGATATGCTCATCCTCGTAAATGATGTGCAGCTTCGTTTTCTTCACCTTTTGAACCTTGACCTCAGAAAATTTTTCAATGGTTTCATCAGCCAGGAACAGTTTGATCTCATCACCCTCGGAAAGTTTTTCGGAACCATCGCATTTCTTGCCATTTAATACGATGTTCTTTTTCCGCATCATTTTGTACAGGAACCCTTTCCCGGCCAGATTTAAGTATTTGGCAAGCAGTTTGTCCAGGCGCTGCCCGGCTTCGTTTTTATTTACGGTAATGGATCTCATAGTCAGGAACTCCTTTTCGTATCTTGCAGTATCTTACGTCTACATGGACAGATTTTTCATCAGTGCAGCTGCATAATCCACAACACCATCATCTTCATATTCGGAAGCTGGCTTTAAGCTGTCCAGCCTGCGCCAAAATGCATGCGGGTCGCGGATCAGTTTTACATTTGGATCCAGTTTATTGGTCTGGAATAATCCGTTGAGTGCTTTTTCAGCCTTGGTCAGATCAGCTTTGTCATTGCTGCAGAAGGCAAATACACCGTTCGGATGCACTGCTACAGCGTCCAGCGGAAGAATCTGTTCTTTTGTTGTTACGATCAGGTCATACAGCATCGTACATTTCTCTTCGTAGCTTTTTGCTTTTTCATAAAATGCGCGGTCTCCTGTACCATATTTCCAGGAGGCAAGAAGTGGCGATGCCAGATTTGCCATTGGAAGTACGGTTAAAATAGCCATGACCGTCAGAATGTTTTTGGCAGCCTGATCGCCGGTCAGCTGTCTTGCGATGAGCTGGGCAATGATTGCAGCGACAAAAATGCCCGTCAAAAGGAGCCGGGACTTTTTATGCTGGTCCCGGTAGCCGTACTCCCCTTTTTTGTATTTTTTCATAAACGTCCCTCTTTCTCATTCTGTTTAAGCATGAAACAAAGCTGACAGGATCACGTTATGCGGACAAAGTTTTGTCAAAATCCAGAATGCTTTCATAAGAAATCCATATACGGATACCTGCCGTCCCAGCATGCTGTCCCGGATTGCCTGCTTCACTACCTTTTTCGGATCGGCCATAACCAGACGCTTATAAAGTGGAATGGTTCGTTTTACCGCACATACTGAGCCATCCTCTGCGACAGATTCACCGACCGTTTCGGCAATATCGAAAAATTCTGTTTTCACAGGTCCCGGACAGACTGCAGTCACATAAATCTGCTTCGATTTCAGTTCCATGGAAAGCGCGCGGCTATAGCTTAAGACAAACGATTTGGTTGCTGCGTAAATGGCAAAACCAGGCTGCGGAAGGAATGCTGCTGCCGAAGCAAACTGTAAAATACGGCTGTTTTTCGTCATGTATGGCAAAACCAGACGGGTCACGCCGGTCAGCGCATGACAGTTTAAATCGACCATGCCAAGCTCTTCCTGCAGGGATAATTCCTCTGTTTTTCCAATCTTTCCAAATCCGGCTCCGTTTACTAAAATTTTCACGTCCGGTTTTTCTAAGCTCAGATCATGTTCAAGGACTGCCAAAGAAGCCGGATCCTGAAGATCTGATTCCAGGATTTTCAAAGGTACCGGTACTTCCTTTTGTAAGTCTTTAAGCCGTTCTTTTCGCCTTGCGATGACCCAGATTTCCTCCAGACCGGAAAAGCGGTCGGCCAGCTGGATCACACATTCCCGTCCCATTCCGGAAGATGCTCCGGTCACAATAGCAATTTTTTTCCGTGTCATTTTCATGCTTCACGCTCCTGATTCTTTTCTGGATTGCTAATCTTATTTTTTCTTATGAACGTTGCGGATCGTTTTTTTCTTTCCCGGTTTGTGATTTTCCATTCGTGCATCAAAAATCTGTTTTCCTGCAGACCGGCTTGCATTGTTTCCCGAAAAACGGGCTGCACTGCTGCCTGCCGGTGTTTTTGCTGTTTTTGCTTTCCCTGTTCCAGTGGCAAAACCAACCGTCTCCCGTCCGCTGTTTCTGTTTCCAGACTTCTTTGAATCGCCAGCAAAAGAAGAACCAGCTCCCCAGCGCATCTCCCGTGGACGGATCAGACATTTTTTATCAAATCCGATCAGGTCGGTGCGTCCGGCTTTGATCAGGGCTTCTTTTACCAACTCATAGTTTTTCGGGTTGCGGTACTGGATCAGGGCACGCTGCATGGCTTTTTCATGCGGGTTATGCGGCACATAGACTTCTTCCATGGTACGCGGATCGAGTCCGGTGTAATACATGCAGGTCGAGAGCGTGGACGGTGTTGGATAGAAATCCTGCACCTGTTCCGGCATATACCCAAGATCACGCAGGTATTCTGCCAGTTCCACGGCCTCTTTTAAGGAAGAGCCCGGGTGGGAGGACATCAGGTATGGGACCAGATACTGCTCTTTCCCAATCTTTTTGTTCATCTCTTTGTATTCTTTTACAAACTGCATATAGACCGAATTTTTCGGTTTTCCCATGCGCTTTAAGACCGCATCGGCTACATGCTCCGGAGCAACTTTTAACTGGCCGCTGACATGGTATTCACAGAGTTCCCGCAAAAATGCCCGGTTTTTGTCTGCAAGCAGATAATCGAACCGGATACCGGAGCGGATGAATACTTTTTTCACTTTTGGAATTGCCCGAAGCTTGCGCAGCAGGGAAATATAGTCGCTGTGATCTGCCCGGATGTTTTTGCATGGCTCCGGGAAAAGACACTGCTTATTCGGGCATGCCCCCTTTGTCAGCTGCTTTTCACAGGCCGGGAAACGGAAATTGGCCGTCGGACCACCAACATCGTGGATATAACCTTTAAAATCCGGTTCTTCGGTCAGAAGTTTTGCTTCCTCCACCAGGGATTCATGGCTTCTGGCCTGGATGATGCGGCCCTGATGGAACGTCAGTGCGCAGAAACTGCAGGCACCAAAGCAGCCACGGTTACTGATCAGACTGAACTTGATTTCCCGGATGGCCGGAATACCGCCTGCTGCCTCATAACATGGATGGTAATTACGCATATAGGGAAGTGCATAGACTTCGTCCATCTCTTCCTGGGTCAGTGGCTTGGCTGGCGGATTCTGCACAACAAATTCTTTGCCGTAATAAGGTTCTACCAGGCGTTTCCCAAGGATTGGGTCTGTATTGCTGTACTGGACATAGAAACTCTTTGCATAGACCTTTTTATCGTCTTTGAGTTCCTGGAAATCCGGAAGCATCTTATAATCATATACAATATCCAGATTTCTTGTCTTGAATACCGTTCCGTCGATGAAGGTAATGTCCTTTATGTCAATTCCGCTGTTTAAGGCATCTGCGATCTCTACAATGGAATGTTCTCCCATACCATAGGAAATCAGATCGGCCTGGGAGTCCAGAAGAATGGAACGTTTCAGCCGGTTTGACCAGTAATCATAATGGGCGAGACGCCGCAGACTTGCTTCAATACCACCAATGACAATGGCTGAATCTTTATAGACAGAGCGGATCAGATTGCAGTATACGATGGTCGCATAATCCGGGCGTTTTCCCATAACACCGCCCGGCGTGTAGGAATCCTGCTGTCTGCGCTTTTTTGAAACTGAATAATGGTTTACCATGGAATCCATGTTCCCGGCAGATACTAAAAATCCGAGACGCGGTTTTCCGAGAATCTGGATGCTTTCCGGATCTTTCCAGTCTGGCTGTGCGATGATTCCCACTTTGTAGCCACGGGACTCCAAAAGACGGCTGATGATCGCCGGTCCGAAAGACGGATGGTCCACATAGGCATCTCCGGAAACGTAAACAAAATCGCACTGCTCCCAGCCGCGCCGGTCCATATCTTCCCGGCAGATCGGCAAATAATCATGTATCATAAAATGAATCTCCCTGTTTGTTGCTTTTTACGCGCCGGATAAATAAAATTCCGAAAACGCGTATTATCGTTCTATATCAAAAAGTTTCGTAAAATCAGAAATATAGTAATCTGCCAGCGCCTCTTTTTCTTCCCGCATTCCCAAAGAAAATTCATCTTCGACCGCGCAGACTGTCATACCGGCCCGTTTTCCGGCAAGAATTCCGGCAGGTACATCCTCAAAGACCATACACTTAGCTGGTTTGACTCCAAGCCGCTTTGCCACTTCCAGATAAATATCCGGAGCAGGCTTTCCTGCAGCAACCTCGCATGCCGTTGCAATAACCTGAAAATAAGACTTGATGTGCAGCGATTCCAGCACTGCGTCTACCATATCGCGGCCATTGCTGGTGGCAATACCAGCCTTTTTCCCCGTTTGCTTCAGATAGGTTAAAAGCTGCATCGCTCCGGTTTTTAACGGTACTTCCTTCCGGTATTTCTCGATGCTCATACGAATCCAGGTCTGTTTGATCTCATCGATGGAGTCCGGAATTTCAAAGCGTTCTTTAAAATATTCAGCCGTTTCCGAGAAACTCATACCTTCGATTACCTTCTGAAGATCCGGTGGGCAGGTAAGTCCGAAACTGCCTAAGTATTCGATGTCAATCTCTTTCCACATCCACATGGAGTCGACCAGCGTTCCGTCCAGGTCAAATAATACGGCATCCATCTGTTCGAGAGCCTGCCCCGCTGCTGGGACCTTTGCTGATGCCAAATTATCCAACACTGTCGGTGTTTTTTCTGATGTCGGTACCAGAGTGGATTCCGGATCTTTTTGAGAAGTTCGTGCCGGATCAGCAGCTGGTTGAACCATTGGAGCTGTCAGTGCCTGAAGTTCTTTTTCGGTGAGTGCCCGGTACTCTCCCGGTTTCAGGGATAGATCGAGTTTCAGGCTTCCCATGGACAGCCGCTTCAAAAATACAACGTGACAGCCAAGCGCTTCAAACATGCGCTTTACCTGATGAAACTTGCCTTCCTGGATCGTCAGGAGGATTTCTGCGCCTGCAGATGTTTCAGCCTGCTCTGACCACTGCTTTGTAACTTCCAGTTTTGCAGGCATCACAGGAGTTCCATCGGTTAAGGTTATTCCTTCCGCCATCTGCTTTACGCAGTCTTTTGGAAGAACACCTTCAATCTTTGCGTAATACACTTTGTCAACGTGCTTTCCCGGGGCTAAAAGCCGGTGGGTCAGATCTCCGTCATTGGTCAGAAGCAGCAGACCTTCTGTGTCGATATCCAGACGCCCTACCGGGAAAAGATCACTCCGGTTCTCTCCGCTTAACAGATCAATTACGGTTTTATGATGTTTGTCTTCCGTTGCAGAGATCACGCCCTGCGGTTTATAGAGCATGATATACTCCAACGCCCGGTAGCTGACTACTGCACCGTCAAACATTACCTGATCCGTATCCGGGTCGATCTTGCGCTCCGTTTTCTTTTCCGGAACTCCATTTACCTGGATCCGTCCTTTTTTTGCCGCTTCTTTGATCTGGCTGCGGCTGCCTTTATTCATTTCTACCAGATATTTATCCAGTCTGATTAATTTTGCCATTACTGCCACCGCCATCCTGGGTAATATTTATTCTTAAAGCTGCTTCCGGTATACTTGGCCCAGCCAAGCGGATATCCGTCCACTCCGATCAGAACCCATCCTTTTTGAAATGACTCGCCGGGATTTGGAAAGATCGTCTCGCCTTTTAAGTAGCGGATCGTCCGTTCGTCATCCGAGGATAAGGATAAGCTTTGGGAGAATTCCCGCATCGAAAGCGCCATGGCTACAGCCTGGGATGGCTCAAACCGGTTCTTCTTCCACTCACCAAGAAGCAGGCCGGTTCTTAAATAGCGCAGATTCCAGGTCTTCTCAAAACACTCCGGAAGATAATAAACCATGTGATCCCGCACCATCATACGACTGCGGTCAAACGATCTTTTCAGCATGGCTTCCCACTGCAGAAAATCACTTTCTTTTTCCAGGCGGCGTGCCTCAGCCGGTACCTTCCCAGCGAAAGCAGGCTCGCGCCCAGGCTGGCTTTGTTCTTCCAAAGCGTTTTCTTTTTTCTTTAAGAGGGCAAGGAAATGCCCTTCTCCTTCTACTTTATGTGGGAATAACCGGATGACCGGCATTCCATTGATTCCGCTGCATGCACCTTCCCACGGAATCAGCGGAACCAGTTCCATATCTGGTTCTGTATGCAAAAGCCACTCAATCGTATCTTCATCTTCGATTTGTGCAAAGGTACAGGTGGAATATAAAAGCAGGCCGCCTGGTTTTAGCATGCGTACCGCAGAAGCGAGGATTTCACGCTGAATGGGTGCATAAGCCTCTGGTCCCCGGTCCAGCCAGCTTTTGATCAGATCCGGATCTTTCCGGAACATGCCCTCTCCGGAGCATGGTGCATCGACCAGGATTTTGTCAAAATACGGACCAAAGACCGAAGCAAGCTTCTCGGGAGTCTCACTGGTCACGCAGATATTGGGAATTCCAAATAATTCCAGGTTTTTTAACAGCGCTTTCGCCCTGGAATTGCTGATATCGTTGGAAACCAAAAGTCCTTCGCCCTGAAGTTTTGCACCAAGTTCCGTGCTTTTTCCGCCGGGAGCCGCACACAGATCCAGTACCCGGTCTCCCGGCTCTACCGGGAGAACAGCAGCCGGTGCCATGGCGCTCGGCTCCTGCAGATAATAAAGTCCGGCATAGTAGTATGGGTGGCGGGATGCTTTTGCCTCCTCACTGATATAATAACCGTTCTTCGTCCACAAAACCCGTCTGAGTTCAAATGGAGAAAGGTTGTTTTCCCATTCATCCGGTTCGATTTTGGACCGGTTGACTCGAAGTCCTGCATATGGCTTTTTCTCATAACTTTCCAGCCATGCATCATAATCCGTTCCTAACAGCAGTTTCATCTGTTCCAGGAATGTTTCTGGTAATCGCATAAATCTCCTCCTAGCATAAGTAAGCTAAGTATAGCATAATTTAATTCAAGTGAAAACCGGTTTCTCAGGAGTCTGCCATGCCTTACGCCTTCCCCTTTGCCCCTGTATTGATCCTGATTTTTTTTATGATCCTGCTGTTTCCGCAATACAGCGTAGAGGGGGCTTCGGACGGGCTTTTGTTATGGTTTCATACGGTGCTGCCCGCACTGGCTCCGGCTATGATCTTTACCCGTCTGATTCTGGATATCGGCGGCGCATCTGTGCTGATGCGTCTTTTGCGCCCATTGTTTTCCCGCATTTTTTCCTTAAGTGAGCAGGGAAGCTTCATTCTTTTTTGCGGGATGCTTTGCGGTTATCCGGTCGGTCCTTCCCTTTGTTCCAGATTTTTATCCCAAAATCAGATTTCCGAAAAAGAAGCTTCTTATCTTCTTGCACTTTGCAGCTATCCAAGTCCCATGTTTCTGTTTGGATATGTAAGACAGCAGCTGAAAGAACCGGTATCCCCGGTTCTTCTGTTTTTGGGAATCTACGCCCCGGTATTTTTGTTGTCTGCAGCAGCCAAAAGCGTAATCGCCTATCCAGATCTGTCTGACCGTTCAAAAATCTCAGAAGATCCGGTCAGTTCCGTCCCGGTCAGCCAAAACGCATGCACGACGTTCCAGGGAGACCCGCAGCATTCGGGACACTCTTCCGGTCTGGATTCTATCTTGTACGAAGTATGCGATACCATGGTCCTGATCGGTGGATATATGATGCTGTTTTCCATATTGGTTTGCTTTATTCGTCACGCAGAATGGATTCCGCCCAGGATTTCCGCCATTTTGTGCGGCATTTTTGAAATGACAACCGGAATCCATCAGATCTGCCAGACTTTTCCGGCCGCCGGACAGCTTCCGCTCAGCATGGCATCGGCTGCCTTTGGTGGGATTTCCGGAATTTTTCAGGTAAAGAGTGTTTTGGTTCAGGGCAAGAAAAATGCCGGATTTGATATCCGGCATTACATAGGATGGAAGCTCCTGCACGCAGGGCTTTCCATGCTCATGATTACTGTTCTTCAGCTGGTGCTTCCTCTGGGGTTTCCTCAACACTGGTAACACTGCCAGCCAGTTCTCCACGGTTGGAAGAAACGATATCGTAGCTGGACTGCATGGAAGAAAGAAATGCGTCAAAACGGCTCTGTGCGCCCTCCATGGAATGGGTAATGATCGTCTGCAGGCTGTTTAACATATCGTCGGTATAATTGATGGAAGCCTGGCGGATACCGTTTGCCTCATTTACTGCCTCATCGATGATGGTCTGTGCCTGTGCCTGTGCGTCTTCTACAACACGGTTTGCTTCTGCATATGCTTTCTGCATGATCTCATGCTCGTTTACCAGTTCGTTGGTCTGTGCGGTTGCTTCGGCTACCATAGCGTCAGCCTGCGCACGTGCCTCGTTTAAAATGGCATCCTGGTTGCTGATGATCTTCTGATATTTTTTGATTTCATCCGGAATACGGAGTCGAAGCTCGACCAGCAATTCCTCCAGCTCTTCCTTGTTTACCAGGATTTTCGTATTAGAAAGAGGCTGAAATTTACAGCTGTCAATATATTCTTCGATCTCACCGATCAACTGTTCGATTCTACTCATGATTAATTCTCCTTAACGCGTTTTTCTATCACTGCGCAGACCTGCCGGGAAGTTACACGGCTGTTACCTGTTTGCCATCTTCTCACGCACTTTTTCTGCAATCGCCGGATGCAGAAATTCATGGATATCACCCTGGTAACCAGCGATTTCCTTTACGATACTGGAGCTCAAATAGGAATATTTTAAGTTCGTCGTTAAAAAAATGGTATCGATATCCGGAGCGATCACCCGGTTTGTCTGTGCCATCTGAAGTTCATATTCAAAATCTGTGATTGCACGAAGTCCTCTCACGACCACATCTGCTTCACACTGGTGCACAAAGTCTACCAGAAGGCCTCCAAAAGAACGGATTTCCACATTTGGTAAATGAGAGGTTACATCCTCTAACATCTTAACACGTTCTTCGACAGAAAACAACGGAGTTTTTGAATTATTCTGCAAAACTCCGACGATCAGACGGTCCATCATATGCGCAGACCGCTCAATGATATCCAGATGTCCCAGGGTTACTGGGTCAAAACTTCCAGGGTATACTGCTATTGCCATATCATTCTCCTCGATAGACAAATACATGTTTATTTGTCTTGTATTCTTTTATTTTCTCTGTAATGTAACCCATAGAAGACAGATAGGAAAAATCTGTCTCAAGGGATGCTTCGATGATCAGGGTACTCTGTTTATCGATCATGGAAGAGGTTTTTAAATAGTCTAACATCTGTTTTTCTAATTCATGGTTGTATGGGGGATCCATGAAAATGAAATCAAACCGGTATTTTCCTTCCAGACGTTTCAATGCTGAAAGCGCGTCACAATGCATGACAACGGCTCTTTCTTCTAGCTTGGTTGCTTTTAAATTATCACGGACAATCTGCACTGCGGCTTCATTCTGTTCCACAAAAACAGCCTGTCCGGCTCCACGGCTTAATGCCTCAATGCCGATTCCTCCGCTTCCGGCAAAAAGATCCAGAAACGTACAGTCTGCCAGATCGTATTGAAGCATATTAAAAAGTGTTTCCTTAATGCGGTCCTGCGTTGGACGAGTGTTCATGCCCTCCAGTGTTTTTAACTGGGTACGTCTCGCACTCCCTGCGATTACTCTCATATGATTCTCCTGTCATGAAAAGATTCCTTTTACTGTCTTCGTGCAGTAATCTGGCATCTTTGCAAATATAATATCAGGTAATTGTTTATGTATACAATTACAATCACAGCAATTATAGCGTTAATTTTTCGGATATACAAGTAAATTATGGTGTGGTTTCGTATCTTTTTTTATACAACAAGCAATGCAATCCGTTACATGCTGTTGTTTTCACAAACCATATTTTCTTATGAAACATCGAAAAGACCCGCAGTTTTGTACCGCGGGTCCTCTTTTCGATTATTTCCGGATTTTATCACGAAATATCATGATTACTTTCCTGCCATCTGTCTTTCCTGAGCCTCGATCATTTTTTTGACCATATAACCGCCGACAGAACCATTCTGCGCAGAAGTTAAGTTTCCGTTATAACCATCGGATAACGGAACGCCCAGCTCATCTGCAACCTCCATTTTAAAACGATCCAGTGCTTCTTTTGCTTCCGGGACCTCTGCCCTGTTAGAAGATCTGCTTGCCATAATTGGTCTCCTTTCTTAAGCGCCTGCCGTAAAGCAGGCGTTTTCTCCTGCGTTACAGCTGGTTTGTTTTTTGTTACGTTCCTAGTATGTGCTTAAGAAAGAATCTTACCCTGGCATCTTCTGCGTAAATTGACAGAATATGTATTACCTATGAATTGTAATCGCGCAGATATGCAAAAACCATTACGCTTCCGTTTTAAATTTATAAATCGTAATAGTCTGGTAAATATCTCCGCCCTTTAAAATCGGGGACGCAAACTGCGGTTTGTTGACTGCATCCGGGAAGTACTGGGTTTCAAAGCAGTATCCCTGACGATGGTTATAGACTGCCCCGTTCTTGCCCTCCATAGATGTGAGAAAATTGCCGGTATAGAACTGGATTCCCGGAAGGTCCGTATAAACTTCCATGATACGGCCGCTTGCTTCATCTTTGGCTTTCGCAGCCAGTGACAGTTCGCCTTCCTTATGGTTTAAAACCCAGTTGTGGTCATAGCCTTTTGCGAATTTTAATGGCTCATAATCTGCATCGATCTCGTCTGCAATGGTTTTAAACTGTGTAAAATCCATTGGCGTTCCCTTTACTGGGACCAGTTCTCCGGTCGGAATGGAATACTGGTCTGCAATGGTAAACTGGTCTGCATCGATCCAGACTTTCTGGTTCATGGCCGAGCCGGATTCCTGACCAGCCAGGTTAAAATAGGCGTGGTTTGTAAAGTTTGCAATGGTGTCCTCATCACAGGTCATATGATAATCGATACGGAGGGCATCGTCATTGGTCAGGGTGTAGCTGACACGGATATCGGCATTGCCAGGATAATTCTGGTCGCCGTCCGGACTAAAGAGGGAAAACGTGATCTTGGTTCCCTCCGCAGTTTCAGAAACTTCAGCATCCCAGATCCGGTTCCGCAAAAAATCCGGTCCGCTGTGAAGATTGTTGACTCCGTTATCGTTGATGACCAGTGCATAGGTGATGCCGTCAATGGTGCAGGTTGCGTTTCCGATGCGGTTTGCATTTCTTCCAACGATTTCTCCGAAGTGTGTATCCTGATCCAGATATTTTTCCGGTGTGTCAAAACCAAGTACCACATCATTGAAATTACCGTTTTTATCCGGCACAATCATTTCGAGCCAGATCGCACCAAGATCTGTAAACGCAGCTTTTACCCCGTGTTCATTTGTAAGAATGTATTTTGTGAGCTTCGCCCCATTTTCCAGAGTGCCAAATAATTCCTTGCTGCATGCCATAGTCGTATTCCCTCCACGTTTTCCGTATGAAATTCGTTACTGTTCCTGCGCTGCGAAAAAAGCAACGCATGTTCTATTCGATTATAGCATAAAGCGAGGATGCAATCCAGTAGGAACTGAATGCACCCTCGTTTTTGAACCTTTATTTTGTAATACTGCCTGAATCCAATCCGATTATTTGGCCTGGATGTAACCCTGTGCAGTCAGAAGTTCTGCACAAAGCACTGCCCCGCCGGCAGCACCGCGGACGGTGTTGTGGGAAAGTCCTACGAACTTGTAATCGTAGATGCTGTCTTCACGGATACGGCCTACAGAAATGCCCATGCCGTTCTCATAGTCTACATCTAAGGAAACCTGCGGACGGTTATCCTCCTCTAAGTACTGGATAAACTGCTTCGGTGCGCTCGGAAGCTTTAACTCCTGCGGAAGTCCGGAGAATTTCACCAGACGATCGATCAGCTCTTCCTTGGTCGGTTTCTTGCGGAATTTTACGAATACTGCAGCAGTGTGGCCATTTAATACCGGAACACGGATGCACTGGCAGGTGATCTTCGGATCAGATGCCTTTACGATCACGCCATCTTTGATCTCGCCCCAGATACGAAGCGGCTCCTGCTCACTCTTCTCTTCCTCGCCGCCGATGTAAGGAATGATGTTTCCTTCCATTTCCGGCCAGTCTTTGAAGGTTTTTCCTGCACCGGAGATTGCCTGGTAGGTGGTAGCAACGACCTCGTATGGCTCAAACTCTTTCCATGCAGTCAGGACCGGAGCGTAGCTCTGAATGGAGCAGTTCGGCTTTACAGCAACAAAGCCTCTCTTGGTTCCCAGACGTTTTTTCTGGAACTCGATTACTTTAAAGTGCTCCGGGTTGATCTCCGGAACAACCATCGGAACGTCCGGAGTCCAGCGGTGTGCACTGTTATTGGAAACAACCGGGGTCTCAGTCTTTGCGTACGCTTCCTCGATCGCCTTGATCTCTTCCTTGGTCATGTCTACTGCACTGAATACAAAGTCAACACTGGCAGCAACTTTTTCTACCTCATTGACATTCATGACTACCAGCTTCTTTACTGCTTCCGGCATTGGTGTGGTCATTTTCCAGCGTCCGCCGACAGCCTCCTCGTAGGTTTTTCCGGCAGAACGCGGGCTTGCAGCCACGGTAACTACCTCATACCACGGATGATTCTCCAGAAGGGAGATAAATCTCTGTCCTACCATACCGGTCGCGCCAAGCACGCCAACACGCAATTTCTTTTCCATAATCATAAGCTCCTTATTTTCTTCGTGACAATTCTTTCCTGATTCTGACCGGTGACTGTTTTGTGGCTGTTCACACGCTGCAGAAACATTTTTCACCTGTTTGTCACTTTTTGCTTTTTCGTTCCCGCTTATCCTATCTCAATTTTTGTAAAAAATCAATACTGATTCGTCAGAAAAATACATTTGTACGCGCCACACGGATATTTTCTTTGATATAAGTACAACTGCACGTGAGAGACGGAAACTACAGGCGTACCTTACTTCCTTTGCCATCTCGTTTTGCTAATTTCAGACGGTTCAGGTGAACTTCTTTTTCTTTATAAGTGATCTGTGGCTGCTGGGTCACAAAATAAACATTTTCCAACTCGTCTCCCGCTCCCAGCTTCATGCCGCGCACACCGCGGGAATTCTTTTTCAGCTCTGGAATATCTTCCATGGAGAACCGCAGGAACATACCGCCGGCACTTTGCAGGACAAGATCGGTCTCGGTTCCCACAATCCGGACGGTTAACAGGCTGTCTCCCTCCTGCAGCTTGGTCGATGCTACTGTCCGGTTGTTGGTCACAAATTCTTCTGCGGGGACCTGCTTTACCATGGCCATTTTTGTGGCGAACAATAAAATCTGTCCGGTCAGACGTCCAAAATTGGTCAGGAAGATGATTTCTTCTTTGCTTCCATCGTATTTGCTTAAATTATCGATCGGGGTTCCCTTATCGCGGAGTTTTCCGGATGGAACATCCATCAGCTTGATCTGGTGCAGGTTTCCGGTGTCAGTGAATACGCAGAGCTTATCGGTATTCAGACACGGGATCACATACTTGTATTCGGTATCTACGGTTTCCCGGTTCCGGTCGTAAGTGGAACGGTCGAGAAGCTTGCAGTAACCGAAGCGGTCCATGACAAACACCACTTCGCTCACAGCTACCGCAGATTCCTCGTATACGGCCTCTTTTCCGTTTTCGATCAGGGTCTTTCTCGGCTGGGCGAATTCTTCCTTAATGTGGTCCAGATCCTCTTTGATGACCTGATTCATGCCGTCACGGCTCTTTAAGATTTTCTCATATTCTGCAATTTTCTTCAGGCATTCCTTATAGTCTTTCTGCAGCGCCAGGATTTCCAGACCGATCAATTTATAAAGGCGCATTTCGAGAATGGCATTTGCCTGCTTTTCCGTAAAGTTAAGCTGCTTTGCATCCTCCTCAAAGCCCGGATGCTTAAACTGGATCCTGGAAATGTCACCGGTCATTAAGCAGGCTTTGGCGTCTTTTAAGTTTTTCGAGCCGCGCAGGATTGCGATGATTAAGTCGATCACATCGCAGGCACGGATGAGACCTTCGCGGATTTCCTTTTTTTCCAGTTCTTTTTCCAGAAGTGCCTGATACTTGCGGGTTGTATTTTCATACAGGAACTCCAGATAATTTTCCAGGATTCCGCGCAAGTTTAAGGTTTCTGGACGTCCGTGGGCGATCGCCAGCATGTTGACGCCAAAGGTATCTTCCAATTTTGTCTTCTTGTAGAGAATGTTGCGGATTTTCTCGATGTCGGCATCCTTTTTCAGCTCGAGGACAATGCGGATTCCCTCTTTGTTTGACTGGTTGGAAATGTCTACAACATCTGATAAAGTCTTGTTTTCTACGAGTTCTGCAATGTCGACCAGGAATTTATTGATGCCGGCACCGATCATGGTGTACGGGATCTCGCTGATGACAAGCTTGTCCCGGTCACTTTTCCGGCGTCCCAATTCTACCTCGATCTTGCCGCGCAGCTTGATCTTACCGGTTCCGGTTTCATAGATCGCCGGCAAATCTTTTTGATTGGCAATGATACCTCCGGTAGGAAAATCCGGCCCCGGCATATATTCCATCATCTCTTCAAGTGACATGTCCGGACGGTCGATATAGGCTTTGACCAGATCGACCACCTCTCCCAAATTGTGTGTCGGGATGCTGGTGCTCATGCCGACCGCGATGCCCTCCGCACCGTTGATCAGAAGGTTCGGCACGCGGACCGGAAGAACCTCCGGCTCTTTTTCAGATTCATCGTAGTTGGATACGAACTGCACGGTCTTGTCCAGATCCTTTAAATACACTTCTTCCGCAAACTTCTTTAAGCGGGCCTCGGTGTAACGCATAGCCGCGGCGCCGTCTCCCTCGATGGAACCGAAGTTTCCGTGACCATCTACCAGGGCCATTCCCTTTTTAAAGTCCTGGGACATCACAACCAGCGTCTCGTAGATGGAGCTGTCACCGTGCGGATGGTATTTACCCATGGTGTCGCCGACGATACGCGCCGATTTTCTGTGTGGTTTATCGTGTCCCAAGCGCAGCTCGCTCATATCGTAAAGGACACGGCGCTGTACCGGCTTTAAGCCGTCGCGCGCATCCGGGATCGCTCTGGCAGTAATGACGCTCATGGAGTAGTTTAAGTAACTGCGCTGCATCTCCTCCGAATATTCTGTTGTTAATATCTTCTCAGCCATGTTTTTTCTCCTTCACTCCCTTACGCATCGATCTCTGCTTCGTTTGCATGGTCATAGATAAACTGTTTTCTTGGCGGCACTTCGCTTCCCATCAGCATCTCGGTCACTTCGGATGCCATGCGTGCATCCTCGATTTCCACACGCTTTAAGACGCGGCGCTCCGGGTCGAGCGTGGTTTCCCAGAGCTGCTCCGGGTCCATCTCACCAAGACCTTTATAACGCTGCAGCCGGAAATCGCCGGTATGGTTTTTTCGGTAGCGCTCCAGCTCTTTATCATCGTATAAGTACTGCTCCTGTCCTCTGGACGGGATGACCTTGTAAAGCGGCGGCATGGCAATGTAAACATGGCCGTTGTAGATCAGCTCCGGCATAAACCGGTATAAAAACGTCAGAAGCAGGGTGTCGATGTGGCTTCCGTCGACATCGGCATCCGTCATGAGAATGATCTTGTTATATTTTAGTTTGGTGATATCGAAATCGTTTCCATACCCTTCTGAAAAGCCGCAGCCGAAGGTATTGATCATGGTTTTGATCTCGGCATTGGCCAGTACCTTGTCCATGGATGCTTTTTCCACATTCAGGATCTTACCACGGATTGGAAGGATTGCCTGGTATTTGCGGTTTCTGGCTGTTTTGGCAGAACCGCCCGCAGAATCTCCCTCTACGATAAAGATTTCGCAAAGCTCGGCATCACGGCTCTCGCAGTTTGCCAGCTTCCCGTTGCTGTCAAAGGAAAATTTAGACTTTGTCAGCATGTTGGTCTTCGCCTTCTCTTCTGCTTTGCGGATCTTTGCGGATTTTTCCGCGCAGCCGATGATGGCTTTTAAAGTCTCCAGATTGCGGTCAAAATAATGCGAAAGCAGATCGCCGGATACCGTAAAGACTGCTTTGGTGGCATCTGCACTTGCAAGCTTCGTTTTCGTCTGACCCTCAAAGATCGGATCCGGATGCTTCACGGCAACGATCGCCGTCATGCCGTTTCGGGTATCCGCACCAGTAAAGTTCGGATCTTTCTCCTTTAAGATGCCCAGCTCTCGGGCATAGGAGTTGATCAGCTGGGTAAAGCGGGTCTTAAAACCAACCAGATGCGTACCGCCCTCTTGCGTAAAAATATTATTACAGAAGCCAAGGATATTTTCCTCAAAAGCATCGACAAACTGGATCGCTACTTCCACCTCGATCTGATCCAGTTCCTTCTTAAAGTAAATTGGTTCGTGGATCACCGTCTTGCCGCGGTTTAATTCCTTTACATAAGCCACGATTCCTTCCGGTTCATGGTAGGTGAGCTCTTCTTTCTCGTTGGCACGTGCATTTTTATAATAAATGGTAAGGCCCGGATTTAAATAAGCGGTCTCATGCAGACGGCTCTTTAACCAGTCTGCCTTAAACCGTGTTTTTTCAAAGATTTCGTCGTCTGGCAGGAAATTGATCTCGGTACCGGTCTGTCTGGTCTTTCCGAGTACCGGGAGCAATCCGTTTTCCAGTTCCACGGTGGGGATACCGCGCTCATACGCATCGTGATGGATAAAACCATTTTTATAGATTTTGACATCCATATGGGCAGATAAGGCATTCACGACAGAGGAACCGACACCGTGCAGTCCGCCGCTGGTCTTGTAAGCCTGGTTGTCAAATTTACCGCCCGCATGCAGTGTAGATAAAACCACACGCTCTGCAGATACGCCTTTTTTATGCATTTCTACCGGGATGCCACGTCCGCTGTCCTTTACCGTACAGGAGCCGTCTGCTTCCAGGATAACCCATATGGTATCGCAGAAACCAGCCAGATGTTCGTCTACTGCATTGTCCACGATCTCATAAATCAGATGATTTAATCCTTTTGTTCCAACGCTTCCAATGTACATGCCGGGACGTTTGCGTACTGCTTCCAGTCCTTCCAGGACCGTGATACTGTCTGCGTTATACTGTGTATTTGCCATGTTTCCCTCCAATTATAAAACAAATGTTCGAATTAAAATTATACAATATAATACCTGAAAAAATCAAGAATCAAAATCCATGATTCCATGTCAAACTACCGCAAAAAAGATTTTCGTTATGGTTCATATCGTTTTCATCCAACAGTCTGCTAGCCCAAAATCACAGCTGCAAGCAGTAAAATCACTGCCATCCCAAAATTCCAGACTGTAAAACGGATCAGATACTGCTGTTTCGTTCCGGCTTCCGGGAAATGCTCCTGACTTTCTGCAAAAAACTTATAAGAGATCAGGCTTGCCAGCGATGCGATCAGCGTACCGAGTCCGCCAATGTTCACACCGCGCAAAAGTGCCGCGTACTGGTCGGTAAAGCCGGAAAGCAGGATTGCTGCCGGTACATTGCTGATCACCTGGCTGCAGGCAAAAGAAACAAACAGTTCCCGGCCCGTCAAGAGCTGGTTTAGCAGATCCCGCACCAGATCCATCCGCTTCATATTGCCGATAAAAATAAAAAATGCAATAAACGTAAGCAGAAGGCTGTAATCGACGTTTCGCGGCAGAAACGTGCTGTGGAAAAGTCCGCTTAACAGCAGGCATCCGATCAATACGATCAGCAGAAGAAGCGGCCATTCCAGCACGCGGAATACCGAAAGCAGGCTGAACAAAAACAGCACTGCCAGCAGCAGATTCTGGTAACGGGACTGATCCTTCTCACTGTGTCGTTTGCCTGCAGGGCGGTCCTGTGTTTTTACATTTGCAAAAGCATGGTCTGCGGTAGCTTTTTGCGTTTTTGTATCTGTATGAGAGGCCAGCATTTCTGACTTCAACCGTTCCGAATCTAATGGGAAGTTTTTATGAGCCACACAAGCTCCCAGGATCATCAAAAAAGAAAGGAGGCTAAGCGGTCCAAGGATCATCAGAAACTGCCCCATTCCCATACCGGAAACCGAATACAGATACAGATTCTGCGGATTTCCCACCGGTGTCATCATGCTGCCCAGGTTCGCTGCGATCGTCTGCATGACAATGACCGGGATCATTTCTTTTTGTAAGCCGGCAAGCTCCAGAACCAGGATCGTAAATGGAACAAACGTCAGCAGTGACACATCGTTGGTGATCCACATGGAGCAAAAGAAGCAAAGCATCACCAGTACCAGATAGAGCTGGCGGAACGTATGGACCTTCGCAAGCAGTGCCTGCGCCACCTTTCCAAAAAACCCGGTCTGTTTAAACCCTTCCATGATCGTCATCAGAGAAAACAGCAATGCCAGTGTCCGGTAGTCCAGATATCCAGGATACTGACTGTCCGGATGGACAAAAAATACAGAAATAACGGCAAGAATTGCTGCAATGCAAAGCACCGTCTCCTTTTTGAAATATGCGACCAGCCTTTTCATGATTCTTTTCATCCCTTTGATTTATTCTTAAAGTAACAAAGTGTTATTATAACCATTTTTTTTTAAGCTGGCAATAGGAAGAAATGATTGCGTCCATGAGTTGATCACCGAAAACAGAACTAAGAAAATATAAAAAAATGCCCTGCCGGACTTTTGCCCGGCAGGGCTCTGTTTCTATAACAGGTAATGTTATTGATTAGAAATCTACCTCAGTATCATAGTAGCAGCACTTCAGAAGTTTTTCCATCTCCTCCTGGCTAGGCTGACGCGGGTTGGAACCGGTACATGCGTCTGCGATCGCGTTCTTTGCAATCTCAGGAAGTCTCTCTAAGAATACCTCTTCCGGTACGAAGCCCTGCTCGGTCGGATAGCTGTCTGCGCCATAGTTCTTGATGCAGTGCGGAATCTTTAAGTCGTCGTTCATCTTTCTTAAGTAAGCGATCAGAAGAGCAACTTTCTCATCTAAGGTATCGCCGCCCAGTTTCATGAAGTCTGCGATCTCGCCATAACGCTCTTTCGCGGTTTCATCTTTTGCGTTGAATGCGATAACCTTTGGCAGGTACATCGCGTTTGCAGCACCATGAATGATGTGTGCGCCGTAATCTGCGAAAGCTGCGCCGGTCTTATGAGCCATGGAGTGAACGATACCAAGCAGTGCGTTGGAGAATGCCATACCTGCCAGGCACTGTGCATTGTGCATTGCATCACGTTTTGCCATATCGCCATTGTAAGAGTCAACCAGATCTTTCTGGATCATCTTGATCGCGTGAAGAGCAAGCGGATCGGTAAAGTCACAGTTTGCGGTAGATACATAAGCCTCAATCGCATGGGTCATAGCATCCATACCGGTATGGGCAACCAGTTTCTGCGGCATGGTCTCTGCCAGTTCTGGATCCACGATTGCAACATCCGGGGTGATCTCGAAGTCTGCGATCGGATACTTAATGCCCTTCTGGTAATCGGTAATGATCGAGAATGCAGTAACCTCTGTTGCGGTTCCGGAAGTAGAGGAAATTGCACAGAAGTGAGCTTTTCTTCTCAGTTTCGGAATACCAAATACCTTACACATATCTTCAAAGGTGATATCCGGGTACTCATACTTGATCCACATAGCTTTTGCTGCATCGATCGGGGAACCACCGCCCATAGCTACGATCCAGTCTGGCTGGAAAGCTTCCATGGCTGCTGCACCCTTCATAACGGTCTCTACCGAAGGATCCGACTCGATACCCTCGTAAAGCTGAACTTCCATTCCGGCCTCTTCCAGATACTGTTTTGCTTTGTCCAGAAATCCGAAGCGTTTCATGGAACCGCCGCCAACGCAGATGATCGCTTTCTTACCTTCGAAAGTCTTTAATGCTTCCAAAGCACCTTTTCCGTGGTATAAGTCTCTCGGTAATGTGAATCTAGCCATAACAAATCCTCCATTCTGCCGCGTCATGTCGCGACACCTTTTTGATTTTGGTTTCTTTTTTCTTATCGTTAATTAATTAACATTAACTCTGCATTTACTATACCATGTTTTGTATATTTTGCAATAGATTTTGAACATTTTTTTCAATTTTATTTTTATATTGCATATTTTACTTGTTAGCGTCTTGTCACATTTCACTTAAAATCAACATTCACTTAAAATCAACACCGATTTAACATAAACTTTGCAGCATACATACAGCGTCACGAAATCTCATTCAAATGTAAAACAGACGCACCATGTTGGGTGCGTCTGCAGTATGATCTTATGTAATGATCCGTCAGATGGTTTTTCTTTTGTTTTCTGTTATCTCTGGCATCCCAGATTGCTGATCTTGTAAGAAACCAGTTTTGGGCTGCTGCAGTTTTTCACAGACAGATTTTTTCTGCATGCAGTTTTGTTCTGTCTGCAGTCATTCGCCTTGCAGCCAAAGCTCTGGCATGCGGAAATAACACAGCCATTGCTGTAACATCCGGTACTATAACATCCGTTATTATTGGAGCAGTTGCCAACTGCCGCGAATGCGGTCATCGGCTGAAAGGCCATCAGGGCAGTCACGGCCATAGCTGCTGCGGTTGTTGCGATGTGTCTTTTCATAGTAGTCATTCTCCTTTTTTATTACATAAATATTACACATTTGTTACAAAAGTATGTTACCATACAGAGAATGGAAAATCCACTGGGAACTACTGGAAATCATACATGGAAAGTGGTCACGGCTTTAAGGAGTAGCCGATTCCAAGTCCTCCTGGTCCAATATGGCAGGTCACACCGAAGGAAAGGTCATCACACAGGATCGTTCTTCCTGGAAAAGCTGCTTCAATCTCTTTTACCCAGGCATCGGTTTCTTCTTTTCCAGCACTGGAAGCTGCCACAATGTGGACATTTCCTGCATGGTATTCATCCTGGTAAGAGTCTTCTATAACCTTTTTCACATCATCGATCATCGTTTGTTTTGCACGCTTTAAACCGCGGCAGTTTTTGTGAAGTTCCAGAATACCGATATCGAAATGCAGAACGGGTTTCACATTTAAAAGTCCGCCAACCAGAGCCACACCGGCTGAAATACGGCCGCCATGCTTTAAGTATTTTAAATCATCGACCGCAATGTAAATGCCTGCTTTTGTCTTAACGCGCTCCATGCGTTCTTTTACTTCAGCTGCACTGCATCCCTGTTCCAAAAGTTCCAGTGCATCCAGAATACTCTGATGGAGCGGTGTTGCAACACTTCCGTTATCTACAACGTAAACCCTGCCCTCGTATTTTTCTTCCCGGGAAAGCATCATGGCAGTCTGACAGGAACCGCTGAGACCACTGCTGATCGGAATATAAAGAATGTCCTCATAGTTTAAAAGTGCCTTGTCCCACAGTTCCATGACCGATTCCGGTGATGGCTGTGAGGTACTGATATTCTCCAGTCTGGACAGACGTTCCAAAAATTCTTCCCTGGTAATGTTGATTCCTTCATAATAACAGACATCATTCATATAAAACGGCATGGGAAGCACATAAATTCCAAGCCGCTCTGCTTCTTCCTGCGAAATGCCGCTATGGCTGTCTGTAACGATTCCTGTTTTTCTCATTCGAAACTCTCCTTTATCCCACCGAAACATACCGGTTCTCATTTGCACATAAAAGCTATTATAGACTAAATTTTCCAAAAGAACAAGTAATCCCCGAAATACCATCGAATGACGGTACTCGGGGATTTTCTTATGTAATCATAATTCGATCACGATTATTTCTTTGCAATGTATTTGCGGATATCAAGGGCAATTGCCACGATGATTACGATACCCTGTACAATGTACTGGTAGTTGGTCTGGATACCAAGGAACTGCATGGAAGATTTCAACAGCTCGAATACCAGAACACCGATGACAACACCGGAGATACGGCCGATACCACCATTTACGGATACACCGCCGATGGTACATGCTGCGATTGCCTCCAGCTCATAGCCCTGACCCATGTTAACGCTGGCACCGCCGGCTTTTGCGCCAAGCAGGAAGCCTGCAATCGCATACAGGGCTGCAGCAGTTACGTAGATGATGATCTTGGTTTTCTTTACGTTTACGCCGGATACCTCAGCAGCAGCCTCGTTGCCGCCGATCGCATACATGTATTTGCCGTGACGGGTGTAGTTGAATACGAACCACATAACCAGGCCAATCACAAATGCGATGATGAACATATACGGGATCTGACCAAATAGCTTGCCGGTTGCGATTGTAGTGTAAGCCTTGCGGTAGCCGCCCAGAGGAGTTGCGTTGGTGTATACCAGGCAGATGCCGTATACAGCCAGCTGCATGCCCAGGGTGCCGATGAAGGCCGGTACATTTAAGTAAGCGATAACGATACCATTGATCAGGCCGAAGATGCAGCAGATCAGGATACATAAAGCCAGAACACCGAATACCGGCATATCGCCTAAATTCGGAAAAAACTTACCGCTGTAGTCTGCGGTCTGAAGTAAGGTACCTGCGATACAGGAAGCAAGACCAACCATACGACCTGCGGAAAGGTCGGTACCTTTGGTGATCAGACAGCCGCTGACACCAAAGGCAATGATAACACGCGCTGCAGTATTAACAGAAATGTTGGATAAGTTGTTCCAGGAGAAGAAATTATCTTTGGTAATGCCGGTGATGAGTACCAGCAGGAGCAGAACAATGATGATACCATTGTCCAGCAGTGTTTTCTTTATATCAATATTTTTTTTATTCATCCTCGTATCCTCCTTAATTGTTTCAATTCACAGTCGGATGCAATTTCCTATGAAACGAAAGACTGACTGTGATTAGTTGAACTGAGTAGCCATACTCATGATATTTTCCTGAGTTGCTTCCTCACCGGAGACCTCACCGGTCAATTTTCCAGCACACATAACCAGGATCCGGTGTGACATACCGATTAACTCCGGCATTTCAGAGGAAATCATGATGATAGATTTGCCCTGTCTTGTCAGTTCGATCATGATCTGGTAGATCTCGTACTTCGCGCCGACATCGATACCTCTGGTCGGCTCATCCATGATCAGCACGTCCGGGTTGTTTGCCAGCCATCTTGCAATAATCACCTTCTGCTGGTTACCACCGGAAAGAGACTGGATCAGTGTCTTGCTGCTCGGAGTCTTGATACTCAGTTTTGCTACATTTTCCTTAACAAGCTCTTCAATCTTTCCGATGTCAAGCATCGGTCCGACCTTTAAGTAGTTGTTAAGGGAGGAAATGGATACGTTGTCCGCGATGGAAAGGCATCCAAGGATACCGGTGCCACGGCGGTCCTCTGTGATCATTCCGATACCATCTTTGATGGCATCACGCGGTCTGGATACCTGGATTGGTTTTCCGTGAACCAGGACCTCTCCGCTCTTAACATGGCGCATACCGAAGATTGCTTCCATCAGCTCTGTTCTCTGGGCTCCAACCAGACCGCCGAAGCCAAGGATCTCGCCCTTCTTTAACTGGAAACTGATATGCTGGAAAGAACGCTCATGGATGCTGCAGAGGTCTTTTACCTCCAGCACCACTTCGTCCTGAATGGTATTTTCCATTGGAGGATAAACATTGGTGAGTTCACGACCTACCATCTGGCGGACAATTTCATCGTCACTGATGTCTTTGACCTCCCAGGTCCCTACATAAGTACCATCACGCATGATGGTAATATCATCGGCAATTTCACGGATCTCAGCCATCTTGTGGGAGATGTAGATCATGGAAACGCCTCTGGATTTAAGATCCCGAATGATGCGGAACAGCGCCTCTACCTCATTATCGGTAAGAGATGATGTCGGCTCATCCAGAATCACAACTTTCGCACTCATGGATACTGCCTTGGCGATCTCTACGGACTGCATCTGTGCAATGGAAAGAGATCCCAGTTTTGCCTTCGGATCGTAAGGCATTTTCACATTGTCCAGCCACTTGGCTGCTTCCTCGTTCATGGTCTTATGATCAATGATCTTTAACGGACCAAAGCTTTTTAGCGGATAACGGCCCAGATACATATTCTCTGCGATCGTTCTCTCCGGGATCGGCTGCAGTTCCTGATGAACCATGGCCAGTCCTTTATGTAAAGCGTCATCTGGATTTAAGATCGTCATTTTCTCTCCATCCAGATAAATTTCACCTTCATCCATTTTATAGATGCCAAATAAACATTTCATTAGGGTAGATTTTCCGGCTCCGTTCTCCCCCATTAACGCATGGACGGTACCGGGACGGACTCTTAAGTTGATGCCGTCGAGGGCTTTTACACCCGGGAAGCTTTTGCAGACTCCCTTCATTTCCAACCTGTACTCTGCCATCCCATTCTCTCCTTTCTGACTCCGTACCGGCTTTTTCAGCCGTTTTCTGCATGCGGCTGCGTTTTCTGCGGCCGTTTGCATTTCTTTAAAAATCGGGTGTGTCAGACGACACACCCGAAAGATGAATCACTGTTAATTACAGGCCAGAGTCTGACTATTTGATGATGTCAAGAATGTCTGCTGCGTTGTCCGGGGTAACCTTTACATAGTCAACCATGTTAACCGGATCAACAGACTCACCGTCTAAGTATTTGACAGCCATATCAGCTGCAGTCTTAGCCTGACCAATGTAATCGTTAAATACGGTACCGGTCATCTTGCCATCGGTGATATTCTGAACTGCCTCGGTCAGAGCATCTACACCTACCAGGTAGATATCCTCATTTACTTTTCTGCCTGCTGCATCGATTGCCTGCAGAGCACCGAGTGCCATTGCATCGTTGTTACAGAAAACAACCTCG
Organism: Clostridium sp. AF32-12BH; assembly: GCF_003477935.1. Lineage (NCBI taxonomy): Bacteria > Bacillati > Bacillota > Clostridia > Eubacteriales > Clostridiaceae > Clostridium > Clostridium sp. AF32-12BH. Next base: position 128,198 of record NZ_QUEH01000002.1, on the reverse strand, counting down.
ATCTTGTCGCCGAACTGGGTTAATGCATCCTGAACGATCTGCTGGCCTTTAGCCTGATCCCAGTCACCTCTCTGGAGCAGAAGCTCTTCAACCTCAACACCTGCATCGGTCAGAGCTTTGATGGAATACTCGGTTCTGTACTGGGCATCTACGTTCTCCGGATCGCCCTGAACCATGATGTAGCTTACTTTGCCATCGCCGTTGATATCACCTTTGTTTGCAGTCTCAAGGATTTCTTCACCCTGATAAGTACCAGACTGTCTTGCGTCTGCACCGACGTAAGTAGCATTGATACCGTCGGAAGCCCATCTCTCTTCCTCTGCGGAATCCGGCTCACGGTTGATGTAAACAACCGGGATTCCAGCATCTTTACACATATCGGTAACCTGCGGTGCGGAAGAAGACTGAACCAGGTTTAAGATCATAACGTCAACGCCGGAAGCGATGAAGTTCTGGATCTGGTTGGTCTGCTCTGCCTGATCGCCCTTACCATCCTGAACGGTGATGTTCTCTTTCTTAAAGCCAAGATCCTCAGTTAAGTATCTCTCTAACTCGGTACGGTACAGAGTCATAAAGTTATCATCGAATTTGTAAATGGAAATGCCGACTTTTTTGTCTGCATAGTCGCCGCCTGCAGCTTCTTTTACTGCTTCTGCAGTGGTCTCTGCTTCTTTTGCAGCTTCGGTCGTTGCTGCCTCAGTTGCAGCTGCAGTAGTCTCTGCCGGTTTGCTTCCGCCGCATGCTGTCATAGACAGGATCATGCAGGATGCCATTGCCATAGCGGTTACTTTCTTTGTTAATCTCATGATGTAAATCCTCCCTTTAAATAAAATTGTCATAATTTGTAAGTTTTTGTTTACTTTCTCCATCTGACAAGCTCATTATAGCGGCGGATTGTGCAGTTTTCCATAGGATTTTCTTTTCAGCATTATGGAATTTTTTCGATTCTACAATTTTTTAAGGATTTATATTGTCTTTTGTGACATGATTCTGCCTGGTCCAGTAGTATTTTTCTCCGTTTAGGCTGATTTTCTCTGGGATTGGTTCACCCAATCCGGCGGATGCTGCAATGGTAAAGATTGCATCTGCATAGCCGCTTTTATCTGAGGACACTGTGCCAAGCATCTTTCCGCTTTTTACTGCATCCAGTCCCGGAGTTGTTCCATCAATTCCAACCACACGGATCCGGTTGGCTCCTGCACGTTCCATCGCATCGATGGCGCCAAGGGCCATATCATCGTTATTACTGATCACCAGTTCGATTTTATCCGGATAGGAAGACAGCCACTGTTCCATCATGGCGGATGCCTGCGAACGTTCCCAGTTTGCAATACCGCCTGTTACTTTTTCAATTGGTACATTCCGGTCTTTTAAAGTCTGGACAGACCATTCCGTACGGATCAGGGAATCCTGATGATTGCTTTCTCCCTCCAGGAGAACGTAGCTGATCACTCCGTCTCCGTTTTTATCAAGGAATGCCGGATCTTTCTCATACTGCTCTGCCACGATTTCTGCTTCCAGCACAGCCGATTCCTTGGCATCCGCACCGACATAGTAAAGCTTGTCCCAGCGGTCCATATCCTCTTCCACCGGCTGCCGGTTAAAAAAGACTACCGGAATATCGGCAGCCATAGCCGGATCGATGATACCAGAGGAGGTGGTCCGGTCAACCGGATTGATGCACAGTGCATCACACCCCAGAGAAACAAAGCGTTCTACCTGCTTATTCTGGGTATACTGATTTCCTTTGGCGTCCTGAATGTCCAAAGTTACCTTGATACCAGTTTCCTGTTCATATGCTTTTGCCCGTTTTTCCAGCTCCGCGCGGATATTGCTGATAAAGGTATCGTCTGCCCGGTACAGGCTGACGCCAATACGGATCGCATTTTTCTTTTCCGGAGTGTTACCGGTCTGGCAGCCGGAAAGAAGACTGCTTGTGAGAAACAGCCCAAGTAATGCAGCAGTTGTCTTTTTGCTATTTACGTTCATGCGTATCAACCTCCTACTCAATGGGATAAAGCATCTTTTCAAACTCCGGACTGCGCAGGTCGTTTCTTTCGATATAATAACTGTCCAGTATCGTTTCTTCCGTCAGTTTCTGGTTTGCCAGAATTTCCACAGCCCGTTTTACACTTAAGTATCCGGTACTGAAATCATCGGTAACACAAAGCCCGTCTATGACGCCACGGTCCAGATAATTCAAAAGCGTGGTAGAAGTTCCTCGTCCATAAAGCCCTTCGACATGTTCCAGATAAACACTGCTGTCTGCAAGGATCTGTGCGGTTTCCAGAAGCGATTCCGAATCCAGCGCAACAATCACCGCCCTGGAAGAATCCGGGTATACCAGTTCTTCAATTGCTTTTCGAAAACTTCCATCTCCATGACGTTCTATTTTTTTAACGATGCACCCGTTTGTCTGCAGCACATTCTCGACTCCATCCTGAAAATGATGTTTCGCAGCAGATTCCTTGCCAGTGTCAAACAGGAAATACGGAACTTCTGTTCCGTGCCGGGTAAGTACCTGTTCTGCAAGTTTACGTCCCATTGCATCATGGTCTGTCATCACCACCGAAGATACTTTATCTCTTGGAAGCGCAGCGTTCACCAGAACCAGCGGAATCTGGAGCCGTTTTTGTGCCAGTGCATCTTCCAGCACATTCTCCGATACCGGCATAACGATCAGTGCTTTTGCGTCATCCTGCTGTTCCCTTGCCAGTCGTTCAATCTGCTGTTCGCCATCGCCGCCCTCATACAGAGTGATCAGGCTTACATCTGCATTCAGTTCGATGGCTGCCCGGTCCACACCTTTTTTGAAATTCTGACAAAATTCATCGGTTGTATCATCCAGGATTACGGAAACCGGATAGATTTCCGTTTTCCGCTCTTTGATGATCAGATCCGTGGAGGAAAGCAGATATAATATAATCAATATGATACCCAGACCGGTCAGAACCAGGTTCTCGCGTTTTTTCATGGTCTTCTCTCCTTTTCCTGGATTTCCCGGTAGTCCACTGCCGGAAGATGAATATGAATGATCGTCCCTTCATCTGGTTCTGATTCAATCCGAAGACCGTATTCGTTTCCGAAATACAGCCGGATCCGTTCATTCACATTTTTAACTCCGATTCCGGAACCTCGTTTGGAGGAGACATGCGCGTGCTCAGTCAAAAGACTGTCAACCTGTTCCTCTGTCATGCCAAGTCCGTTATCCTGAACCGTAAAGCACAATCCATCTTCTTTCCGTTCTGCACGGATCTCAATGAGCCCGTCTCCATCTTTAAATTCCATTCCATGATAAATGGCATTTTCAACGAGAGGCTGAAGCATCAGTTTTAAGCTTGCCATTCCAAGTACTTCTGGATCTGCATCAATCTGATAAGTAAATTTATTCTTAAACCGCATCTGCTGGATCATAAGATAATTGCGCACATGTTCCAGTTCATCCCGCACTGGAATGATACTTTTTCCCTTGCTTAAGCTGATACGGAAAAAACGTGCCAGTGCAGTTACAACCTTGACTGCCTCTGATTTCTGCTCATTTTCGATCATCCAGACAATGATGTCCAGGGTATTATAAAGAAAATGCGGATTGATCTGGGACTGCAGGGTATCGAATTCGCTCTTTCGCTTGGATTCATGTTCCGCAACAATATCCTGCATTAGTATCTTGATCTGTCTTGCCATATCACCGATCGAACGGCCAAGGTGTCGGATTTCGTAAGAACCGCCCTGGTATACTTCCACATCCAGATTTCCGGCTTCCAAGGCATTGACGGATTTTTCCAGTTCCCGGATCGGTATTGTAATGTGGGAGGAAATCGAGGAGTTGATGATCATCAGCATAAATAAAAAGAGTCCGACCAGAAAAAACATGAAGAGCTTTGTTTTCAGGGTATTGAGATAACTGTCCTGCTCTGGTGTAACACCAACCAGCTTCCAGCCGGTATAGCCGACAGACTTTACCGTAACATCGCGGATTTCGCCCTGATAGGATTCCCGGTAATTCCCGTCACGGTAAGTTTCGGCGGCTTTTAAGTTTTCTTCCATCTGTCCCGCATCGATCAGCTGCATCTGCGGATGATAGATCAGCTGTCCACCGGAGCTGATCATGTACAGATAGCCGTGATTTCCCATGGAAATGCTGTCCAGAAGCTGTTTTAAACTTCCGTAGGTAATATCAATCAGCAAAATACCCTGTTCGGTAGATACTCCTTTTGTGAGTTCTACCGCACGGGTCATGGTAATAACCCAGGTATACTGATTTTCGTCGCTGTCAAAAATATATTGTACATGCGGTGTAGAAAAATGCAGGTTTTCGGTTCGCTCCAGTGTTTCAGGAAACCAGTCTTCTTTGCTTACATCAAGTCCCGTTTTCAGCCGGGCTGCCGGTACGGTATCGATGAGTGCCCCGTTTTTGGAAAATAATGCAATATTGGAGACATAATCCCGGTTACTGTCATATAGAAGATTCATTTCTGAGTGAATGCTTTCCTGCGACAGATCTGCATTTTTGATGACATCGTAATACAGGGAATCTGACAGCTTCATAATGGTACGAAGGTAGGAATCCACGGAATGGTTGACCTGTGCCAGCATCGTCTGGTTTTCTTCCTGGATCGCTGCTGTCATCTGGTTGACAAGACGTCCGTAAAAGGAAATTCCCATGAGGATCAGGGCAGTCAGGGCGCTGATCGTAAAATACAGATAAATGGTAGAGCGGATGCTGACGCGGCCAGGCAGATCAGACCATTTCTTTTTTAACATCATGTTTCTCCTTTAACTGCTTTGCGTTCCCCGGTATTTGGTTGGCGAAATTCCAAACCGTTTTTTGAATACATAGCTAAAATAATTTTGTTCCTGATATCCCACTTTCTGGGCGATCACATACGTCTTATCATCCGTCTCGTTGAGCAGTTCCACCGCTTTCTGGAGACGTACTTCTGTCAGATAAGCAATGTAGGTCTGTCCGGTCACCTTGCGGAACATCGTGGAAAAGTATGCCGGACTCATGTGCAGTTCCCGGCAGATCATCTCAACGGAGAGAGACGGGTCCTGATAATGGCTTTCGATATACTGTCTCGCTTCCAGGATTACTTTTTTGGTGGTATTGTCGCGTTCCCGGTTTAAGCTTTCATGGATCCGGAAACAAACTTGCAAAAGCCCGTTTTCAAATTCTTCCGGTTTTCCGATTGTGGAAGGAATATCCATATACTGCGTTTCCGTATCAAAAATCTCCCGGGTCGTCAGATCATACTGCTGCATCAGCCTGGTAACACAGTTAAAAAGAGACAGCATATAAAGCTGCTGCTGTCTGGCATGGACCTTTGCATCGTCCATACGTGCCATCAGTTTTTGAATCGTTTCCGTGATTTTTTCCTGAGGACCGAATTTTACGGCTGTGACAAAATCATTTTCGTCTGTATTATCGAATTTCAGCTTTCCGCGGCTTACCGGTTCCACATCGTTGATGTAGATTGTCTGTCCGGTTCCTACAATGGTCTTATAACCCAGAGCATCCACGGATGACTGGTAGATCCGGCTGATCTCGGACAAATCCTGACAGCTGTGTCCCACAGCAATGGTCACTGTCACATCCAGGATTCTTCTGCATTCTTTGCAAATGTCCCCCAAATGGTCTAAGAGGCCGGTCTGGGAATTGTTTTCATCGATTGCCGCGATCAGGGTCATTCCTGCTGAAGAGTTAAACATCGTGAAACGGCAATACTCTTTTAAATGATCTTCTGCGATCTGGCGCACGGAAATTGGCACCAGCTCCTTCTGCAGGGCGGCTGGACGATCTGTATTTTCTGCCTCAATATGCAGCAAAGCCGTGATCCATTTTTGTGAATGCAGAATGTCCACATTGTATTCTCTTAATTTTTCTTCGATCAAACTGGCATTTGCAGTGCCGCGCACCAGGTCATTTAAAAACACTTCTCTCAAGATCGGGAGGCTTTTCCGGTAACTTTCCTGCAAAAGTGCCGCATCGCGCCGCTGGCAGATTTCCTCATCCAGATTCTGTTTTACCCGTGTCAGAATCTCCGAAAGTTCTTCTACGTTCACCGGCTTTAGTATGTACTCTGTCACGTTCAGTTTAATTGCCTGCTGGGCATATTCAAAATCATCGAAGCCGGAAAAGATCAGCACTTTCATGGAAGGATATTTCTGGCGGATCCTCTCTGTTAAAGTCAGTCCGTCCATAAAGGGCATGCGGATATCTGTCATGACCACTTCTGGTTCCAGCTGTTCGATCTGCTCCAGCGCTTCTGCCCCATTCTCCGCATCGCCCACTACATCAAATCCCAAATGGTTCCAGTCAATTTTTCGTATGATGCCTTTGCGTACCTCTTCTTCGTCATCCACCAGGATGATCCGGTATAAACTCATAGCCTGTCTCTCCTTTATATTTTGTCACTTTCCCGTATTCCGACAGGATTCCTTTTCATCCATAATTTCCCTCAGATTCCGGATCAAAAACCTGTTTTCTTCCGGTATTCCCACACAGATCCGGTAATAGCCTGATGTCAGGCCATCAAAATTGCTGCAGTCGCGAAGCAGGATTTTCCGTCTCAGGCAGGCCTGGAACAATTCTCCAGGATCCTTTTCTTTTCTATAAAACAAAATAAAATTACTGTCTGACTCAAATACCGTGAATCCCAGTTTTTGTAACTGGCAAATCAGCCACGTGCGCTCTGTCTCAATCAGCGTTCTTGCCTGCTTTAAATACGCCTGTTCTTTCAGTGCTGCGACTCCTGCTTCCTGGGCCGGAACCGACACACTCCAGGGCTGACGTTCCTGCCGGATCTTTTGAAGCAGCGCACTGGATGATGACACCGCATATCCCAGACGAAGTCCCGCCATGGCATATGTCTTCGTAAATGCCCGTAAAATCACCAGGTTTTCATAGTCACCGACCACTGGCAGCATACAAAAGTTTTCTGGTTGTTCCATCAGTTCACAGAAGCACTCATCCAAAAGAAGCCAGGTTTTCGTCTGGCGGCAGCGGTCAGCAAGCTTCTTTACGATAGAAACAGGCACTGCATGGCCAGTTGGATTATTGGGATTGCAGAAAAACAAAAGATCGGTTTGGGGCGTGATCTGTTTTAAAACTGCTTCGATGTCTGGCTGAAACTGCTGTTCCTGTTTCATGGGAAGTGTTTCGATTTCACAGCCCACCGCAGTCAATGCCTGTCTGTATTCCGAGAACGACGGAGTAAGCAGCAAGGCCTTTTTCGGTGCCAGGATCCGCACCACCTGAAAGATCAGGTCTGCAGCACCGTTGGCGCAAAGAATCCACTCTGCAGGTACATGGTGGTACTCTGCCAATGCATTTCGTAATGCTTCACACTCCGGATCCGGATACCTGCCCCACCCGTCTACCGAATCTCTCAGGAAGTCCTTAACCTTTTCTGGCATCCCAAGCGGATTTAAATTGATGGAAAAATCATGGCTTACCGGATTGCGGTAAACGTCCCCGCCGTGTCCCAATGCTTTGTGTGGCTCCATTACACCAATCCTCCTGTCAGTATCTTAAGCAAAGTGATCAGACCGGTTCCGGCAAGAAGTGCCAGAACCGAGGCCAGATACATCAGACGGTTGGCACGCACAATATCCTCCGGTTCCACCGGGCGGTGCGCATCCCCTATGGTCGGTTTATGGTTCCGCTTTCCAAAATACCAGGCATCCCCTGCCAGCTGGACTCCCAGTGCCCCGGCACAGGCCGATTCCGACTGGGCTGAATTCGGACTTTTATGGTTTCTGCGGTCCCGTCGCCAGATCACAAATGCTTCTTTTCCGTTCATCCCAGGCAGCAGAAAGGCTGCCACTGTAAACAAAAGACCGGTCAGCCTGGAAGGAATCCAGTTCATCAGATCATCTAGCTTTGCTGCCGCACGTCCAAAATACAGATATTTTTCGTTTTTATAGCCCACCATGGAATCCATGGTATTCACAGCCTTATAAAAAAATCCGCCAACCGGACCGGCGAGAAACAAAAAGCATAGTGGCGCGATCACGCCGTCGGAAGCATTTTCCGCAACCGTCTCCACGGCTGCCTTGGTCACGCCCTCCGCAGTCAGGTCCTCGGTATCCCGTCCAACGATCATGGATACCGCATAGCGTGCACGGTCTAAATCTCCTGTTTTCAGTTCTTTGTATACGTTCATACTCTCTGTTTTTAGTGATCTTGCCGCCAGAATCCACCCGTCTAGCAGGCACATCACGGCAAACTGGAAATATGGATGGATCAAACCGGCCAGAAGCAGGATCAGCGCTGTGATTACAACGGTCACACAGGGAACCGTCACGGCAAGCGCCGCACCGGCAAGGAGCAGACTTTTCGGCTGATTCGGCACCTTTTTCCGAAGTTGTTTTTCCATTCGCGAGATCAGCTTTCCAATCCCGCAGACCGGATGCCAGAGCCCGTGAGGGTCTCCCACAATAAAATCGAATAAAAAACCAATACAGACCGCAGCTGCATATTCCATCCAGAGATTTCTGAGTATCATGTTGTTTGTTTCCTTCTCTACAGTTTCATTTTTACAGTTTTTCGATTACTGCTTAGCCCTTATTTGATCCGGACCGCAATGCCGCATTGAACCCGGTATACTTTTTCTGCCCGGGCAGCGAGCAGTTGTCCGGCACGTCCCACCGCCTCCCGGTAGATGCGTTCTTCCCGCTCGATGGGCACGATTCCACATCCCACCTCATCCAGCGTGATTACCTCGGGCGGATTTTCCAGAAGCTTGCGTGTCATGCTGTCTGGGTCTTCGCCCGCCGCCAGGGCTTTTCGGACCTGAAGATGAAAATCCGGCAAAACCTGGATTCGCGGTCCTGTTTTTTCCAGTGCATCTGCTATTTTTCCGCCAGCGTTCTGACTATGATGTTCTTTTTTCTCTTTGCATATCTGCTCTGCAAACGCTTTCTTTCCCTGAAATCTTCCTCCAATGATCAGGATCATGCGATTCTCCCCTCCAGACGGATCGTCTTTGCCTTTCTTTTTCAATCATGTTACCAGATATGACTGCATACAGCCAGTGCCGCTATCATAACCAACTCTGCTGTCTGCAGAAAATAACCGGCCAGATCGCCAGTCGTTCCACCAAATTCCGTTAACGCCATATGATGGTACCAGAAAAAGACCAGTGCCGCCGCAGCCATGATGATCGCAGTTGGGAGCACGCCTGCTGTTGCCAGGAAAAATAAGATTCCGGCAAGAAGCCATCCCGTCAGGACCGCCTTTACAACCGGCGATCCGCTTCCGGTTCCCTTTGCAAAAGTTGCCGCAAGTCCGTCCTTTCGTGCTTTCGGAAAGCACAGGACAGAAAGACCACTTAACGACCTGGTGACCACATAGATTCCGGCAATCGCAGGAAAGGCAGAGTTTCCAAGTTCGGAAAACGCCGCGGCATAAAGCAGCAGATACACACCGCAGCCTGCGATCGCAAATGCGCCTGCATGCGGATCTTTTAAAATTTCCAGCTTCCGCTCCCGGCTTAAAAAGGAGCTTCTTGCATCGGTCACATCTAAAAAACCATCCATGTGGATGCCTCCGGTGATTAGAAGCGGGATTGCGGTTCCAAGCAAAGAAAAGGCCAGTATTCCAAGGCCTGCTGCCCGTGCAGCAAACACATATAAGTTCATGATAAAACCGATCACGGCTCCGATCAGCGGGAAAAAGCAAAAGGCATATTTCATGCCGCGCTCACTCCACTCGATAAATGGCATCGGGATCCGCGAATACATGGAAAACGCGATCACAAAGCTTTCCAGGATGGACGGCAATGTCTTGTTCTTTTCACGCATGCTCCCGCGCTCCTTTCTGCCGGATGGGAATTCCATAGACCACTTCCGTGACCAGGGAAGCCTGCTTTGCCAGCCAGATATTTAAGGTTCCTAAAAGACGGATATAGCGGAGGGTATCCGCATCGTAGCTGCATCCGTCTGAAAAGATCTCATTTGTCACGATCACCAGATCTTTCGTCTGCGCTTCCAAATTCTGGATTCCCGCCTGAATGCGTTCCAGAATCTCCTCATCGGTTCCGCCAATCTCAAACTGCTCATTTGCCAGAAGATTTGACATACACTCCAGCATCAGACTGCCGTTTCCCGGAAGCTTTACCTGGTTCAGGGTGTGAAAGGCTTCGATCGTCTCAAACCCTTTTCCTTCCCGCATGGCGCGGTGCTTTTTGACTCTCGTTTCCCCCTCTGCGCCCCAGGCACGCATGGTTGCAAGATAATATTTATCCGGTCCTTCTGCCTTTACAAGCTGTTCTTCCGCATAGGCCGATTTGCCGCTTGCAGAGGCTCCGGTGATCAGATGCATCATATCGTTTCTTCTCCGTTTAAAAAGTTCAAGATCAGATCCGGGCCCGACAAATAATACAGGTGCGGGAAACCGGCAAGAAGCCGGTCTGTCTGGTACATGCAGTCCCAGCCGCGATTTGACTGCGGCTTATTTGCCCGGAATGCATCCCCCGGCGCTGTACTGTCCCAATAGTGGAACTCATGCCCCCTGATCTGATATGCTCCATTTTGTTCCAGGGAAATGTAGCCAAACCGGCCAAGCTTTCCCGTACGGTAACCATCGCCCGGAAGTAATCCAGCCATAGGATATACCACGCCCTTCTCATCTTCCAGTGATTTTTGCAGATACAAAAATCCACCGCACTCCGCAAGAATGCGGATACCGGTTTTGGAAGCGTTTTGCAGAGCTTCCAGCATAGACGTATTTTCAGAAAGCTGCTTCGCGTACAATTCTGGATAACCGCCGCCCAGTAACATAGCCTGCACGCAAGGTGGAAGCGCGGTATCGTGCAGTGGGGAGAACGGAACGATCTCCCATCCGTGTTCTTTTAAGAAATTCAGGTTCTCCTGGTAGTAGAAACAGAAAGCTTCATCCAGTGCCACCGCGATTCGTTTCATTGGTTTTGGCAGGTTTTTTGTTTCACAACGTTCTTTTTTCCCGCAGGTCTGCATTCTGTCAGAATCTGAAAGATTTTCATTTTTGTAAATAGGCGTTTCGGATTGCTCTGATGCATTCTCAGTTCCAGTCATGGACATTCCGGCTGTTTTTGCGTTTTCCTTCATCCGGTATCCGGCAAGTTCAAAAATTGCTTCCATATCCAGGCATCCGGCAAGCTGGTCGGCAAATGCCGCTAAATGCTTTCGCAGATCTTTTTGTTCTTCCGGCATGGTCAGTCCCAGATGACGGCTCTTGATGTCTACCGTCTCACAAACCGGAACCGCCCCAAGATATTTCACACCCATCTTTTCTATCTCCGGGCGCAGGCGTTCTCCAACCATTTTGTTTGTACGGTTTAAGATCACACCGCAGATATGGCTGTCCCTCCGATAATCCAGAAATCCTTTGATCTGGGCCGCCAGGGAAAGGCTGCTTCCTTTGCCGTCTACTACCAGGATGACCGGGGAGTTTGTGATCTTTGCAACCTCATAGGTACTTGCCGCCAGGGAATTTCCGCCAATGCCGTCATAAAATCCCATGACACCCTCGATTACGGAAAGTTCTGCCTGCGATGCCCTGCTCTCGAATAAGTCCCGCAGTTTGGACTCCGGCAGGAAAAAGCTGTCCAGATTGCAGCTGTCAATCCCAAGCACATACTTATGGAACATCGGATCGATGTAATCCGGACCACATTTAAAGGAGCGGCAGGCAATTCCCATGCGCTGAAACAGCGTCAGCAGCCCAACTGTCATAAGGGTTTTTCCACTTCCGCTTCCGGGTGCTGCAAGGAGAATACGTGGATAACAATTTTGTTTATTCTCCTTATTTTCCGTTTGCTCTGGTCCCATGGTAATGATATAGATCGGGTTCTGGGCCTGCATCATATGGTAAGGGCCACGTTTTTCTGCCCTGGACACCTGCATGCAGATGACCTCCGGCTCCCGTTTGTTCTGTTTCATCCATTCCATGGTCTGCGAAAGACTTTCCAGCGCGATCACATTGATCACAATCTGTACATTCGGATTTTTCTTTGTGACAAAATCCAGAATCTCTCCTAAATTTCCACCGCTTCCACCGATAAACACCCGGTCCGGGAGCTGGTAACCTTCCATAGAATCCGGTGCTTTTCCGGCAACCACGGTCAGATTCCTGAGTCCTGCTTTTTCTGCGTTATTTCGGATCAGTTCACAGCCTTCCTCCTTCTGTTCAAACGCATACACATGTCCATTCGGCACATGCAGCGCCATTTCCACAGAAACAGAACCCGTACCGGCTCCGATATCATAGACAATATGATCCGGCTCAAGCTCCAGCTTGGAGACCGATACGGACCGCACTTCACTCTTTGTCATGGGGATTTTTCCCCGGATAAACCATTCATCTCTCATTCTTCATTCCGCTCCAGAAATACTGCTGTCAAACTGTCTGTTTCCTGATCTGTCAATTTCTCTGCAATACCGCAGATGTTCTGTTCCTCTTCGTATCCCATACGTACGCCTGCAAAAATCCGTGTTTTTCCAAGTTTCGCTGCTGTCAGCGTCTGACAGATGGTTTTTAAGTTCTGGCTGCTGTCCAGCAGCAAAAATACCAATTTATGTTTCTTTACCAGCTCTGCCACGTCGCAGTCCCGCCCATGGGCACTGGCCAGACAGGCATTCTCCCAGGGAATCTGGAACCGCGCAGCCAGCGCGGAAACCGAAGAGATCCCCGGATAAACCTGAACCTGATAAGGACATGTCGTTTCCTGCGGCCAGCGCGTATAAATTTCCCGCATCATGCTGCCGCTGCCGCTGTAAAAGCCGGTGTCACCGGAACAGATGAGTGCCGCACGCGAAACCTGAGGGTGTGCCTCCAGCCAGTCCAGGATTTTATCCGGCTGGTAAAACGCTTCTTGCTGTTTGCCGCAGATCCATTCTTTTACATCCTGAAGCATACGGGAAGCACCAAAGACGACATCGCATTGCATGAGAACTTCCAAAGCTTCCTGGGTCAGCTGTCTACCGCCGCCCATTCCCATACCGATGAGGCTAAGACTGCGTGCACCAGTTTCGGATGTTTTATCCGGCAAAGGGTTTTCTTTCTTTTCCTGTCTTTTGGAAGTCTGATACGCGTTCATCAGCTGCTTCGCCTCATTTAAAGAAATTCCTTCTTCCTGAACCGGTCGCCGGATCACGATCACGGAAACGCCGCACGCTCTGGCTGCTTCCAGTTTTTCTGCAAAACCGCCACGTTTTCCGGCCTCTTTGGTCACCAGCCAGCCTGCATGTACCGTGCGCAGCAAAGCAGTGTTCAGCTCTGTGGAAAAAGGTCCCTGCATTGCGATCACATGAGCTCCGCGGATTCCAAGTTCCTCACACTTTTTTAATACCTGACTGTCCGGAAGCACCCTGGCATAGATCCGTTCCCTGCATGCAGGGTCTAACGCAAATTTTTCCAGTTCCTTGCTGCCCGTTGTCAAAAGCACCGGCCGGTCATCCGACTTGAGATATTCCACAGCCTCTTCTATCGAATCAGCCAGAAACAGGCCTGCAGCGGGGTTATTTTGTTCCAGCTCAGTCTGGGAGGGATCACGCAGAATCCGCTGATACGGGATCTGCAGTGCAGCACATAGGGAAGATACCTGCTCTGTCACAACCCGCGCATAAGGATGCGTTGCATCCAGAACCAGTTTGGGCGCTGTCTCAAGCAAAAATGCACGCATCTCCTCTTCCTTCAAGGCACCGGTATGCACTCGTACAACCGCGCTTTCCTGAAGCAGACTTTCCCCGTAGCCGGAAACCACACTGACCACAACCGGAATCTGATATTCCTGCGCATATTCAGCCAGTTCCCGTCCCTCGGACGTACCGCCAAATATGACAACCGGCGCTTGTTTTTGTTTCTCCATGCTGTTTCTCCTTCCTATCCGCAAAAAGCAGCCTCAGCCACTGCAACGGTCACACCCGGATACACCTGTTTTTTCACCAGCAGTCTGGCATCTTTTCCGGCACAAAGAAGTGCGGAACGCTCGCAAACATTTCCAACTCCCGTCACCTGGCGCACAAAACCAGACTCCGAAAAATCTCCCTGCACGGTTTCCAGTTCACTGCTTGTGTAGGTTATAAAAGGAACTGCGAGTTTTTCAGACAACTGCAATAGCCCGGTTTCTTCTTTTTTTAAGTCAATGCTGGCAATGGCAGCCACTGTGTGAAGATCCAGATTTGCCTGTCTGAGCGTTTCCTGCACGGCAAATTCAATGGCTTCCCCCAGTGTCTGTTTCCGGCAGCCGATCCCAAGAATCAGGGATTTGGGCACAAGACGTAAAAATAGTGGTTCGCACTGCTTCGCATCTTCCATGTCAAAATCGCTGTCATCTGGAACGCCAGACAAGACATCACCCGTAATATCCGCGTTTTTCTTCTGTCTCCCATCCGTTAAAACGTCCGGCTTCACGTGACAGGTTATCCACACATTCCTACGATGCACCGCGTTTTTCTCGTATCCAGTCACATCTGGAAGTTCCAAAGGATATTCGCTGAAATAGCCAACCGTTTCACCACCTAACAGCGCTGCAGCAACCTCTTTTGCCAGGTTCCGGTCCGTGATGGTCAGATGATGTTCTTTCGCCCAGACGTCAATCGCATGCCGCCCTCTCACATCAGACGCTGTCGTCACCACAGGAATTGCCCCCAAAATTCTGGCTGTCTGCTCTGCCAGATGGTTTGCGCCGCCCACATGACCAGACAATAGAGAAATTGCAAAATGGCCTGCCTCATCCACTACCACAACGGCCGGATCGGTCAGCTTATCCTTCAGATAAGGCGCGATCAGTCGGACTGCGATTCCCGCGGCACCGACAAAGATCAGTCCATCCATTTCCGAGAACTGCTTCCTGGTCCAGTCTGAGAGAGAGCCGGTTACCCTGCATAAGCTTTTTGGTTCTTCCATACAAACGCGCTTTCCTGTGTAGCCTGTGCACAAATCACCGTCCGCACAAAACGCTTCGACCAGTTTTGAAACCAGTTCTGCTCCTCTTCCCGTAAATCCGATCAACGCAAGCTTCATACACTATCCTTTCGTTTTTCAAATCGACGACATCTGCTGTCAGAACGATATTGTACAGATTTTTCCATTCAGAAAAGCCCTGTTCCGAAGCAACGGTCTGTTTCTTCGCTGCGTTCACGTTTCCATGTCTCAAATAAACGCTTCCAGTCCGTGGTCGTTCCAAACATCTGGTGCGCAGTTGAGAACGTCACTACTTCCGCGCAGATTTTTCCTTCGCTCCACTGTTCCAGCTGTCGCTTCACGTATTCTGCAGTCAGGTTCAGCAGTTTTTTGGCAATTCCATGTTGTTTCAGCAATTCCAGAGCATCATCGGTGGTATTGCAGGAAAGAATCTGCTGCTTTAATTCCAGATATTCCAATGTTTCCGTAAGCTGTGCCATCTGCTCCATGCGTCCGTCTCCATACTTGGAATGCGTATTCTCCCTGCCTGCCGATACTTTGATCAGTTTTCCGATGTGACCAACGAACAATACATTTTGAAAGCCCTCTTCCTGCGCCATGAGCACGGCAGACTTCACAAAATTGCTGCAAAGCACTGCGTTCCCGACCGGAACATCCAGCGTTTTTTTCAAAAACTCCTCCCCGTAATTGCCCGGCGCCATTAAAAGCACCTTTGCACCGTTTACCGCTTTCATGTGAATTTCCAGACGGATCGTCTCCAAAAGTGCTTCCTCGCTCATGGGCTTGACAATGCCAGTGGTGCCAAGAACCGAAATTCCGCCCTGAATTCCAAGCTTGGGATTAAAGGTCTGGGACGCCAGCCGCTCCCCGTCCGGAATCGAGATCTCAATCAGCAGACATTCCTCATACGCAGTCTGCCGCATCACTTCATCGACCGCTCCCAGGACCATGCTGCGCGGCACCGGATTGATCGCATAATGCCCCACCGGGCAGCTTAGTCCAGGTTTTGTCACTATGCCGATTCCCGGACCGCCATTCAAATAAAGGTCTGGGTATTCCTCCAGGAAATATCCACTTCCCGTTGATTTCAGCGTATCCAGTTTTTTTCGGCTGATTGGCTTCACACTGGCTAATATGAGGGTTTGATTCGTCACATCCGGGTCATCCCCGGAATCTTTTTGTACGCCAAAACAAAATGGTTCGCCCTCTTTTAAAAATGGGATTACCGGAATGCGGCAGTTTCCGCCGCCAGGCAGCGTTAATTCGGAATATGTAATTTTTTCTTCATCTGCCTGCGCAGTCTTCGGACGCGCCACTGGCGCCTCCTCGATATACAATGCACCTATGGGAAACTCGCTTTGTGAGTTCCCCATGGTTGTCGCGGCAGTCGCCAAGGTCTCGTGCAAGCACAGACTTTGGCTCGTTGCCCGCGCAAAAAAAGCGGCCGCCGCCTTCGCCGCAGCCGCCGCACAGGTCCCGGTTGTGTATCCATTCCTCAGTCTTTTCTCTGTCA
This sequence comes from Clostridium sp. AF32-12BH, assembly GCF_003477935.1. Taxonomy (NCBI): domain Bacteria; kingdom Bacillati; phylum Bacillota; class Clostridia; order Eubacteriales; family Clostridiaceae; genus Clostridium; species Clostridium sp. AF32-12BH. The sequence continues at coordinate 111,777 of NZ_QUEH01000002.1, read as the reverse complement.
CTTGTTCTCCGTTCAGGCGCATGATTTGCAACAGTAACTTTTTTATGCGCTGTAATCGGTTTTATTATACTTGCTTTTTACAGGTTTGACAAGCATCAGACTTGCGCACATTTACTCTCGTCAAACTCGCGGTTACGTTTCCGATTCCCTCCGCATCTGCTTTTTCCGCTTTGTGATCAGCCCGCCGATCCGGCCGCTTTCCTTTGAAGTCAGGCAGCGCCAGCCTTCTTTCAGTACACGGTCTCCCAGCCCCAGCTCCTCTGCAATTTCAAATTTCAGCTGTTCTTCCGGTGTCATATGTTCCACATCAATCGGTTTTGGTTCTTTTTTCTTAGTCAAAATAAGCACACTCCTTTTTTCAGAAGTGTGCCCTGTTTTGCTATCCTTATTCACATTTGAATATCTTAGTTATTCTACTCCAGATCATCTGGATTTTGCGGTATGATGACTGCAGCGATAATATAAGCCAGAAGTCCCGTTCCAGAGCAGGCAATCAACAAACATACCAGACGAACAATCGTCGGATCAACGCCCAGATATTCTCCTAATCCACCACACACACCGCATATTAGCTTGTTCGTATTGGAACGATATAATTTTTTATTGATGTCCATACTCCGAATCCTCCAGATGTTCTTCCAATTCCTGCGCATACTCATAGGACTGACGCGCATAGCTCTTCGCATTCCGAGCTCCGCCATTCATCAGTCCCGCTGTTACGATTCCGGTCCCCAAAAGGCAGCATATGACTCCAATCAGTAAAAACCACTTAACGCATCTTTGCATAAATCTTTTTCCCTCCTCGAAGTAATCCCGAAAGGATCTTCACAATTGTGCGGATACACCATGGAACAAATTTTCCATATGTCACTATGGAAAATGCCACTCCGATCAGTGCGCAGCCAAACACCAAAACAGCAGACCCAATAACGGTTACACCTCCCCAGAAATCGGAAACCAGGATTCCAACGCCCACAACCGTAAGAATCACGGTGCCAAACCCGGCTGCGACAGTTAAAAAGCCAATTCCAAGAACCGCTGCAGCTACCAGGGCAATCAGTGTCGCAGCCGCCGCCACGACTCCGCTTCCCACGCCAAGAAGCCACGGTAGCAGGATCAGGGCTAAAATACCGAACAAAATCAGTTTTATGACCGGTGTCTGGTTCTTATTTTTTTCTGAACGCGCATTGTTCGATTTTCTATTTGTCCGGTGTCCATCAGATTCTTCAAACACATCCTCATCAAATCCGGTTGTCCGGCGTCTGTCCGCGAATCCTTCATACTCATCCCCGTCAGATCTGTCTTCTGCTTCTTCATAGACATCCGGCAGTTCTTTTCGCTTTACTACCTGATAACCCGGATCCCGGAAACGCTCATCCTCAAATCCTGTTTCTGTAAAGGAACCGCCATCTTCCAGATGGACGTTCAGATTACTCCGGATGATGGATGCGATCCGCTCTGGGCTTCCAAATTCACTTAGCACATCTGCTTCCCGGTCTTTTCCTGCCTCATCCAGATAATCCTGATAATATGCAATCGCCTCTTCCCGCTCCTCTTCCGGAATATCGGAAAGCAGATATTCCAGTCGTTCCATAAACTCTGCTTTATTCATGATTTCTTCTCCTCCAGTATTCCGGAAATTTTCTGCGCGTAAACATTCCATTCTCCGCGGTAAAGATTCAGCTGCAATCTCCCGCTTTCCGTAATCCGGTAATACCTGCGGTTTCTCCCGTCGATGGCCTTGTCGTAAGTCTCCAGACATTCATCTTTTAAGAGCCGTCTGAGTACCGGATATAACGTAGATTCTGAAATATCGAGTACTTCCCGTACTTCCTGGGTTATACGGTACCCATAGGTCCCGTTCACATCCCTGGAAACAACCGATAAGACGATTGCATCCAGCAACGCGGATCCTGTATTAAAAACCATCGTACTCCACCTTTCTGTCGTCTCATTAATTTAAAATTCATAATATTATATCATATATAATATTGTTTGTGAGAATAATATACATCATATAATAGTACATGTCAATAGTATAAAAGAAACTTGTCATAAAAATGAATACAGACAGTAACAAATACAACTTCGAAAGAAGGACAGCCTCGACATATTCTGCCAAAGCTGTCCTTCTTTCATTCATTTTTAATTTTTTTCCTATAGCCCAACAAGAACTTCCTGTTTTATTTCTTCTTTCTCATCGGAATATGAACCTCCGGAATTGCTACTTCATCGTAAGTAATGGACTCATGGTCTTCTGACACATGTTCCTCGTGATGCTCTTTCTTCCGCTTTCCAATGTGGATTTCCGGGAATGCCAGATCCTCACTGGAAATTTCATACTCATGCTCGTGTCTTTTATCCTTCTCTTTGTTCCAAAACATATAGTTTTCCTCCGCATTCTGTTATAGCCAGAATCATCCCCCCGCCTGGCCTGCTCTTATAAAAAGTTAATAAAGAATGTAATTGAAAGGGTATTTAAAAAGTCTGCAAACAGGCTTCCAACTAACGGAATCAAAAGGTATGCCTTTACGGAAGGCTCATACTTTTCGCAGACAACCTGCATATTCGCCATGGCATTCGGTGTAGCGCCCATACCAAATCCACATACACCGGAACTGATCACCGCCGCATCGTAGTCGCGTCCCATCACGTTGAACACGACAAAACGCGCATATACAAACATCAAAACAACCTGACCAAGCAAAAGGATGAGAAGCGGAAGTGCCAGATCTGCCAGCTGCCATAGTTTTAAAGTAATCATGGCAATTCCTAAAAACAGGGACAGACAGATACCTCCGATGTCATTGATCTCACCCATATGGGTTGTGTACTTTCCGCTGTATTCTCCGATATTGCGGATAATCGCCGCCGCGATCATGGCACCGATATAGATCGGAAAGGTAAGTCCTGTCAGAGACAAAAGGTCTGACACAAGCGTCCCAAGTCCTATGGCGATGATCAGCTGGAATACCGCGGACGGATACATCGTGGTATGACGTTCATGTTTCTTTTCCTCTTCGATCAGAAGGTTTTCTTCCTCGATCAGAAGGCTGTCATCTTCCGGAACAATGGTTTTCAAAAGATCATACTTTTCGATCAGTCGTTTTCCGATCGGACCGCCCATGACACTGCCAGCAATCAGTCCAAAAGTCGCTGCCGCTGTGCAGACCGTGGTAGCACCTTCGCTTCCCATGCTTTCCAAAACAGGTCCAAAGGCACCTGCTGTTCCATGTCCACCTACCATCGGAATGGATCCGGTGCAAAGTCCAACCAGCGTCGGAATGCGTAAAAGCTTTGCCAGGCCGGTTGCCAGGAAGTTCTGGGACAAAATCAGTGCAACGACCAGCGCCAGAAATACGATCAGAGCTTTTCCACCGCTTCTTAACACCTTTAAATTCGCCTGAAATCCAACTGACGTAAAGAAAAATACCATGCATACTTCTTTGAGCGTATCATCGAAAGAAAATTCTGCAATTCCAAGAACGTAACAAATACAGGTAAGCACTGCAAATATTACGCCGCCGATGACCGGGGCCGGAATACAGAACCGCTCCAGGATCGCACACCGTCTCCGCAAAAATTTTCCCAGCATCAATGCGACCACAGCGGTCGCAATCGTCTGGTACATATCAAGTTCAATGATCATAAAACTAGTTTTCCTCCTGTTCCAAATCTGCGAAGAACATCTCATAAAAGTCGTCTTCGCCCTTTAACAGGGGCGAATTCTCACCACCGCCATTCGTACTGCGTTTGATCTCTGCATAAAAAGATTCTCCGGCACAGGCCAAATCCATTTCATAAATCTGGAATCCAAGTTCCCTGCATAATCTACAAAAGGCAGAAAGCGGATCCGCTTCTAACCGGGTTTTCAAAATTTTTTCTTTTAATTCGACATCTTGCCCGGCAAGTTTCTTGATCTCATCCAATATTTCTGCTATATTCATAATCCAGCTTTTTCCTCCGGGTTTTCTGTGCATACATGCTCAGCTGTTTTTTATTTCATATTCAGCCGTAAGATTCAGCTTTCTGAATCTAACATCACAAAAAATTGTTCGTAATGTTACACAAATTTCAAAATATCATCCGGCGTCTTACGCTTTGGCTTTTCCGGATTCAATGCGCGGTAACCGACCGCTATGACAGATACCACCTGCTCATTTTCCGGAATCTGCAGCATTTCCCAGATTTTCTCTCCATCCCGGATACCCATGATCAAAGTATCCAGACCGAGTTCCCTTGCTTTTAAGATAAGGTTTTCGTTCTGGAGTCCCAGGTCATAATAGCCCCAGCCATTTCCACACTCATTTATGGCTGCGCCGGTCTCTTTATCGAAGCCGACCCGGTCCTTTACGAACGTGGTCACAATATAAGATGCACCACTGGAATTATTCTGATTAAACTGTGGCAGACAGCTTTCCGAAAATTTTTTGCACTGCAGTTCATCTAAAATACAGTAATATCTGGATGTCTGACTGTTTTTCCAGGACGGTGCCTGAATAGCAGCCTGGACCATGGCTGTGATTTGCTCCTTTGTGGCACGTCTGCTGCTGTCATACTTACGTATGCTTCTCCGTTCTTCCATTAGTTTTTCAAATTCCATCGTCATATCCTCCTTCTCATTATTCTGTTCGTATTGAATCTTATAGCGTCCCGTTTAAGATCACGCACCAAAGCGGCAGCATCAGCATTGACAGTAGTGTCGTCACAACAACACACTGCGTTGCAAACGCTTCATCTCCATGATATTTGGCTGCAAGAATTGCCGTAGAAGTTCCTGCCGGCATTGCAGCTAAGACCACCGAAATTCCGGCTGCGATCCCGTGAATGTGGAAAAGATAACACCCAGCTGCAACAACAGCCGGAATCAATATCAGACGCACTCCCGAAAAGAGTATTGTCATGCGGGTGAACAAGTGATGGGCTCCGGCATCTGCAAGAATCATGCCAATAACCAGCATGGAAATTGCTGTCGTACAATTGCCTAAACTTTGTATGGAATGCTGGATAAATTCAGGAAAGCGGAATCCGCTCAGCATCATAACAATGCAAACATCATAAGCTGTAAATTCAGCAATCCCTGCAATTCCATACTGTTTTCTCCGTTTTCCTGTAGATTTGATGTGCGCTTCAAAAAAGGAGACCTGCTGTTACAGGTCTCCTGAATGTTTAAAAAGTATACCGAGATTACTCAGCGTCTGCCTCATTCTCCTCAGCCGGAGCCTGCAGAGCTTTCATGCTTAAGCTGATCTTTCTGTCTTCGCCATTGAAATCAACAACCTTAGCCTCGATCTCCTGACCGATGGTCAGAGCGTCAGCCGGTTTGTCAACGTGATCTCTGGAAATCTGAGATACGTGAAGCAGAGCGTCTACGCCTGGCTCTAACTCAACGAATGCACCGAAGTCGGTCATACGTGCAACACGACCGGTTACTACGTTGCCTACAGCGTACTTCTCAGCTGCGTTTGCCCACGGATTCTGCTCCGGGAACTTTAAGCTTAAAGCAATCTTCTCGCCATTGATATCTTTGATGAGAGCCTTTACGTGGTCACCAGTCTTGAATACCTTCTTCGGATTCTCAACACGGCCCCAGGACATCTCGGAAATATGAAGCAGACCGTCAGCGCCGCCCAGGTCTACGAATGCACCGAAATCGGTAACATTCTTTACAGTACCCTCTACGGTATCGCCAGCGTGGATGCGCTCGAAGAGTTCTTTCTGCATTTCAGCCTTCTTTGCAACCATAAGCTGCTTTCTGTCGCCGATGACTCTTCTTCTCTTCGGGTTGAACTCGGTGATCACGAAATCGATATCCTGACCTGCATACTTGCTTAAATCTTTCTCGTAAGTGTCAGATACCAGGCTAGCCGGAATGAAGACTCTTGCCTCGTCAACTACAACGCTTAAGCCGCCGTCCAGTACCTGTGCAACCTTTGCGGTAAGAACCTCGTGATTCTCGAAAGCTTCTTCCAGTCTCTTGTTGCCCTTGTCTGCAGCCAGTCTCTTGTAGGACAGTGCAACCTGACCTTCGCCATCGTTTACCTTTACAACTTTTGCTTCCATCTCGTCGCCAACCTGAACCTCGGTTCTGAGATCTACGTTTGCTTCGTTGGTGTACTCACTTCTCGGGATGATACCATCGGATTTGTATCCAATGTTCAGGACGATCTCGTCCTCTTTCACATCGATGACTTTACCAGTGACGATCTCTCCCGTACGTATTGTTTTTAATGATTCCTCCAACATTTGTTCAAAACTTAATTCTGACATTAGTATGAACCTCCTCAATAATTTGATTCGGGGTGGATGCCCCCGCTGTAATACCTACGCTGCGCACAGAATTCACACATTCAGGGTTGAAATCGCCGAGTGACTGGATAAAGTAAGTATTCTTACATTCCTTTTGGCATATCTCGTAGAGTTTCTGTGTGTTGGAGCTGTGTTTGCCGCCTATGACAATCATAGCGTCCACTTCAGAAGCAATACGTCTAGCTTCCACTTGTCTCTCCTGTGTTGCATTGCAAATCGTATTTAAAACAAGTATATCATAACCCTTTTTCTCAAATTTTTCAACTAAATCTTGAAATTTCTTGTAATTAAATGTCGTTTGGGATACGATACACAGTTTTTCTTCTTTTGAGACAGATAAATGCTCGATCTGGTCTGCATTTTCCACCACCCGTGTCGTATCATTTCCCCACCCGCGGATGCCCTGGACTTCTGGATGATCCGGGTTTCCGATAATGATCACGCGGCGCCCTTCTGCCGTCTGCTGTTCCACGATCCGGTGAATCTTTTTTACAAACGGGCAGGTGGCATCCACAACCGTGATATGGTGTGCATTTAACAGGTCATAGATTTCTTTTCCGACACCATGGGAACGGATTACAACGATTCCGTCCGTAAGTGTAGCCAGCTCCTCTTTGGTGTTTAAGACCTTTACCCCTTTCTCTTCCAGATCCTTCACCACAAACTCATTATGAATGATCGGACCATAGGTATATACTGGTTTTTCTGCTTTCTCAATCTGCTCATAAACCTGATCCACCGCACGCCTGACACCAAAACAGAATCCGGCTGTTTTTGCTACAATGACTTCCATGAAACGTCCTCCTCAAGGCCGTGGGCTTTCGCAGTGTCAATGATAGCCTGTACCACCTCGTCAATCGTCATTTCCGAACTGTCAAGGAGTACCGCGTCATCTGCCTGCTTTAATGGTGCGATCTCGCGGGTCATATCGCGATGGTCTCTCTCTATGATATCTTGCTCAATTTCTTCCAGATTACACATGGTTCCTTTTTCCGTTAATTCTTTGTAACGGCGCAGGGCGCGGACACGGCTGCTTGCAGTTAAATAAATCTTCGCTTCTGCATCCGGCAGAATGCAGGTACCGATATCGCGTCCGTCCATGATCACATTCTGGCTTGCAGCCAGACTTCTCTGCAGTTCCAGAAGATGGGCACGTACTGCCGGGTATACACTCGTGGCAGACGCAGTATTGCCGACTTCCTCGGTGCGGATTTTTCCGGATACATCTTCTCCGTTTAAGATGACCTGCTGGGAGCCATCCTGGTAACGGATGGTAATATCTGCGTTTTTAACTGCCTCACTGACCTTTGCTTCATCTGCGGTGTCGATGCCGCTTCGCAGCAGATAGAGCGCAATTGCACGATACATGGCACCGGTATCGACATAGATAAAGTTCAGTTTTTTCGCTACCATTTTCGCAATGGTGCTCTTTCCGGCCCCTGCCGGACCGTCAATTGCAATGTTGAATGCATGTTTTTCCATAATTTTTATCGTCTCCTTGCATGAAGCAGTTTTTCTTTTTACATTTCAATGCTGTTTTTTCTTTTCGATCTGCACTTCTATCCGTTTTTTCCGGTCACACGCTCCTACTGTGGGATGGAAATCCCGGCCAGATAACCGGTAGACCAGGCAATCTGGAGATTGAAGCCGCCTGTCACGGCATCCAGATCCAGTACTTCCCCTGCAAAATACAGCCCTGCCATCTTTTTTGACTCCATGGTAGACGGATTGATTTCCCGCACGGATACGCCGCCCTGTGTGATGATCGCTTCTTTGTAATCCCGCAGTCCAACCAGCGTAATGCAGAAATCCTTGATCGCACAGACAAGGCTATGCCGTTCCTCCCGTGTGATCTCATTGACCTTTTTCTCCGGAGAAATTCCGCTCCGCTCGATGATGACCGGGATCAGCTTCGCCGGGAGCAGATGGTTTAAGGAATTCTTATACTGTTTATTTTTTGCCTCTTCAAAGTCGCGCAGGATGCGGGCATCCAGCTGCTCCTGTGAAAGAGCCGGTTTTAAATCGATGGAGAGGACCAGTTCTCCCTTCTTTAGTGCAGCTGCCACATAACTGCTGGCAGAAAGAAGCACCGGTCCGCTGACACCAAAATGGGTAAACAGCATTTCACCAAACTCTTCAAACAGTACTTTTTTCCCATTCCGGATCTCTGCATGAATATTGCGCAGGGACAAGCCCTGCAGTTCCTTGCAGACCGGTTCCTTTGCCTCAAACGGCACCAGAGCAGGCGAAAGGTCCGTGATGGTGTGTCCAAGCTCCTTTGCAAACCGGTAACCATCTCCGGTAGAACCGGTAGACGGGTAAGACAGACCGCCGGTGGTAACGATAACGGCATCTGCCAAAACCGTCCGGTTTCCACGCTTTAAATGGACTCCGGTCACGTGACCATTCTCATGGAGAACCTCGGACACCTCTTCATGAAGTTCTACCATGACTCCAAGGTCCCTGAGACAAACCGTCAGCGCATGGATCACATCCGATGATTTGTCAGAAACCGGGAACACGCGGTTTCCGCGTTCTGTCTTTACCGGACAGCCATACCGTTCCAAAAGCTCCATAATATCGGTATTTGTAAACGTATAAAAACTGCTGTAAAGGAACTTGGCATTATGGACCACATTCTGAAACAATTCTTCCGTGTCGCAGGCATTGGTAATGTTGCAGCGCCCCTTTCCGGTAATATAGACTTTCTTGCCAAGTTTTTCATTTTTTTCATAAATGCAGACCTTATGCCCTGCGCCTGCCGCGGCTATCGCTGCCATCATTCCAGCAGCACCGCCGCCGATGATGATTACCTGACTCATAACTTATTCCTCCATCTGCAGGCCAAGATAGTTTCTCACGGCACTGCGGTATGTATTCAGTTCTTCAAACTGGTTAAAGTAGCGGACACATTCCTGAAATGCTCCGGGACTGTCCGAAGTATCGTCTGCCAGCACGTACAAAGCAAACGCATCCTCAAATTCCGGCAGAGAAACGGATACGGTCTGATTCATGCCCTGTGCGGACTCTGCCTGCAGTGCAGACTTTGGGGACACCAGGGATGCGTCCTCGGATTGCTGCATTGCCTGCTTCTCGCCCAGTAATTCCCCGTATCCGTTTGCGTAAAGTTCCGGATCCGTTTCTTTTAAAAGGATCCCGTAGGTGCGCATCAGACTTTTCAGGGAAGTACTGCGGTCTGCAAGTTCTCCATCCTGCTGCGGATAGTTTTCCGGGTCAATGGTCACCTGCCAGCTGGTATCTGCATAAAGTCTGTCCTGTTCCCCTTGGGAATCATTTCTAGATGTTTTCTGACCAGAATGCGTCTTTCCTGCTTTCGTGGAAACGTCAGCAGTCTGTTTGAGCCTTTCTGTAAGAACATGGTCGCCCCCGGCTCCATCCGTTTCATAGAGGAGTTCTGCTTTTGGCAGAAGTCTTCCCAGTATTGCATCCTGAGAAGGTGCGGGCAATGCCTCTTCTGATTCTGGCTGAAAAATCACGCTGCAAAGCTGTGTCAGATAGCCATATTCCGCCTCAAAATTCTCCGTTTTTTCTTCTGCATTTCCCGCGGCATCATAACGTGCGAGTATGGTTTTCTCTGGCGTGTAGCTGCGGATCTCCACTTCAAAAGATTCCTTCCCCGGAATCAGTTCGATCTGCTCTCCAGCCACCGGATCACGCCAGATGCAGTCCAGCCCATACGGACCGGAAATCTTCTTTTCCGGTTCTCCATAAACACTGGTGATCTGTGACTGTATCTGCATGCTGCTTTGTTCCTGATTTTCCGGGAGAAGACTCACCAGATCAAGCTGTTCATCGGTAAAATAATAGTCTGTAATGAGGGGTTCTTCCACCTCAAACCATTTTGCATGGAACCGATACCGTTCAATCGGATGGTTCTTTGAATCCCGGTTTACGACAGCAAGCTTTCCCGGAATTCCCAAAAGCGCCTGCAGCCTTCCCGGAGTGCTTCCAAAAGGAATTCTCCTGCGTGGTTCCTGTTGATAGACAAAGGTATTCCAGTTATTTTCGTAGTGTGCTTTTGCCCGCATGGACGGGGTATCCGGATTCATAATTTTCGATACCGTATGGCAAATGGTGTCAACCAGCTCGGAAAGACACTCCGCATCCACTGTATCTACCGTATCCAGAGGTGTTCCAAAATCAAAGCTGTCCTCTTTTTGTCCGATCTGCACGGCAGGGATAAAGCAGGACGCGAAAATTCCATTTTCTAAACCGGCTTTTTGGATATTGTGAAAACGTATTCCGGTAATCTCTGATGAAGAATCACTCAGCAAATCCCCAAGCATAGTGCCCTTTCCGTCCTGGGTTGCAAGTACGGTTTCTTCCGTATCAAGAGCCCCGCAAGGTCCGATGGTAATGGCACCGATCAGTCGTTCTTTTTCCCGTTTGCTCAGACTTCTTGTATAAATCCTGGCACCAAGCGCATCGTTTTCATGAGCCGATAAACTGACAAAGCGCACTTCCGTATCGGTTGGAAGACCGGAAAGAATGCGGGCCGTTTCCAGAAATACAGAAACACCAGATGCATTGTTTCCTGCACCCGGGCTGCCCGGAGCAGAATCATGCCAGGTGCAGATCAATAAAATGTCTGCATCGGGGTCTTCGGCTGGACGAGTCGCAATCACATTCGTTCCAAGAATTTCTTCGTGTTCGGTCTTTTCGCGGAAACGCTGTCTGTTTACCTGATATCCATAATCTTTCAAAAGTCTCTGGATATAGCGGGCAGCGGTGTCTTCCTCACGGCTGCCTGCCATTCGGGGGGAAGTCGAAAGAATTCCAAGGGATTCCTGAAGATAAAAAGAATTGACTTCTTCCACGACTGGTATCTCTTCCGGCACTTCCTGTATGGTTCCCCCCTGCCGTTTTGGCAGTACTTTTGTGGATGGACCTGCACAGCCGGATAAGAATGCAACCGCAGCCAGGACGAAGGCTTTCTTTGCATAGGATGCCGAATGTGCACCAAAAGCGTGTCTGCTGATATGTCTGCAGTTTCTTCTGTTCATGAGATGGTTTCCTTTCGCCGTTTTCTAATCGAAATCCAGTATAGCACATTTTATCCGGCAACGAAAGAGGGAACCTCACAACGGCAACAGCCGATGCAGGATTCCCTCTTTTCACAAAACAGGAAACAGTAAAAACCAGATCCTGTTATTTAAATTGCTGCGGTGATAAAGATATCGTAAATTGCCTTGATGGCAGTCTCGAAATCGGAATTTTTTACCCCAATGATGATGTTGAGTTCACTGGAGCCCTGGTCGATCATCTTGACATTGATGCGGGCATGTGCCAGTGCGGAGAAGATTCTTCCGACTGTGCCGCGGGTGCCCTTCATGCCTCTTCCAACTACAGCGATAAGAGCCAGGTCAGACTCCAGATCGACCACATCCGGCTCAACTGCGCGGTGGATGCCGGCGATCACAGACTGCTCATACTCTTCAAATTCGTCCTGGTGTACCATAATGGTCATGGTGTCGATCCCTGACGGCATATGCTCAAAGGAGATGCCGTACTTCTCGAATACACCAAGAACTTTCCTCCCAAACCCTACTTCGGCATTCATCATGGCTTTTTCGATGTTGATCGCGCAAAAGCCCTTTCTTCCTGCGATACCGGTGATGGTATAGCGCGGCTTTCTGCAGGTGCTCTCTACGATGAGAGTGCCCTTGTCCTCCGGACGGTTGGTGTTGCGGATATTGATCGGGATTCCTTCTTTTCTTACCGGGAAGATCGCGTCCTCATGGAGTACGCCTGCGCCCATGTAAGCCAGCTCACGAAGCTCTTTATAGGTAATGGTCTCGATGACCTCCGGATTCTCCACGATACGAGGATCTGTTACAAGGAAACCGGATACATCGGTCCAGTTCTCATATAAGTCTGCGTGGATGGCACGTGCAACGATGGAACCGGTCACATCGGAACCGCCGCGGGAGAAGGTTTTGATGCTTCCGTCATGCTTAGAACCGTAAAAGCCCGGGATAACCGCTCTCTCTACATGCTCCAGACGCTCGGAAAGCTCCTGGTTGGTCAGCTCTGCCTCAAAGTTTCCATGCTCATCAAAGAAAATGACTTCTGCAGCGTCGATGAACTCGTAGCCTAAGTAATTTGCCATAACGATACCGTTTAAGTACTCACCGCGGGATGCAGCATAATCCTTGCCGATGCCCTTTACAAAGTTTTCCTCGATGGTAGCAAATTCATGGTCCAGATTTAAGTTTAACTCCAGACCGTCAATGATCTCCTGGTAGCGAGCCTTGATCGCATCCAGGATCTTTTTATAAGATGCTCCGGTGGATGCTGCCGCGTAGCACTCGTACAGCATATCCGTAACCTTGGTATCCTTGCTGTTTCTCTTACCCGGTGCGGACGGGATCACAAATCTTCTTGTCTTGTCTGCACGGATGATATCTCCGACTTTCTTAAACTGGCGGGCACTCGCCAGAGAACTGCCGCCAAATTTCACAACCTTCTTCATATCGTCTGTCTCTCCTCATATTGCTCCCGGATCCTTCCAGGGCAGTTACTCCAAACTATACTTGAAATCGTAGTTTCTGTCAATACCTGACGAAAAAGGAGCTGCCGCAACTCATGCGGCAGCCCCAAATTCAAGATATGATACCAGAAATTAAAATCTTATTTGAAATACTTCACGCCACTCTCGAAGATCTTCATATCCTGCTCTCCGTAGATGTTCATGGCAACAGCCTCACCGCGGCGCTCAGAGTGCGCCATCTTGCCCAGGATTCGTCCATCCGGGCTGGTGATACCCTCGATCGCCATGTAGGAGCCGTTCGGGTTCCAGAACTCATCCATGGTCGCATTGCCGTTCTCATCGACATACTGGGTTGCGATCTGGCCGTTTGCGGCAAGCTTCTTCAGCCACTCGTCATTTGCAACGAAACGTCCCTCGCCGTGGGATGCCGGGTTGCAGTATACACCGCCAAGCTCTGCGCCAGCCAGCCACGGAGACTTGTTCGTAACAACCTTGGTGTAGACCATCTTGGAAATATGACGTCCGATGGTATTCATCGCCAGGGTCGGGGAAGCAGCGGTCTGCTCGCAGACGCGTCCCTCCGGAACCAGACCCAGCTTGATGAGTGCCTGGAAGCCGTTGCAGATACCAAGCATCAGGCCGTCACGCTCATTTAACAGCTTTTCGATCTCTTCCTTGATGACTGCGTTGCGGAATACGGTTGCAAAGAACTTCGCACTGCCCTCCGGCTCATCGCCTGCGGAGAAACCGCCCGGGAACATCACGATCTGTGCCTTTGCGATCTCGTTCTTATAAGCTTCTACAGAATCGCGGATATCTTCTGCGCTTAAGTTTTTAAATACCTTGGTTACAACCTTTGCACCGGCACGCTCAAAGGCTTTGGTGCTGTCGTACTCACAGTTGGTGCCCGGGAATACCGGAATAAATACGGTCGGCTGGGCCAGTTTGTGGCTGCATACGTAGATCTTGTCTGCCTTAAACAGTTCAGACTTCACCTCGGTCTGCTTCACGCCGGAGGTGGTCGGGAATACGCTCTCTAAGGTCTTGGTCCAGGAGCCTAATGCCTCGTCCATGGAGATGGATACCGGTCCGTACTCAAAAGCAGCCTTGTCAGTCACTTCACCGATCACGGTGTAACGGATAGAAAGATCGCCCACTTTTCCGTCTGGAACTTCACAGACGATGTTGCCCCAGCCTACTGCGAAGAAATCTCTCGGGTCTACGTTGTGCTCGATCTTCACGCCAAGCTTATTGCCGAATGCCATCTTGCTGACTGCCTCTGCCAGTCCATGTCCCTCCACTGCATAAGCGGAAAGGATGCGGCCTGCCTTGATATCGGTATTCAGTTTCTCGTAGCCATCCATGATCTGTGCGTAATCCGGAAGGTCATACTGATCTTTCTCAATGTTGAATACGACGATCTTGCTGCCCGGCTTCTTAAATTCCGGTGTGATGATGTTCGGATAATGGTCTACATCCACTGCAAAGGAAACCAGGGTCGGCGGAACGTTGATCTCGCCGTGCTTCTCATCGTTGAAGGTACCGGACATGCTGTCCTTACCGCCGATAGACGGAAGTCCAAAGCCAAGCTGTGCATTGTAAGCACCAAGCAGGGCTGCGAACGGTGCGCCCCAGCGGGTCGGATCCTCGGTCATGCGCTTAAAGTACTCCTGGAAGGTAAAGCGGATCTTCTTAAAGTCACCGCCGCTTGCCACGATCTTTGCAACGGAAGACAGCACAGCGTAGATAGCACCGTGGTACGGGCTCCAGCTGGACAGATACGGGTCATAGCCGTAGCTCATCATGGTCACGGTATCGGTCTTGCCTTTCAGGACCGGAAGCTTCGCTACCATGGTCTGGGTTTCGGTCAGCTGGTATTTACCGCCATACGGCATAAAGACACTGCCAGCGCCGATAGAACCGTCAAAACGCTCTACCAGGCCCTTCTGGGAACATACATTTAAGTCAGACAGGACGTTCAGCCAGGTAGCTTTCACATCTGCTACTTCTTTCTTTTCAAACGGATTGCCCTCTTTGATCGGAGTTTCCAGAACAACCTTTGCCTCCTGGTGCGCACCGTTGGTATCGAGGAATGCACGGCTTACATCCACAATGGTCTTTCCTCTCCAGTTCATCACCAGACGCGGCTCTTCGGTCACAACTGCAACCGGAATTGCCTCCAGGTTTTCCTCCGCTGCAAAGCCTAAGAATTTGTCAACATCTGCCGGGTCAAGCACAACCGCCATACGCTCCTGAGACTCAGAGATCGCGATCTCGGTGCCATCCAGACCGGCATATTTTTTCGGAACCTTGTCCAGATCGATCTGAAGGCCTGCTGCCAGCTCACCGATTGCTACGGAAACACCACCTGCGCCGAAGTCATTGCACTTTTTGATGATCTCGCTGACTTCCGGACGGCGGAACATACGCTGGATCTTGCGCTCAGTCGGCGCATTACCTTTCTGGACCTCAGCACCACAGACTTCGATGGAAGCTTCGGTATGAACCTTGGAGGAACCGGTAGCACCGCCGATACCATCACGGCCGGTACGTCCGCCAAGGAGTACGATGATATCGCCCGGGTCGGAATTTAAACGCTTTACGTATTTTCTCGGAGCAGCACCCATAACGGCACCGATCTCCATACGTTTTGCCACATAATTCGGATGATAGATTTCTTTGACGTAACCGGTAGCCAGACCAATCTGGTTGCCGTAAGAGCTATAGCCATTTGCAGCGCCGTTAACCAGTTTTCTCTGCGGCAGCTTGCCCTTTAAAGTTTCAGACAATGGACGGGTCGGGTCAGCTGCACCGGTCACACGCATGGCCTGGTATACATAGGTACGTCCGGAAAGCGGGTCACGGATTGCGCCGCCAAGGCAGGTTGCAGCACCACCAAACGGCTCGATCTCGGTCGGGTGGTTATGGGTTTCATTCTTGAAGTTTACCAGCCACTCCTCCGTCACACCGTCAATCTCAACCGGAACGACAATGCTGCAGGCATTGATCTCGTCAGAAACTTCCAGATCTTCCAGTTTGCCCTCTGCGCGGAGTTTTTTCATGGCAAGCAGTGCCAGGTCCATGAGACAGACGAACTTGTCGTCACGTCCCTTGTAGATCACCGCGCGGTCTGCAAGGTAATTCTGGTAAGTTGCCTCGATCGGTGCCTTGTAATCGCCATCGGTAATGGTCACATCCTTTAACTCGGTGGAGAAGGTCGTATGACGGCAATGGTCGGACCAGTAGGTATCCAGCACACGGATCTCGGTCACGGTCGGGTCGCGGTGCTCTTCCCCTGCATAATAATTCTGGATATGCTCAAAATCGCGGAAGGTCATAGCCAGATTTAAGGAATCATAAAGTTCTTTTAACTTCGCGCTGTCAAAGGTGGTAAAACCGGTAAAGGATGCCACGTCAGCCGGTGTCTCAAATACGGTTACCAGGGTCTCCGGCTTCTTGCTTCCTGCCTCACGGGAATCGACCGGGTTGATGCAGAATGCCTTAATGGCAGCAGCCTGCTCGTCAGTCAGTTTTCCAGACAGCACATAGGTAATTGCAGTCTTGATGACTGGCTCCTCGGTTTCTTTTAACAGCTTTACGCACTGCTCTGCGGAATCGGCTCTCTGGTCAAACTGTCCCGGCAGATACTCTACGGAAAATACGGTATCTCCCTCTTCTTTTGGGAAGTCCTCTTCATATACAAAATCAACCGGCGGCTCGGAAAAGATGCTAACAAGCGCCTGTTTGTAAGTCTCCTCTGACAGATTTTCAATATCGTAGCGGATCAATACACGGACTCCGGTCACGGTATCTATGCTCAGATAACTGCTGATCTCCTCGCGAAGCTCCCCCGCCTTAACGGCAAACTCCGGTTTTTTCTCTACATACACGCGTCTTACACTCATGTGATTCCTCCTGTTATGTATTTCTCCTGTTTTATGGTTCTGTTTCATAATTGAGACTGATAAATCTCATTTAAATAAATAATACCACAAGATATATTATAAATGAAATTAATATATCTTATGGTATTTATTATTCATTCTTATTAATTTGCGATCAAAACCGATTACACTTCCGCATCTGGACTCACACTCATGGCATCCAGCGTCAGCTTCATGATATCCTTGATCTCGTCTTCTGTCATCTTCATTTTTTCTGCAAGTTCGGTAACGGTAGCTTCACGCCCCAGTTCCTCCGCCATGCGCTTGCTCACCTCTTTTAACACGTTGACACGGGCCAGCATTTCTTCTTCCACCTTGACTTCAATTCCCTGTTCCTCAAGGGCAGCCTTGATCATCTCCTCGGCAAGATTCTTAACCTGCTCTTTTAAGTCGCCTTCCTGATACTGGTCTACTGCCATGATCAGTGCCACATTCGCCTCCTGGACCAGATCACCAACCGGAAGTCCCTGGTTTTCATAGGTCTTTGCGATCTCGGCAAGAAACGGCAGATATCCTTCCATAAGACGGGAGCGCACGGTGGTATCACCATCTTTGAATCTTGTTAAAAGCTGTGTTTCCTCCTCTGCGTCCATCGGGCGGATCGCTGCAATCTCCTCTAAATACAGCTGATAGACATCATCATGCATTGTGAATTCTCCTTCCAATCTTCTATGTATCATAAACTTAATATTTATCTGCAGATAAACTGTTCTGTAAATAGTTCTTTTGAAATCGGTTTTCCAAATACGTAACCCTGGATATAATCTGGTTTTAATACTGCGATCCGTTCCAGTTCCTCTTTTGTCTCAATTCCTTCAATGCAGACATGAATGTTCAGTCGCTTGGACATCCAGATCATCTGTGTCAGCAGATTATATTCATAAGAGTCTGACAGTGCTTTCTGCGTGAACGTACGGTCAATTTTAATACAGTTTGGCGTCAGGTCTCCCAGGCAGTGAAAATTGGAATATCCGGTTCCAAAATCATCCAGAAGTACCTTCACTCCCAGCTCCTTTAAACCCTGCCATACTTTCTGGAAATGCGCACCTGGCTCCAGATATCCGCTCTCAGTCAGTTCCACACCAAGGCACTCCGGATCCAGTTTATTTTCATCCAGTGTCTCCCAGATCTCACGCAGGACATTGGTCTTTGCAACCTGCACATACGAAAGATTAATTTGCACACGCATCCCCGGATGTGCTTTCTGCCACTCTTTGCAGTCCTTTGCAGCAGTGTGAAGCAGCCACCGGCCAACCGGGATAATCAGTCCGCTCTCTTCCAGAATCGGAATAAACTCCGCTGGAGAGATCATGCGGCGATTTTCATTTGTGTTCTTTTCTGTTATTTCCCCACTTCCAGATTCACCGGTCTGCGCTTCTTCCGAAACGAAAAAGCGCATCAGAGCCTCAGCAGAAACAAGATCATGTTCTTTTCTGCTCATGACCGGCTGATAATAAACCTCAAAGCCTTCATAGCCATGATTGATCGCATGCAGCAGCTGTTTGCGAAGTTCCTGTCTGCGGCTCCATGCGTCATAATCTGCCTGACAAAATACATAGCTTTCATTTTTTCCGAGACGTTTCGCTTCGTTTAAAGAAAATTCCAGATATTTTAACAGCTGGTCGTAATCGTTATGGCGCCCATCGGTATCAATGATCCCGGCAGATATCGTAAATACCGTCTGATACTGGTGTTCCTCCACCCATCTGCTAATTTCAGAACGGATTTTATCATAGAGACGACAGGCATCGGAAATACTCTTTCCAGACAGATCCGTGATGATAAACTGGTCGGATACCAGACGGAACAGTTTTTGCTCCGGTTCTATCACTTTCTGGATGCAGTTGGCAGTCTCTTTCAAAAGAAAATCTCCGTAATTCATGCCCAGGGTTCCGTTCACACCGCCCAGATCATCGATTCCAAGCCGCATCACAAATCCGTCTGGAAGAATCTCGGCACAATCCATTGCATAATGCCAGAGCCCTACCTCTCCCATCAGACCGCTGACATTGTCCGCTTTCTGCTTTTTCCCAATCTCATTGATACAGCCGACCAGGTATTTTGCGGAGCCATCTGGATCGCGCAGTAAGATTCCCCTGCAATTGATCCACACCGGATGCCCCTGACAGTCCAGCCAGCGGTAATCCATATCGTGGGAATCGTGTTCGCCTTTGTAGCTCAGTTCCATATCGGCCCACAACGCTGGAAGATCATCTGTATACACAAACTGCTCATGCATTTTTTTTGCATGATAAAAGTGGTCGGCCGGCAATAAAAAACGCTCCATCGCCTGAGGCGATATCATGTAATAATCTTCCTTCAGATCCATGACATAAAGATAATCATCCATCGTCGGGCTGAAAAGCTGGATCACATATTCCAGGATTTTCTTTGGTACTCCGCGTATTATTCTTCTCATTCGTTTAATGTCTTCTCCTAGTCTTCCGGGTAAATCAGTCTGCTGTCGTCAATGTTGTCCATAACTTCACGTAAGAAACGGTCTGCAAGCCATTTCGCCATCGAAAGGTTCATATCCAGATAGTTGCCGCAGTCTCTGGCACTTGCCCCCGGTACTTCTCCTTCAAAATCACGGATAAAACTGAACAATTCCCTCATAAGCGGAACGATGTCACGAGACTGGTAATCGCCTGCAAGAAGCAGGTAAAAACCGGTGCGGCAGCCCATCGGTCCAAAATAGATCACACGGTCTTTGATGCCATCATGGTTGCGCAAAAATGTTGCTGCCAGATGTTCGATGGTATGAATCTCCGCGGTGTTCATAACCGGTTCAAAATTTGGTCTGGTCATACGGATATCGAACGTGGTGATAACACTGTCTCCCGCTTTATCTTTTCTGGACACATAAATGCCTGGCAGTAATTTTAAATGATTGATCGTAAAGCTTGTGATTTTTTCCATGGTAATGATTCTCCTTATGCGTTTTATCCCCGGATAAATACAATATAACGGCTCAGGAAACGTTTCCGTATCCCCGTCAGCTTCCGGCTTTCCCGTATTGCAATGAGAAAGGCACCCAGAAGCCGGAATTCCTCCGGCTCAAGATGTCCGGTCCCATAAACATATTTCTCCAATACATAGTTAACCCTCTGGTAAATACCAGGTTCTATATCCGGCATGCAGTTACAGATACTCTGGTCTGTCTCAGCTGCATTCCACCCTAATCTTACTTCAATACCTAAAACGCTGAGATTTCCGGATATCTGCCTGCAGAGATATTCCATGCTGCGTTTTTCCTCCTGTCTTACCATCTTGCGGATCTTTTCTTCATAAAACAGGTGTCCTGCTTCCAAAACCACTATAAAGAGCAGGAACAAAAACAAAACCAGAAGTAAGACCCCGGTTACCACGTTAACATACATGGCCCGGACCTGCTCCGAAAGCTGATCCTGTTGTTTGATCTGCGGTGTATTTCCCGCAACATTTTCTGCTTCTTCCCCTTCATCCTGCAAGGCTGCAGTCTTCCTGACATTCTGCGGAAGCTGTGCCATGCGAAGAAGTGCATATGTATTGTAATAAAAACCCGGCGTAAAATCAACCGGAATCCATCCCATTCCATCCATATATATTTCTGTCCAGGCATGCGCATCCTGGCTGGTCAAAAGAATCTGTCCGTTTCTTGACTGTGCAATGTTATCCGGGTCTGCATAATAACCTTCTGCATAGCGGGCAGGAACTCCCAGACTCCGCATTGCCAATACACCGGCAGAAGCATAATAAGCAGAATTACCATACTGGTTCCCGCGCAGGAATTGCGTCAGAGGATCTCCGCTTTGTGCCAGTTCCGGCTCCTTTTTATAGAAAAAGCTGCGCTCCATCATACTCCGGACTGCCTGTGTCATGCCATAGATCCCAGTTTTTCCTTCTGTCCGGGAAGCAGAAATTTTATCCAGTCCGCCGTCCGGAGCAAATAAACGCTCCATTTCTGCCTTCAGCTGCGGACTAATGTCCAGATAATTTTCATACACGAAATCGCGGTAAACGCTTTCCCCAGTCAAATATGCTTCCTGCTGTTCACTTTCCGGCTGGTAAACCCAGCTGTCCAGCTGGAAAAGCTCGCCCGGAACATCGGCCGAACGCTCTGTAAAATCATATTTCCAGATTCCAAACAGCCCTTTAGAACGGTATCCCGTATCCAGTTTCGCAGTGACCATATTTTTTGAAGAATTTTCTTAATATCTCCGAAATCAAATAATGGAGCATTCATAATATTTTGATACGACATTTCGCATTATTTCCAATCTTATAATTTGACGTCAGCCAATCATCTTAGAATTCGAATCAATCTCTCTCGCCTTTCTTGATAAGTCTGGCTACCGGGGTAAGGTCTGTAAATGCGCTACCGATGATGATTGTTGCCTGCTGCTCACCACGGAACGGTGTGTGATTATTTATAGAGCAACCGCTCACATTATATCACAGATCAGAGAACAAGTCAGCCTCGTACACGCCTTTTTCTAACATATTTTCGTGGCAACGTTGTATGATTTCGCCAATTTTTAACAGCAGATTTCAGATATGATATATTGAAGTTTTGATTGTATTTCTTTGCACACAAAAAGCCGGTCTGGTGTTACAGACCGGCTTCCCTTATACTATTTAGAACTCAATCACTTCCGGTCCGTGTGTAAATGCGGAAATGGTTGCTTTTGCGTGTTTGAAATAAAACACCTCGGTGTTTCCGTCATCCTCGGAGTACATGCTCCGTAAGGTTGGATATGCATTCAGCATAGACTCCCGGGCTGCTCTGCTGTCATCCTCTGTCAGCTCGCCCGCTACGCGGATCCACTCACCATCCTTGAATGCC
The DNA here is from genome assembly GCF_003477935.1 of Clostridium sp. AF32-12BH. NCBI lineage: Bacteria > Bacillati > Bacillota > Clostridia > Eubacteriales > Clostridiaceae > Clostridium > Clostridium sp. AF32-12BH. The sequence goes on along the minus strand of NZ_QUEH01000002.1, from coordinate 90,188 downwards.
GTGAGCTCTGCCTTCGGGTTTGCATGCAGCTGCTTTGAAACATCCTTCACCTTTCCGGTCTGGATGTAGAGTCTGCCCTCGTAGATGTGCGCGGTGCCGAACGGGCGTACGCGCGGCTGGTCACCCTCTGTGGTTGCCAGGTAGTAGGTGCCTGCATCCTGCAGAAATTTCTCTACGCGCTCAATGCCACTGTAGGTTACCGGCTTCACCTTCGCGATGTCGATCAGCGTCAGCGCTTTCGCGCGGTTTTCAAGGCTGGTTGCCAGGGCTGCTGCGGTGTCAAGGCTTGTAAGTACATGCACGCCGGTCTCGATGGCGTTACGGCGGATGACAAAGCCGTCACGGCTTCTCTCTGCGCCCTGCTGCGGAATGTCGATGACCAGATCAATCTCATGACCCAGGATCAGGTCCATGATGTTCGGGGATTCCTGCTCAAGCTTGCGCACGGTCAGGGCCTTCACGCCGTTCTCATTTAAGAACTTCGCGGTGCCGCGGGTGGCAAAGATCTTATAGCCGACGTTCTGGAAGCGTTTTGCGATCGGAACCACGTTTTCCTTCTCGGAATCGCGGACGGTGATGATCATGTTTTTGTGTTTCGGCAGCTTCAGTCCTGCGCCCTCAAAGGCCTTGTACAGTGCCTCGTTGAAGGTATTTGCGATACCCAGACACTCACCGGTGGACTTCATCTCCGGTCCAAGGCTGATATCTGCGCCGCGGATCTTCTCGAAGGAGAATACCGGCATCTTGATGGCGATGTAGTCTGCCTTCTTCTGCAGACCTGGCTCGTATCCAAGCTCCTTTAAGGTATGTCCGCAGATCACCTGCGTTGCCAGCGGTACGATCGGGATTCCGGTTACCTTGCTGATGTACGGCACGGTTCTGGAGGAACGCGGGTTTACCTCGATGATGTAGACCTCGCCGTCTGACACGATGAACTGGATGTTGATCATGCCCCTGACATGAAGGGCACGAGCCAGTTTCTCGGTGTAATCGACTAATTTTGCCTCGATTTCCGGGGTGATGCTCGGTGCCGGGTAAACAGAGATACTGTCGCCGGAGTGGACGCCGGTACGCTCGATGTGCTCCATGATACCCGGGATCAGGATGTCTTTGCCGTCACATACAGCATCGACCTCGATCTCCTTGCCGACGATGTATTTATCTACCAGGATCGGGTGATCCTGTGCGATCTGGTTGATGATACCGATGAACTCGTCGATATCGTTGTCGTTGATGCAGATCTGCATACCCTGTCCGCCAAGTACGTAGGACGGTCTTACCAGAACCGGGTAGCCTAAATCGTTGGCTGCCTTCTTTGCTTCCTCTGCGGTAAATACGGTGTGTCCGGCCGGTCTCGGGATCTGGCACTGTTCCAGGATCTCATCGAACAGTTCACGGTCCTCGGCTGCATCGACATCTTCAGCTGCGGTTCCCAGGATCGGAACGCCCATCTTCATCAGGGACTCCGTCAGCTTGATTGCAGTTTGGCCACCGAACTGAACGACAGCTCCGTCCGGTTTCTCAATATCAACAATGCTCTCTACATCCTCCGGAGTCAGCGGCTCGAAATACAGCTTATCTGCGATATCGAAGTCGGTACTTACGGTCTCCGGGTTGTTATTTACGATAATGGTTTCGTATCCTTCTTTTTCAAACGCCCAGGTGCTGTGTACGGAACAGAAGTCGAACTCGATACCCTGGCCGATACGGATCGGACCGGAACCAAGAACCAGAACTTTTTTCTTCTTATGCTCCTCTTCCACCTCGCTGATGCCGTCAAAGCAGGAGTAGTAATACGGTGTCTCGGCCGCGAACTCTGCCGCACAGGTATCAACCATCTTGTAAGCGGCGCGGATGTTGTTTGCATGGCGCATTGCCTTGATCTCATCCTGGGAAACACCGGTCAGTCTGGAAATGACATTGTCCGGGAACTCGATGCGCTTTGCTTCTTTTAATAATTCCGGAGTCAGCGGTCCCTTCTTTAATTGATCTTCCATCTCAACCAGGATTGCCAGCTTGTCGATGAACCAGAGGTCAATCTTGGTGATGGCATGGATTTCTTCATAAGAAATGCCGCGGCGCAGCGCTTCTGCGATCACCCAGATACGGCGGTCATCTACCACATGCAGCTGTTCCAGAAGTGCGTCATGATCCAGCTCGCTGAAATCATAGGAGAGCAGGCAGTCTACGTGCTGCTCCAGGGAGCGGATGGCTTTCATGAGTGCGCCCTCGAAGTTGGTGCAGATACTCATAACCTCGCCGGTTGCCTTCATCTGGGTTCCCAGGGTACGTTTTGCGCTGATGAATTTATCGAACGGAAGTCTCGGCATTTTTACGACACAGTAGTCTAACATCGGCTCGAAGCTTGCATAGGTCTTCCTGGTAACTGCATTCTTGATCTCGTCCAGGGTGTAACCAAGAGCGATCTTTGCTGCCACCTTTGCGATCGGGTAACCGGTTGCCTTGGAAGCCAGTGCAGAGGAACGGCTTACACGCGGGTTTACCTCGATGACACAGTACTCAAAGCTGGTCGGATGCAGGGCGTACTGAACGTTACATCCACCGGTGATGCCAAGCTCGCTGATGATATTCAATGCGGAAGTACGAAGCATCTGGTACTCTTTATCGCCAAGGGTCTGGGACGGAGCTACTACGATACTGTCTCCGGTATGAACGCCGACCGGGTCAAGGTTCTCCATGTTACATACGGTAATCACGTTGCCTGCGCTGTCGCGCATTACCTCGTACTCGATTTCTTTCCATCCGGCGATGCAGCGCTCTACCAGGACCTGTCCCACACGGGAAAGACGCAGGCCGTTTTCCAGGATCTCACGGCACTGTTCCGGGTTCTCGGCAATACCGCCGCCGCTTCCGCCCAGGGTGTATGCCGGACGAAGCACGATCGGGTAACCGATCTTGTCTGCGATGCGAAGGCCGTCCTCTACGTTCTCTACGATGTCAGACGGAGCCACCGGCTCGCCAATCTTCTCCATGGTCTCTTTGAACATCTCACGGTCTTCGGCCTTTTTGATGGTCAGGGCCGTGGTACCGATGAGGCGGACGTTGTTCTCTTTCAAGAAGCCTGCCTCTTCCAGCTCCATGGCAAGGTTTAAGCCTGCCTGGCCGCCCAGGGTCGGCAGCACGCTGTCTGGTTTTTCTTTCTTGATGAGCTGCTCAACGACTTCTACCGTCAGCGGCTCAATGTATACACGGTCTGCAATGTCCTTATCGGTCATAATGGTTGCCGGGTTGGAGTTTAACAGAACAACCTCGATGCCCTCTTCCTTTAAGGAACGGCAGGCCTGGGTTCCGGCATAGTCAAATTCAGCTGCCTGGCCGATGACGATCGGGCCAGATCCAAGTACAAGAACTTTCTTAATCTCAGGATTCTTCGGCATTAGTTATTTCCTCCCATCATGTTGATAAAACGATCGAACAGGTACGCGGAGTCCTGCGGTCCCGGACATGCTTCCGGATGATACTGTACAGTGAAAATATTTTTTCCTACATATTTTAAGCCTTCGTTGGTTCCGTCGTTGACATTGGTAAATGCCGGAACGGCTACATTCGGATCCAGGCTCTTTGGATCAACTGCATATCCATGGTTCTGGGATGAGATAATGGCACGGCCGGTTTCTGCATCTTTGACCGGATGGTTTCCGCCGCGGTGGCCGTATTTTAATTTGAAGGTATCTGCTCCGGTTGCCAGTGCCATAAGCTGGTGACCAAGACAGATTGCGAAGATCGGCACGTCGGACTCATAAAGCTTGCGGATTTCTTTGATGATCTCCACATTTTCTTTCGGGTCTCCAGGACCGTTGGAAAGCATGATGCCGTCCGGATTGGTTGCGAGGATTTCCTCTGCGGTGGTATCGCAGGGATAAACGGTAACTTCACAGCCACGCTTTGCAAGAGAGCGGGCAATGTTTCTTTTTGCTCCAAGATCCAGGAGCGCTACTTTTTTGATCGGCTTCTCAAATGCATCGGATGCCGGAAGGATGTACTTTTCTTTGCAGGAGGTCTTTTTTACGACTCCGGTTACGGTGTATGCGTGCATGCGTGCGATCGGATCGGTCAGATCGTCGTACTGCTTTGTAGTGATCATGCCGTTCATGGTACCCTTCTCTCGTAAGATCTTGGTGAGTGCACGGGTGTCTACGCCACTGATACCAGGGATGTCGTACTTTTCCAGGAAGTTCTGAATGGTATCCTCACTGCGGAAATTGCTCGGAATACGGGACAACTCGCGGACAATGTAACCGTCCGGCCATGGTCTGTCAGACTCCATATCCTCATAACAAATACCATAGTTACCAATTAACGGGTAAGTCATAACAACCGCCTGTCCTGCATAAGACGGGTCGGTTAAAACTTCCAGATAACCGGTCATTGAGGTATTGAATACGATTTCGCTGATGACCTCGCGGGTGGAGCCAATGCTGGTTCCCTCGAACACGGTGCCATCTTCCAGAATAAGAAATGCTTTCATGTGGGAGTACCTATCCTTTCTTTCATCCGTATTATTGTATTGTGTGATGCGGTTTTGGGTCTTTGTATACACTTACATCAGCCCAAATTGATAGAATTATACATGATATACTATCGTTATGCAAGCTGATTTATTTTTATACATCATTACTTTTGATTAGACTCTATCATTTTCCCATACACCTCTTATAAATCATACGTTCTCTTCACTGTTTTGACAGGCACGCAAGCCGCCTCTCTCTCATATTCTGCTATGATGATCCATCCAAAGATCCGAGGAATCTTTTATGTCCAAAAACATCCATATCGCTTCCACCGAGCTGACCTCCAGCGGTCTCTTACAGGTCAACGTGGTCAATGTCCAGAATAACTTTCCCATCCGCAATGCCAGAATCCGCATTGCCTATTCCGGCGAACCCGCCGCCCCATTGGAAGAATTAACCACCGATGCATCTGGCCAGACAGAAGAAGTCTCGCTCGCAGCGCCGCCGCTAGAATTCAGTCTCCGTCCTGGCGAAGGCCAGCCCTACGCAGACTACAACATCACCGTAGAAGCGCCTGGTTTTAAACCGGTAACCGTGGAAGGCACCGAAGTTTTGCCCGACGCAACGGCCATTCAGCCGATCCGTATGGAACCGGAATCGGACCCGGAGCCGGAAGAAAATCCCATCCTCATTCCAGAACATACCCTCTACGGGAACTACCCTCCCAAGATTGCAGAAACAGAGATCCAGCCGGTGGGGGAAAGCGGCGAAATCGTGTTAAGCCGGGTAGTCGTGCCGCAGACGATCGTCGTTCACGACGGACCACCAACCAGCAGCGCACAGGACTATTACGTTCCATACCGGGACTACATCAAAAACGTTGCCTCCAGCGAAATCTACGCTACCTGGCCGCAGTCCTCCATCACCGCGAATGTTCTTGCCATTATGAGTTTCACTTTAAACCGGGTCTACACGGAACACTACCGCAACCGCGGGTATGACTTTACGATTACCTCATCCACCGCCTTTGACCACAAATGGATCCCGGGAAGAAATATCTTTGAAAGTATCTCCGTCATCGTAGATGAAATCTTTGACAATTACCTCTCCCGTCCCGGCGTGCGCCAGCCAATCCTGACGCAGTACTGCGATGGAAGACAGGTGCAGTGCTTAAACCGCGGATGGATGACGCAGTGGGGTTCCTGCTCCCTTGGGGAACGCGGGTACAGTCCGATTGAGATCCTGCGGCATTACTACGGTGACAGTATCTACATCAATACCGCAGAAGAAATATCCGGTATTCCAGCCTCCTGGCCCGGGTATGATCTGGGTATTGGTTCCTCTGGTCAGAAAGTGATGCAGCTGCAGGAGCAGTTAGATGCCATTGCCACTGTCTATACTGCCATCCCACGTGTAGCTGCAGACGGCATCTACGGACCTTCCACCGCTGCTTCCGTGCGGGAGTTCCAGTCCATCTTCGGGCTTGATGAAACCGGCGTTACCGACTTTGCTACCTGGTACAAAATTTCACATATTTATGTGGGAGTTTCCGGGATTGGGGAGTTGTATGGGGCATAAAGCATGGCGTCCGAATTTTCCGGACCCATAATGCAAAACAGCGAAAGCCAGGGATGCCTGATGGTCCCCTGACTTTCGCTGTTGTTTTTTCACTTTCGCCCAGACAATAAAACATCGTCGTTTCGAAAAACATCTATCCTGTGATCAGACTTCCAAACAGCTCTGCCGGCACATATGCCTTCACTGCAATGCCATCTGCCTGGTACTCTTCACTCAGCAGTTCCCCGTACTTGCGGATGGTCTGGATCTTTCCGGCTTCCTGGTAGGAAAATACACGTTCCAGATATACCTTCTGGCTGCGCAGGATCTGTTCTAAGGTACTTAACAGTTCGTCCAAACCAGCTCCGGTCTTTGCAGAGATCTGTACCTGATAGTCCGACTGCAGATCCCGCGGAAACTCCCCGTCTTCCTTCTGGTCGATCTTGTTAAATACGGTAACGATGATCTTATCCTCGACCTTCAGTTCCCGCAAAGTCTCGTAAACCACATGCATCTGCATATCCATGTTTGGATTAGAGCAGTCTACCACATGCAGGATGATGTCGCTGTATTTTGCTTCCTCCAGCGTACTTTTAAACGCCTCGATCAGATGATGCGGCAGCTTGCGGATAAAACCGACCGTATCGGTCAGCATGATCTGCTGCCCGCTTTCCAGCTCCAGATTGCGGGTGGTTGGATCCAGCGTTGCAAACAGCTTATCCTCTGCCAGAATGCCTGCATCCGTCAGCCGGTTCAAAAGCGTGGATTTTCCGGCATTGGTATATCCGACGATCGCTGCTACCGGTGTGTGAGCCTTTTCACGCTGCTTGCGGATAACGTCGCGGTGGCGTTTTACTTCTTCTAATTCTGATTTTAACTGGCCGATGCGCTCATGAATGAGACGGCGGTCCATCTCCAGCTTTTTCTCACCAGGTCCTCTGGTTCCGATGCCACCGCCAAGACGGGACAAAGAACTTCGCAAGCCGACCAGACGTGCTGCACGGTATTTTAACTGGGCCAGCTCTACCTGGATCTTTCCCTCACTGGTCGTCGCACGGGATGCGAAAATATCCAGAATGACCATAGTACGGTCCATAACCTTGGTGTCCAGTGCATCCTCTAAGTTCCGAAGCTGCGCCGGGGAAAGTTCATCGTCGCAGACTACACCGGTAGCCTTAAGTTCCCAGATCCGCTCCCGCACTTCGTCAATTTTTCCTTTTCCAAGGTAGGTGCCCGGATGGATGCGCTCGCGGTTCTGGATCATCTTATCCACGGTGACACCTCCCGCGGTCTTCACAAGCTCCTCCAGCTCGTCCAGGGAAGCGCGGGTATCGTCCTCATCGTCGGTGCTGACTGCAATAAGAATGACGCGCTCCTCGATTTCTTTCATATCAAATAATTCTGCCATAAATGTTATTACTCCTAATTGTTGCCATATCGGATTTTCCCAAAATTCTCATGATTGTCCTGGCGGGCTTCTGGAATTTTAGTTGTTGCCCTGGCGGGTTCTCAGAAATGCCAGTTCCCTTGCTGCATTTCCTTCTGCTGTATATTTCTGGTCGTAATCCTCCAGAATTTCCAGCGCCTTTTTGTAATCGCCCTTATACTCCCAGGCTACAGCCTGGTTGAAGGTAAGTTCTTTTCTGCCCTCATCATCGGCCCCGGCTTCCGAAAGACCGGTTTCAATCGTGGCAAGTGCCTCATCATAATTTCCGGCATTGATCTGGTCCTTTGCCATGCGGTTATAGATCTGACCAGGAATGACGCCCAGCGTCAGTGCCCGGTCATAATCGCCGGTTTCCAGCAGACAGAGAGCAAGTCCCGTCCGGTACGTCTCATTCTGCTCGTCTTTCCCGTACAACGTCTCGTAGGTGGCAAGCGCTGCCTGGTAATCCTCACTCCGGTACTCGGCCTCAGCCCGGTAAAGAAGCATCTGGCTCTCAAAGCTGCCAATCTTTCCGTGATTCAGGTCGATGGCTGCATTAAAGTCTGTGACCGCCTGCTCGTAATTCTGGCTGTCTAATGCAGCAATGCCCTGCTCCGCATATTCCTGACGGTGCTTCTGGAGCGATGCCTGCCGAAAGCCAAATGCTCCTCCTCCGGCAAGCAGGACCACTACAGCCAAAGCTGCCATCATCTGGCGGCGCCGTTTTCTCTGCTGCCTGCGGCGGCGGGCAATCTGACGGGCCCGGACCGGGGAATATGCTGACTGGTTTGTTGTCCGGCCCGCTGTCTGGTTTGCTGCCCGACCCCCGGCTTGACGCCCCGTTCGTCTATGCATGTTGTTTCCTGTATACTCTTCCCTGCCCATATGCACATTACCTTCTTCCGGTGCTTCCGATCCCGCCGCGGTCTTCGTGATCCAGAGAATCGGTTTCCTCAAATTCGATCGCCGGCTGATGCTCCATGATACGGAACTGACAGATACGGTCGCCCTTGCTGATTTTTGTATCACGCAGTGCGTAAGCCGGGAAAAACCACTGGTCGTTGTCACCACAATAGCTTTCGTCGATCACACCCATATGGTTGGCCTGGATGATTCCAAAGTTTTTATAGGTGCTGCTTCTCGGAACCACGTGGGCCTCATACCCTTTCGGCAGTTCCATGGCAATGCCGAGCGGAATCAGTTTAAATTCGCCCGCTTTCATCTCTATATCTTCTGCGGCCCGAAGGTCGATCCAGTCAGACTTGCCGTCAATATAGGTTAATTTTTCCATATCTTCCTGAAAATATTTAATTCTGATTTTCTGCATCTTCTGATTCCTCTTTCTGCTGTTCTTCTAAATCTTCCCACTCTTGCTGATCTTCCAAATCCTGATTGTCAGAATCCTGCCTGTCGGAGTTCTGACATTGCTCCAAATCTTCTGTTTGCAAGTCGTCGCGCTCTTCCATGAGTTCCGTCAGCACCGCTTCCACTTCCTGTTCCGGTGTTTGTGCTGCTTCTTCGCCCTGCTCTCCAAGCTTCATCTGCAGTTCCTCTTCGACCTCCTGGATGATTTCTTCTTCCTGCTCCGGATTCATGGTAGGAAGGTCTATCATGGAACTGACGCCAAAGCGCCGCAAAAATTCCTCTGTGGTGGCAAACAGTGCCGGACGGCCAGGTGCATCCAGACGGCCAGCTTCATATACAAGACCATATTCCACCAGACGGTTTACCGCATGATCGGAGTTTACACCGCGGATCTTGCCAATTTCCATTTTCGTCACCGGCTGACGGTATGCAATGATGGAAAGCGTCTCTAAAATGACATCCGTCAGCACATGTTTCTTCGGTGCCACGGCAACCCGGATCAGGTTTTCATAATAGTCCTGGCAGGTGCACATCTGGTATGCGTTTTCCAGCTCCAGAATGCGCATGCCACGTTTTTCTTCTTCGTAACGCTTCTGCAGATGCAGCACGACACGCTTTGCAATGTCCTCGCTCTGATCGATTGCAATCGCCAGCTGGCGCAGCTCCACGGAATTGCCCATCGTGAATAAAACTGCCTCGATGATTGCCTCCCAGTCCTCGGCATGATACTGTGCATTTTCTCCTGGCATCTGCTTGTCCGAACCAGCTTTCCTGGTGGCTGCAGAATGTCCGGTTGCAGCCATATTTCCTCCTGTGGACTTTCCGGCAGTTCCGTTCCCAAGCACCTTTCCACCTGCTGTTTCAATCTGTCCAGACTGTTCAGACTGTTTTAACTGCTCAGGCTGCCTTTCCTGCTTTTCCAACCGTTCCAGTTCTTCTTCTGCTTCCATTTGTGCGTGCCTGGCTTCTATCGCAGCCAGATCTACTTTCTCATCTTCTTCATCAAAAAAACTACCCATATGTTATCTATCCTTCCAGGCCGCTCAAATCTTCTAACTCCAGCTCGCCCTCTTCCCCTTCTTCTTCCAGCGTTTCGATCCACATGTCGTCAAACGTATGCTCCTGTGTCAGATGAATCTTGCCGATTTTCATCAGTTCCAGAATTGCCAGGAAAGAGACCACGACCTCCAGTTTGTCTCTCTGACGCTCCAGCATCTGACGAAAACTAAATTTCCGGTGTTGTCTTGCATAATGCATGACATCCATGATCTTGTTTTCCAGACTGATCGGCTCCCGTTTGATCGTGCCGAATTTGCTTCGGATCGGATCCAGTTTTTCTTTCTGTCGGCGCATAACGGAATCGAAAATCCGCTGCAGCTTTGCCAGCGTCAGACCATCTAACATCTGGTCAAGATCAACCGGCGGTTCATACTTTGCCACTTCCCTTGGCACAGTCGGTTTCTTAAAAAGAATATCGCCGGCCTGGTCTTCCATGTCAGCCAGTTCCTGCGCCAGAAGCTTATATTTTTTATATTCCAAAAGTCTGGCAACCAGTTCCGCTCTCGGGTCCGTTTCCTCTCCGTCCTCATCCACCTCCGGAGCAGGAAGCAGCATACGGGACTTGATATCCAGCAGGGTAGCCGCCATCACCAAAAAATCGCTGACAATGTTTAAATCTTCTTTTTCCATCTGGTTTACATAGTCCAGATACTGTTTGGTAATCTCCACAATGGGAATATCGTAAATATCGATTTTATTTTTTTCGATCAGATGTAAAAGAAGGTCCAGCGGGCCTTCAAATTTCTCCAGTTTATAAGAAATGGTCATAGTTTCTTTTTCCTTCTGGTCTGCCGCCAGGGCAGACGAACACGTATGTTACAGTATAACAAAAAACCTCTGTTCTGTAAATATGTTACTGTTTACGCAAGCGTGTCCAGCAACATAACTATACAAAAACAGAGGTAAAAAAAACTATTCTTCCGTTTTCTTCGGCTGCAGGCGAATGACAAGAAGCTGCGGCCGGTTACAGAACCGGATATTGATGGAATGCGTGCCAAGTCCCCTTCCGACAATCATGTATTTACCATCTTTTTCAAATGTTCCAGCGCAATACGGATGGAAGAACTGATACTGCGGAGTCATAACACCGCCCACAAACGGCAGACGGATGGTTCCGCCGTGGAAATGCCCGGATAAGGTTAAGTCTGCTCCCCAGTTCGCATACTGTTCAAAATATAAGGGTGAATGCGCCAGTAAAATCTGGAAACAGGTCGGATCTGCCGGTCCCAGGTGTCGGGACAGGTAATCTTCCCTCATACGGGCCGGAACAAAGTCCCGGTAGCAGGCCTGATCCAGATTCAGACCGCTGATCCGGATCTCCTCATTTAAATTTACAGACCGGTCTGATAAATATGCAATATTACGTTCTTTTAAGAGAACCCGCAGCTGACGGTAAAGGTTCCCGTACGTATCTGTCTCCCGCCCAAGACGCTGCTCATGGTTTCCGTTCCCATAGTAAATACGGAACGGTTTGTCGGAATTTTCCCCGGTCGTGAGGGTCTGCACCTCACACAGACCGTCTAAGAAGCGCCTGGTCACTTCCAGATTTGCCTTTCCAGGCTTTGCGACCATGACATCACCACCGATCAGGACCACATCCGGCCGAATGCTCTGAATCGACGTGAGCAGCTGTTCATTTCCATCTCCAAATTCTTTATCGTGTAAGTCCGTTAAGAACACCAGGGTTCTCGGGTTGCGGATCTTTTCTGAGCCGATCGTGATTTCTTCTGTCACAAAATGCCTGCGCTCATAGCCAGAGCGAATCAGACCAGCCGCTGCCACAGCAGCACCTCCCGCCATGACAGCGGAAAGGATTTTCATTTCGGTATTCAATTTCTATCCTACCCTTTCTAATCATTATTTATTACTGACACTGCCCTGGGCAGTATCGTTTATTTTTCTGACCACCCAAGCATGCTGCACAGTTTGCATAGTATATCGGGCGGCTTAGATTTTCCCGGCTGCATGCAGTTGGAATCCATAGTCCAGCATAGCCTTCGTATCAGTATAATGCGTCCCCTTGGCTTTCATGACAACTGCGATCAGGCGTACTCCGTCGCGTTCCACCGCTGTCACAAGCGTATTTCCTGCTTTTGAAGTATATCCGGTCTTGCCGCCAATGATGCCTTCATAATAGCGGGAATCGGTCTTATACATCATTTTGTGACCCATGGTAATGGTGTGGGCTGCTGCATTTTTAATTGCCGGGAATTCATAAGAAGTTGTGGTATCGATCTTGCGGAACGTGTCATTTGCAACAGCTGCCCTCAGGATCAAAGCCATATCGTATGGTGTTGTCTTGTGGTTTTCGTTATTTAATCCGTGTGGATTTGCAAAATGAGTATTCTTGCATCCAAGTTCCTTTGCCTTCGCGTTCATAAGGTCTGCAAAAGCGCTGACGCTTCCGGATACATGTTCTGCCAGTCCATTGCCGATCTCATTTGCAGATTTTAATAAAAGTCCATACAAAGACTGTTCCACCGTCAGCTGATCGCCTGCAGAAACGCCAAGCGCTACTGCCCCGGATTCCAGATTTGTGGTTGCTGTCTCAGAAAATGTCACCGTATCATTCAGATTGCAATGTTCCAGCACCACAAGCGCCGTCATGACCTTGGTAATGCTTGCCGGATAAAACTGCTGATCCTGATTTTTTCCGTAGAGAACTTCTCCCGTTGCTGCATTTAAGAGAACCGCGCCCTCAGCTGCCACCTCCGGCTGCTTGATGTCGGCTGCGGATGCAGTTGATTGTGTTGCCGAATCCTGATTATTCGTTGCTGTGCCGGGATTTTCATTTCCTGCACTCACTGTTTTGGAAGAAGTATTCCCGGATACCGCTGTCCCAGAATTGGAAGCTGCCGTTCCAGGTCCAAGATTTAAGATAGCGTCAAGCACAGCGACCGGTGTCTGCCCTGCAGCCGGAAGCACCGCCGGGCGGTCTGAGGTCACGCCGTTTCCCGCTGTTACCGTATGACTTGTACCTGGTGTCTGGGAAACCGCCTGTGAGGTTCCATTCTGTGATGCTGCAGTTTCTGATGCGCTTTGCGCCGCACTGCTTTCTGAGGTTTTCTGCGCTGCACTGGTTTCTGTCGCACTGCTCTGTGCCGCATTTGTTTCTGCCACACTTGTCTGTGCGGTTTCTCCCGGTGCCAGACCTACGGTAACGGTTCCTGCCGCAAATGCATTCGCCGCCTGGGAAAGAGCCAGCGCAAGACCAAGGCTGAGTATCTGTACTTTATGTTTATGCTTCATCGAAAGTCTCCTTATTCATCACAATAGTCTGTATACACAATACCAATAGTATAGCATAGAACCTTTCCCGCAAACATAACAACTTTCTTAATCTTCCCGTTCTATTTTTTAAACAGCACCGTAAATATAGAAGTAACAGGTTCCGCTCTGGAGAACTTTTATGCAGTTTTTCCCTCATCCCAAACGCAGCATATGTAAAAGGCTGGCCGCTGCAACCGCTCTGTTTTTGTGTGCTTTTTTTGCTGGAGGTGTTGTGGCACATGCTATTTCGAACCTAAAAATAACATCCAAAACCGACAGGCAGGTTCTTGACTCTCCAACAGACAACACCGGAAGCAGACTTACCGCTTCCTCATCTTCCCACCTTTCCCCCGCTTACGAAAACTGGGGTCTCAGCTTCCAGCAGGAAGGAAAGCCCCCGGTTGCCAACGCTACTTCCGACTACCTGAAACAGTTTCAGGCACATTATATTGCAGATACAAACGATTCTGTCATCTACCTTACTTTTGATGCCGGATATGAAAACGGAAACACCGCAGTTATTCTGGATGCCTTAAAAAAGCATAACGCTCCTGCTGCCTTTTTTCTGGTCGGAAATTACCTCGAAACCAGTCCGGAATTAGTCAAACGCATGGTTGCAGAAGGACATACCGTCGGCAACCATACCTGGCATCACCCGGATATGTCAAAGATTGCCGACCAGGCATCTTTTTCCGAAGAATTATCAAAACTGGAAGTGAAATACCAGGAGGTCACCGGGCAGACCATGAAAAAATACTACCGTCCGCCCCAGGGAAAATACAGCGAATCGAATCTGAAAATGGCGAAGGAAATGGGCTATCACACCTTTTTCTGGAGTCTCGCTTATGTAGACTGGTATGAGAACAAACAGCCCTCACATGAAGAAGCGTTTCAAAAGCTGCTTGGACGCATCCATCCGGGTGCCATTGTCCTGCTGCACAGCACTTCAAAAACCAATGGGGAAATTCTCGATGAATTACTGACAAAATGGGAAGAAATGGGTTACCGTTTTGGAAGCCTGGATGAAGTTGTTAATACGGATCAAAAATAGGAAAGCAACTGGAATTATCTGACATTTCATGCTATGATTACTATCAGTAGAAAAAGGAGGGATATACTTATCATGCATGCATTTACCTATCATTGCCCTACCGAAATCGTATTCGGAAAAGATGCCCAGTTAAAGACTGCCGATTACATCCGCAAATACGGTGGAAACCGTGTTCTCCTTGTATATGGAAGCGGCAGCATCGAACGCAGCGGCTTATTGCAGCAGCTTTGCCAGATTTTGACAGAAAGTCAGATTCCTTATGAACTCTTTGGCGGCGCAAAGGCAAATCCAACCTTGGAACATGCCAGAGAAGGCGTAACGCTTGCCCGCAAATTTGGTGCTGACTTTATCCTGGGAGCCGGCGGTGGTTCTGTCATCGATACAGCCAAAGCGATTGCAATTGGTGCCGCAAATGCTCCTACTGACATCTGGCAGTTCTGGACCAGAGAAAAAACTCCGCATACCGCACTGCCTGTCGGTGCAATCTTAACGATTTCCGCTGCCGGAAGCGAATCCAGCGATTCTGCAGTTTTAACCAATCTTGCAGATGGCGTAAAACGCGGTCTTGGCTCAGAATTAAACCGTCCCCGTTTTGCCATCATGAATCCGGAGCTCACGCTGACACTTCCGCCATACCAGGTTGCCTGCGGCGTCACGGATATTATGATGCATACCATGGACCGCTATTTTAATCCTCTGGAAAATGAACTGACTGATGCAATTGCAGAAGCGCTTCTTCGCACGGTCATTGCAAACGGTCGGATTGCTGTCCAGGATCCGCACGATTATGATTCTATGAGTGAACTGATGTGGGCTGGTTCTCTTTCCCACAATGGGCTGACCGGGCTTGGAGGCAGCAAAGACTTTGCGGTCCACCAGCTTGGTCATGAGCTCTCTGCCATGTTTGATACAGCACATGGCGCTTCCCTCGCGACGGTATGGGGCTCCTGGGCCAAATTCGTCTGCAACACAAAAATTTCCCGCTTTGCACGTTTCGCAAAAAATGTCTGGGGTGTAACCACCTCCGATGAAACCCAGGCCGCTATGGAAGGAATCGAGAAAACGGTTGCCTTTTTCCGCTCCATTGGCATGCCGGCTTCTTTCGAAGAGAACAAAGATATCGGACTCCAGGATGATACAACCCTGCACGATCTGGCCTACCGCTGCACTTATCACCGGACACGAACGATTGGAACATTCCGGACTCTTCAGGAAGAAGACATTTACCAAATCTATAAAAATGCAAATCATACTTCGAAATTCTAAATAACAATTTAAGTATATGACAAGGGCCGTGTGAGTTGCCAAAAGGCAACTCACACGGCCCTATTAAAGTGAATCAAATGGTTATTTTCAAATCATCCCATCACGAATGATATCATGATCACGCAGAACTTTTTCAATTACAGTTCCCTTGATTTTCTTTAATAATGGTTTCTTCAACATATTAAGCGGTCCCGGAAGTTCCATCTCAAGCGGGGATTTTCCGTCCATCAGTTTGACCGTGCTGTCTAAGAGATTACGGATATCGTAGACACTGCCCCACACCTCCGGTACACCGCGGTCTACACCAAGCAGACCATATACAGACTCCATAGCCGTACGCACAGAATACTCGGTTGTGAAGATGGTGTCGCGTGGAGTCTCGGCAAACTGTCCCAGAAATGCGAAATTTACGCAGCCATTCGGAATGACATCCGGGCGGTCGCCTTTTCTTCTCGGCATGAAAAAGGCAGTAATATACGGCATCATGGTCGGTACACAGACAGCGTGGTTTTCGGCCAGGTCGTCGATCTGGTCTGCCGGCACTCCCATATGGTACAGCCACTCGGCCGTAATTTCCTTACCGGTACACTCTTTCATTGGCTTTTTGATATAGTCGCCCGGCACGTCAGTAAAGAGGCTGTAGATCCAGACGCAGATTTCTTCCTTCTTCTGGTTTTTGAACTGTCCCTGACGGTTGATAGTCCAGCTTAAGAGCCACTTGGAATCCTGGCAGCTTACAATGCCGCCGGTTACCACGCGTCCGCTTCGCGGATCGCGTTTACAGATCTTCTGGATATAGGAAATGATCGTATCGTCGGACGTGGTGACCGTCGCAGATTCCCAGTTGGTTTTTTCGATATCGGAACAGAACTTTTCCGGATGTCCAAATGCGTCATGCTGTTTTGCGATATTTTTCCACAGCTCCCAACATCCGCTGACACGACGCTCGGCATCTCCCACCGGTGCGTGGTTCTGGTCTCCATAAATGGTTCCTTCCGTGCAGCTTCCGTTTGTGACAAAGACAAGGTCTTTTTCGGTCAGCGGGATCTCGGTCTCCATTCCGTTTACGCTGCAGAGAATCTTCTTCGCTGTCTTTTTCGTACCTTCGATATCGAAAATCACATTGGTCACACGGGTGTTAAACTGGAACTGCACCCCTGCGTCCTCAAGATATTTCTGCATCGGCAGGATCAGGGAATCGTACTGGTTGTATTTTGTGAACTTCAATGCAGAGAAATCCGGGAGTCCGCCGATATGGTGGATAAAGCGCTGGAAATACAGCTTCATCTCCAGGGCACTGTGCCACGTTTCAAAAGCAAACATGGTGCGCCAGTACAGCCAGAACGTCGAGCCAAATACCTCATCATCGAAAACATCTTCTATTTTTTTGTCATAAAGGTCTTCATCGCGGGTAAAGAACAGCTTCATGATCTCCATGCAGCCTTTCTGGCTTAAGTTGAACTTTCCATCGGTATGGGCATCTTCCCCACGGTTTTTGGTTGCACGGCAGAGGGAGTAGTTCGGGTCATGCTTATTCAGCCAGTAATACTCGTCCAGCACGGATGCTCCCGGTGTCTCCAGGGAAGGGATACTATGGAACAGATCCCACAGACACTCAAAATGGTCTTCCATCTCCCGACCGCCTCGCATCACATAACCGCGGAGCGGATCCTCGATGCCATCGCAGGCACCACCGGCAATGTCCATAGCCTCCAATATGTGGATATGTTCTCCCTTCATCTGTCCGTCACGAACCAGGAAGCAGGCTGCTGCCAGAGCTGCCAAACCGCTTCCTACAATGTAAGCCGATTTTTCATCCACACCCTCCGGTTTTTCCGGACGTGCAAAGGCCTCATAATTACCGTTTGAATAATAGATTCCCTTGCTGTTCTTTGTCTGTTTCCCGCGCTCGGTATTGCGATATTCCTCCAGTTCTTTCTGGCGCTGTGCTTTGGATTGTGAATTTTTTGTTCCCATACCATTCTTCTTCATGAGCATGGTCCCGGCTCCTACGGCCAGAAGCGATGCTGCTCCAAACTTGGCAAGTTTCTTGTTCATCGTATTCTTCTCCTTCTTTTCTGCAAACATATAACCCTTGATACTCATAGAAACAATGGAGCGCCCAAATTATGGCGATCCATCATTTTTTAATTTATGATCCCCAGACATACAATTATTATCCGTAAGTCGAATTTCCATGTAAAAACAGGTAACCTTTCGGAAATCCCGTTTACTTCAGGGAAACCTGTACCGCCGGACGCAGCCGTCCTGCGATCATAACCGCGAGTGCGCAAAGCATCAGATCCGGAAGCATGGTTGGCAGACAATATACGCCGAAGATCACACGAAGTGCTGTCGGTGTCTGGGAGGACAACAGGTGTGTGATCATATAAAAATAAAGGATTCCCATTCCGTAATATGCGGTATAGCCTGCCAGGGTAACCCAAAACCAGGAAATAGCTTTGGTTGGACGAAGCTTTTCGCTAAGGAAGCCCATCATCCATGCGGCAATAGCAAAGCCAAGCAGAAAACCAAAGGTTGGTCTTAAAAGATAAGCCGGTCCGCCGCCACGGGCAAAAATCGGGAAACCAATTAATCCGGTTACCAGATACGTGGCAACGCTTCGAAACGCCCGTTTCGACCCAAGCAGCAATCCAGCCAACAGCACAAACAGCCACTGCAGGGTGAAATTCATGGTATCTACACCAACCGGGATCACAATTTTCATAAATGCCCCAATTGCGATCAGTGCTGCGAACAGGCCACTGACTGCTACATCCATCGTCAGACTGCGGGATGCACTTCGGGATGTTATTATTTTTTCTTTCATAATGTATTTTGTCCCTTCTGTAAATATCCACGAACCATTATACCCATTTTTCTTTCATTAGACAAGAAAAAGCCGGAGCGTTCATTTATTTGAACGTTCCAGCCTTTTTCCTTGAAATCTTTCTGAAATTATAGCTCAGTTACAAACAAGAATCAAGAATGAACGGTTTTTTCCTCTTTCTTACTTTCATAGCAAAACGTCCGGATTTCTGTTTTCCGGTTCACGATCCCCGGCATCCAGATCATCAGATGTGCCTTGAAATCCAGGGTATCTGCCGCTTCCACGAAAGGTTCTTCCCGAAGAACCACAGACTGGATTCCTTTTTCTGCCAGAACCTTCTGTCCTTCCCGCGCCGCTTTCATGACAACCTCATACTGGTCATCCCGCTCTGGTCCAAAGCTCCGGTCTGGGTAAGCGGATGCTGCCGTCTTTAGCTTTTCTGCCAAAAGGTCTATTGTCTTTGCGTGGGATTTCCGGTGCAGAAGCCTTGCCACATACTTTGTCATCCATTTGCCCGGGTGTTTGCAGTATCTCACAAGTACCCGCTGTAAAGAGCGATCATCGCTTTCCTTTGCAAGCTCCAGCATGACCTCCCATGCTTCTTCTGCCAGCACCCAGCCATCCTCCCGGTCCGGGAGATACTGTGGCGGCACAGACGGGTAACAGGTAAAATTCAAAGGCGGGAACTTTGCAAGCCAGGCCAGCTTCTGTTCCTCCTCATTGCAGCAGTCTTCTCCCATATATTCGTATTTGTCCCACAAAATGGCAATGCGGTACTCTAACTGCCGCAGATATTCATAGCCTTTCACCCAGAAATGGCCGATCTGCCCGTAATCGTATAGATGATATTCCGGCTCCAGCTTTTCAAAAAACACTGTAAAAACATTGTGCCCCTGATGAACCACCAGCGCGGAACGTTCTTCCTTCCGGTCCAGATGCGTTTCCAGTTCTCCGTCATACTCTGCAAGGTAGTCTCCGGTGATGCGCGCATTCCGAAACGTCAGAAAACATTCCACTGCATCGTTCATCAGGTAAACCAGGCGAATATCCTGCGGTGTGTGAAACTCATCTTTCCCCTTCAGGAGTTCAAACTGATTCTGCTGGATCAAAATTTCCAGCATCCGATATGCGTTCATAGCGTTATTCCTGCTCTCCTTCGTTTGCTTCTTCCATATTGATATCCGGTTCTGCTGGCGTTATGTCTGCGTCATCCGTATAGCGGATGCGCAAAACTGCCTGAGACCAGTTCAGACTGACATGCGGCGTTTTTGTGCGCTCCTTGCCAGCCTCCTGGATCTGTTCCAGCAAATCCTCCAAAACCTGCTTTGTCAGATAACCGCCCCGCCAGTGAAACGTCAGGAGTTTTCCCTTCTTTGCTGCCTGCAGTGCCCGTTTTTTTACATCCTCCAGTTTGGTAAACGACAATTTCTTTTCTTTATAATAGAAATGATCACTATTGCTGCAGGCTGGTGCCGGTGCGATCAGCGGTTCGTGATCCCGGAAGATGGCTTTATCGTCCAGATTGAAATAATCGTAACGGATTTCCTCCCCGGTCACGCTGCATTTTCCAAGGCTGTTATCGAACGTGGCATCCAGATGATAATAGGTGCCATCAATCCGGACAATGTTCCAGGTATGGCGGTATTTGATGCCTTTTTCCGGATTATTGCCGCAAATCGCGATCATGCACCAGATTCCAAGCGCATCGCAAAGAATCTTTACTGCTTTGGCAATCCCTTCACAAACACCCACGCCTTGCCCAAGCGGACCAATGATCTCGTGGGAATAGGCCTTCTTTAACTTGTCATAGCGGATATTCTCACAGATAAAATCGTGAATATATTTTTCCTTTTCCCATTCGGAAAATGTCTTTGCCGGGCGGACCAGCTTTTCCACCCGTGCCGTCATCGCTTTCTGATGTTCCCGGATCTTGCCCTTGTCAAACAGATACTCTGGTTTCATGATAAGGTTTGGGGAATCCTGGTAATGCAGGAACCGGAATCCGGATGCCCAGAAAAGTTCCGGATGATCCAGCCGGAGCAGCAAAAATACCTCCGAAAGCTCCTTCGCCTCCAAAAGGGGCAGCTGGAAGCTGTCCGAGAGTTCTGTAAGACCCGCAAGCATGCTACGGTAAGCCGCCTGACGGGGTTTTGTCATATGATCATAATAATAGGTTCCAGCCATCTTGTTTCTACTTCTTTCTGCAAATTACAAAACATCAGTTCCACACTGCAATTACTTTCTGTCGATTATAACATTCTTTCCTGATTTTTGCATCGAATTTCTTTTTATTGCAGACAAATATTGATTTTAGCGCTATAATCTCATTAAACAGATACCAGTTTTCATTATGTCGAGGATACCAGATTATGCTAATATACGATTTTTCCAAACGGGGGACTCGCCCCCTCTACGAATTTCTCTACCATTGTTTAAAAGAAGATATCCTGACCGGCCGCATCCCGTCAGGCACAAAGCTTCCTTCCAAGCGGGAACTCGCCTCGGATAACCAGATCAGTGTACGCACAGTCATGAATGCCTATGATCAGCTGCTGACGGAAGGCTACATCACCTCCGAGGAAAAACGCGGATATTTTGCCGCAAAGCTGACGGCTGAGCCGGACCGTGCCGCGTTTTCGCCCTATTCTTCTCCTGCACAGGCTAAAAATGCAGAAGAAATGGAACCACTTTACAAAGAAGACAGCTGGTATGCGGACTTCACCTCTAACAACACCATTTACGAAAAATTTCCCTTTTCCTTATGGAGAAAAACCATACGGGAGGTTTTAAGTGAATACGAGCTGGAGCTGGTTGAAAGGGCACACTTCCTTGGAGTCCCGGCGCTGCGCGCTGCAATCGCAGACTATCTGTACCGTTCCCGCGGTATGCGGATTTCTCCGGAAAGCATTGTCATTGGTGCCAGCATTGAATACCTTTACGAGAAACTCATCAAACTTCTGCCGGAGCACTCTGTTTATGGTGCGGAAAATCCAGGATACCGCAAGATTCCTCGTATTTACGAGGAGTTTGGACTCTCCTGGAAAAGTCTTGAAATGGATGACTCCGGTGTCAGTATGGAAAGTCTTCGGGCGAGCGGCGCCAACGTTCTCCACGTTTCTCCGGAGCACCACTACCCCCTCGGCACAGTTACGACTGCCGGGCGTCGCCAGGAACTGCTTTCCTGGGTTTCGGAAACTTCAGACCGCTATATCATCGAAGACGACTATGACTGCGAATTCCGTTACTCAACCAAGAGCATTCCTGCCTTACAGAGTATGGACACCAGTCATAGGGTGATCTACATGAATACATTCAGCAAAAGTCTTGCACCGGCCATCCGCATCAGCTATATGGTTCTGCCAAAGAAGCTGATGAGCCGTTACATTTCCGGAGCCAACTTCTACTCCAACTCTGCGTCCAGCTGTGAGCAGTATGCTCTGGCCCGCTTTATCGAAAACGGCTCTTTTGAACGGCACTTAAGCCGTCTGAAAAAATATTACCGCCAGGAGGGCGAACGCCTGCTGCGCATCTTAAAGCAGAGCACCCTGATCCCGGCATCCCGCATCACCGGCGGAAGCTGCGGCACGCACCTGCTTGTCTATCTGGATACCTCCATGACCGATGTGGAGATCCGCTGGGCGGCCAGAAGCAAGGGCATCAACTTGGCCTGCCTGTCCGAATTCTGTACGGAAATCCGCCCGGAATACGAACATGTGCTGGTCCTAAACTACTGCGACCTGGATGAACGCACACTGATGGAGACTGTAAGAAGGCTGGGAAACATCTTTATCCAGTGGTAGCAGAGAGTCTCATTTCCGTCTCAGGGACTGATCCTCGCTCCGTTATCTCTGGTATCTAAATTATTTTTTATTTTGGCCGTTTTTCAAGCACCAATATCCTGTTATGATGTAGCCATGACGAACGAACGGAACCGCCTGGGACAATTCCCCACAGGAAATCATTTCCTCGAAATCACTTTTCGGTTCTGTATTCTGAAGGCTTTTGATTCGAAATCGAAAGCATCAAAAATTACATTATCAGGAAAAGGAGCGTGTATCTTATGGCAACAACTTACTATTTCTTACCAACCAGAAACTTATTCGGTGAAGATTCCGTCCAGGAGGCTGGTACCCTGATGCAGAGCCTCGGCGGCAAAAAAGCAATGATCGTGACCGATTCCTTCCTTGCTTCTTCCGGTATGGCAGCCGACATTCAGGAAATTTTGAAGAAAGCCGGTGTAGATAGTGTTGTATTCGGCGGTGCAGAGCCAAACCCGAAAGATACCAATGTCGTAAGCGGACTCGAGATGTTCCGTTCAGAGGGTTGTGATTCCATCATTTCTCTCGGCGGCGGTTCTTCCCACGACTGTGCAAAAGCCATCGGTCTGGTTGCTTCCAACGGCGGCGATATCCGGGATTACGAAGGTGTGGATAAGTCCACCAAACCAATGTGCCCGATGATCGCGATCAACACAACCGCCGGTACTGCTTCTGAGATTACCCGCTTCTGTATCATTACTGATACCAGCCGTCACGTCAAGATGGCAATCGTAGACTGGCATGTCAAATATTGTTCCGCTTCTTTTCAATCAAACATTTTGCCAAATACATTTGCGCAAGCCTGGCTTATGCCGGGCTTTGTGCTGTTTTCAATATCAAGATATTTTGAGGAGGAATACCCATGGGTGTTTACGCTGTAACCGGTGGTTCCCACGGAATTGGGGCCAATACGGTAGAATTACTGAAAAAAGAGGGACATGAGGTGGTAAACATCGACCTTTTAAAAGGCGATATCACGGCAGATCTTACCACACTGGAAGGACGTCAGAAAGTCATCGACGAGCTGCACGAACTGCATCCGGAAGGTCTTGACGGTCTGATCTTAAGTGCAGCGGTTTCCGGCGCATGCGGAAATCTCACCAAAATCATATCCCTGAATTACTTTGGTGCCGTGTCGATCATCAAAGGGACCTATGACCTGCTGGAGAAAAAGCATGGAAGCTGCGTGGCGGTTTCTTCCAATATCATCTCCCAGGATCTTTCACGCATGGATATCGCAGATCTGTTAAATAACTGCGGGGACGATGAACACAAAATCCGAAGCGTAGTTTCCTCACTCGATGCCTCCGATCTAAGCGTAGGAAACAGCATCTATGCTGCTTCCAAATATGCCCTGGCGCGCTGGGTCCGCCGCCACTCTGCATCCTATGCGGCAAATGGTGTCCGAATCAATGCTGTCGCGCCAGGCAATGTCGGCAGTGCCATGACCGCTACCATGTCACACAGCGCCAAATCCTCCTTAAATGCCCTTCCGATTCCAACACGCTACGGTCAGGAAACCTTCATGGATCCAAAAGAAATTGCATTGGCCATTGTATTTCTGGCGTCTGAAAAAGCCTGCGGGATCAACGGCATTGTCATGTTTGTGGATGGCGGTACCGATGCGCTTTTAAATACAGAAAAAGTTTATTAAAGGGGGTTTTGACAGATGCTGCCAATCGAACAATACATTGATGCCATAGAAAATAAAGATTATGAAGGGCTGGGGAGCCTCTTTACCAAGGACGGTCATTACTGTGACTACTGTGCCAACGGAACACTCCAGCATGACTATCATCTCTACGGGAAGGAAGCCATCTCCATGTTCTTCCGGAACAAATTTCTCTGTAAACAATACTCCATACTGGAACCGACCATTTTAAGTCCATCCCAGGCAGAGTTTATCGCAAGTTTCAGTGGTTACCATGTGATGGCCATTGCTACCCTGCAGCAGTTATCTGCAGACGGGCATATCCGAAGACTGACGGTACGTCCTAAGTAACGGACAGAAGTCTAAAAAATTCCATTTAAGCATAAACGTAAGCGCGTTTTCCGCACAAACAAAAAATCCGGCTTTTTGCCGGATTTTTGCTTTTCCCCAGTCCATTCAGATCAGTTTCTCCAGATGCTTGCGCACAACGCTAAAATGCTTCTTCAGCGCTTTCGCGCCCGCCGCCTCATCGCGGACCGTTAACGCCTCATAAATATCCCAGTGTGCTTTTCTTAAAACGGCAGCACGACGCCGGTCGGAAAGAATCGACGTTCTTAAGTCCTTCACAAACAGTTTCAACAGATTTTCCATCTGATCCACGTAAAAGATCATCAGCTCATTATGTGACATTTCCATAAGGATCTTGTGAAATTGTATATCCAGCGCCGCACTATCCTGGGCGCTCATCGGCTGGTCCATCTTCTCCAGTACTTCATGCATCCGCTCCAATTCTTCCGGTTTTGCATCTTCCATCGCTGCGGCCAGTGCCGTCTGTTCAAATCCGCAGCGTATCTCAAACACTTCCGTCCGGTCGATATGCTGCAATACCATGGTCAGGGACATGAGCCTGGTCATGTATTCCTTTGTGTTGCAGCGGATATAGTTTCCGCTTCCCTGAATGCACTCAATCAGCCCCATCATCTCAAGAACGTGAAGCGCTTCTCTCGCTGAATTGCGGCTGACTCCGAGTTTTTCCGATAAAGCACGCTCCGTCGGGATCTTATCATTCAGGCGGAGATTGCCTGAGGTAATCTCCGCCGTAAAATAATCAAATACTCGTTCGTATGCTTTCTGACTGTTTTTCTCTTCCACGTAACGTCATCCTCCTAGAGACGATAGCAGACCTTTCCAGGATTTAAGATCATCTTCGGATCAAAGACACGCTTGATGCCTTCCATGAGAGCCATGTTGGTCTCACCAACTGAATCGATCAGATATTTGATCTTGCCGGAACCGATACCATGCTCGCCGGATACCAGACCACCGCAATTGGTTGCTTCTTTGTAAATGATCTCGAAGAATTTATCAACACGGGACTTGAACTCTTCCTCTTCCAGGTCATTGGAGCACTGGTAGATGTGAAGGTTTCCATCTCCTGCGTGGCCAAAAGATTTGATGGTCAGACCGCACTCTTCGCCGGTCTTGTTCACAAAATCCAGGTAATCTGCAATCTTATTGACCGGAACTACAACGTCACACTCATCTAACAGCTTTGTCTCATGCATGATTGCCTCCAGGAAGGAAGAACGTGCTGCCCATGCATCTTTGATCTTGGCAGGGGTATCTGCAACCAGAACATCCATAGCGCCGGCATCCAGAACCAGTTCTGCCATCTGCTCCAGCATGGTATCCAGTTCATCCTGACTTCCTGCATCCAGTGTTACCAGAAGATAAGCACCGATCTGCTGGCCCTCTAACTCCTGCGGGAATACGCTGCGGCCAATGTAGCGCTCGGAGCTTAACACGATCTCACGCTCCATGAATTCGATTGCCTGTGGGTTTAAACCAGACATCTTGATCTTCGGAACCGCAGAAAGTGCAGTGTTTAAGTCTTCGAACGGAATGATCAGGGATGCTACTACCTTCGGAGCCGGAATGATCTTTAAAGTCAGCTCAGTGATGATACCAAGGGTTCCCTCGGAGCCGATCATTAAGTTTAACAGGGAATAACCGGAAGAGGTCTTGGAAACGGTTGCGCCCAGATGGGTGATCTCACCAGTCGGAAGAACCACGGTCATAGCACGTACATAATCACGGGTTGCGCCATATTTCACAGCTCTCATGCCGCCTGCATTGGTGGATACGTTGCCTCCTACACATGCGAACTTTTCGCCCGGATCCGGCGGATACATCATGCCCTTGCTTAAGCAGTCATTGGCCAGATCGTTTAACAGCACGCCGCTCTCGATCTCGACTACGAAGTTCTCCATATCGTAGTTTAAGATCCGGTTCATTTTGGAAGTGTCCATCAAAACTCCGCCAAGTAACGGAACTGCACCGCCTGCCAGACCGGTACCTGCACCTCTTGGCGTAACCGGGATGGTGTTCTCATAGCAGATCTTCATGACTGCAGCAACTTCCTCGGTAGAAGTCGGCTGTACAACCAGATCCGGCATATGGGTGCCGTAGATCGGCATCTCATCTCTTGCGAAATCTACGTTGATGTCGTCTCCCACGAGAACATGATCGGACACTGCCTGAATCTGGGCGATAATTTCCGGAGTCAGCTGATTATATTTTTCCATTGTAATTCCTCCTCATATTATAATGTAAGCCTCACCAATAATCAAATCGAATGAACATTATTTTCTGTTTTTAATCTCCTCGATCAAAAGCGGAAGGATTTCTTTGACATCTCCCACGATTCCCACATCTGCGATATCAAAAATTGATGCTGCTTCATCTTTGTTGATCGCTACAATGTATTTGGAACCCATGATTCCGGACACATGCTGCATAGCTCCGGATATACCGCAGGCAATGTAAAGCTTCGGTGCAACGATCTTACCGGACTGTCCAACCTGATGTGCACGGGAGGCCCAGCCTTCTTCGATTGCCGGACGGGATGCTCCAACAACGCCGCCAAGCAGGGCTGCCAGTTCTTCTACCAGCTTAAAGCTTTCTGCATCACCCATACCACGGCCGCCGGTTACGATGACATCAGCACCTTCCAAATCCACTGCCTCTGCGATTTCTTTTGCTGCGTCTACGATCTTAGCCTTTCCTGCATCGGATACGCCTGTCTCTTTTTCTTCTACGCTGCCTTCTGCTGCTTCCGGCTTTGCAAAGCTTCCGCTGCGGACGGTCGCGAACTGAATGCCGCCTGCCACACTCAGACGCTCAAGAACCGTGCCACCGTAAGCCGGACGTACAAATTCAACACCTGCATCGGTCTTCTCAATGACGGTTACATCGGTAACACAGCCTGCATCAAAGCGCTGTGCCAGACGCGGTGCCAGATCTTTGCCAAGCTGGCTTCCAGAGAACAGCACCAGTTCCGGCTGAGTCTCTTTGATATAACCCTCCAGCGCTGCTGCCTGTGCATCTTCTGATGAGTCACCGGTCTTTAAGACTACAACCTTTGCACCATACTCTGCAGCTTTTTTCGCTGCCTCAGTATCTTCTACTGCTACTGCAGATGCCTCGCCCAGTCCGTTTGCTGCGGACAGAAGCTCCAGGCTGCCCTGCAGAGGGGTTCCTTCTTTTGCTTCGATATATACCAGTACTTTCATGTTCGGTCTCCTCCTTACAATGCCTTATCCTGCAGCATTTTTTCCATTGCCTTGCGGACAGCTTCTGCTGCTTCTTTTTCCTTGATGCGGACGCCTGCGCTTCTCTTCGGCGGCTCGCTGTATCCTTTTAAGGATACCTTGGCTTCTACTTTGGAAACCTCTGCATCTGCTGCAGTGAATACCGGAACAACGGCTTTTCTTGCTGCCAGCTTTGCCTTGATGTTTGGATAACGCGGATCGTATGCCGGTTTTGCAATGGTAAATACTGACGGCTGTGCCACACGGTAACGGATGTAACCTTCCTCAGTCTCCTGCTTTGCAACAAGGCTGTCATCCTGCGGTTCTACTTCGATCACACTGGATACAAAACCGGTTCCAAGAATTTCAGCGAGACGGGCACCTACCTGGCCGCTGATCTCATCGGTAGATTCCTTACCGCAGAGGATCATGCCGTAAGGCTGACCGTTTTCTGCTTCGCATTTTTTTACTACTTTTGCAAGATACGCTGCCACTGCGCCTTCATCCGCTCCGGCAAATACCTCATCTTTGAATAAGTATGCTTTCTTTGCTCCAACTGCCAGGAGATTCTTCATCATGCTGGTGCAGTCCTCGGTTCCGATTGCTGCCACGGTAACCTCACCGCCATTCGCCTCGGTGTAACGGGCTGCGAGCTCCAGTGCATAGGTATCAAATGCGTTTGTCACCTTTTCTACATCTTTTGTTGCCGGTGTGCCAGCAGCGTCTAAATGGATCTCCACGCTGTCATCCGGAACCTGTTTTACAAATACCAGAATATCCATAAGATTTTATATCCTCCTTTGATTCTCTCTTGCTATCTTTTTTCGCATTCCGGGAAAGCTGTCTTTTTTGTTTCCCGGAATACGCGGACTTTCTTATTTTATTTCCCGATTACGGCTCTTCCTACTACCATACGCTGAATCTCGTTGGTTCCCTCGAAGATCTGGAAGATCTTTGCATCGCGCATCAGCTTCTCTACCGGGTACTCACGGCTGTAACCGTAACCACCAAGAATCTGTACTGCATCGATTGCGGTCTGCATTACAGAATCACCTGCAAAGCACTTTGCTGCTGCGGATTCTTTGCTGAACGGAAGTCCCATATCAGCAAGGCGGATCGAATGTGCAATCAGCTGTCTGGATGCCTCGGTACGGATCTCCATGTCTGCGATCTTGAACTGGATCGCCTGGTTCTTGCAGATCGGCTTGCCAAACTGTACGCGCTGTTTGGAATAAGCAACTGCCTCATCGATACATCTCTGTGCAACACCGACACCGATAACTGCACACCAGGTACGTGCCAGATCCAGAGTCTTCATTGCGGTAATGAAACCGGTTCCTTCTTCACCAAGACGGTTCTCAGCCGGGATGCGGACATCCTCCAGAAGTACATCACTGGTGGTTGAGCAGCGGATACCCATTTTGTTCTCATGGTTTCCTACACTCAGGCCAGGAGTTCCCTTGTATACAAGAAAG
This sequence comes from Clostridium sp. AF32-12BH, assembly GCF_003477935.1. NCBI lineage: Bacteria > Bacillati > Bacillota > Clostridia > Eubacteriales > Clostridiaceae > Clostridium > Clostridium sp. AF32-12BH. Next base: position 61,358 of record NZ_QUEH01000002.1, on the reverse strand, counting down.
GCTGAAATACCTTTTGTCCCCTGATCCTTGGCAGTCATAGCGGTAACTACAAAGAAATCAGCCACGCTTGCGTTGGTGATAAAGCACTTTCTTCCATTTAATACATACTCATCGCCCTCGCGGACTGCAGTAGTCTTTCCAGCGCCTGCATCACATCCGGCATTCGGCTCTGTCAGGGCAAAGGAACCAAAGCCACCATTGATGATGATATCGCAGCATTTCTTTTTCTGCTCTTCATTTCCTGCTAAGAGCACCGGCTTTAATGCCAGGCCGTTTCCGTTTAAGGTAACTGCCACACCGGCATCGGCCCATGCGATCTGCTCCATGATAGCTGCCTGGTCCATATGATCCAGACCAAGTCCGCCGTACTCCTCCGGAACATCCATCATATGAAGCTGCATCTCAATGGCCTGATCGTAAATCTCCTTCGGCCACTCACCGGAAATGTCGTATTCCTTCACCTGCTCTTTTACTTCATTGATGCAGAAATCGCGGACATCCTTTAAAAGCTCCTTGCCGTCCTCAGAAATAATGTAACTCATATCCATATCCTCCCTTTCAGAAATTCATTGTCATATAAATGTATTTGTTGAATCATAAATACCATTTTGATTTGTGCTGAGGTGAGGGATCAGATTCCCATCAGCACGCCCGCATAACAGATAATGCCGGCCAGTACTACAAACAGTGCAAAGTATTTAAATACTGCACCGAGGATCTTACTCTCAGATCCTACTGCTCCAATCGCGCCTGCACCGATCGCAATACTCTGCGGGCAAACCATCTTGCCGATTCCTGCGCCGCAGACGTTGGCTGCCGCCATCCAGGACGGGTCAAATCCAAGCGATGCAGCGGTCTGGCTCTGAAGTCCGCCAAACAGCACGCAGGTCGATGTTCCGGAACCGGTTACAAATGCTCCAACTGCTCCGATCAGCGGTGCGATGCACGGATAAGCACTTCCTGCAACTGCTACTAAAAGATTTGCGATATCGGAGATCATGCCGCTGTAACTCATGATCTTTGCGGTTGCCATAACCGAGCAGATCGTAACGATCGTCTTCCAGTACTTTTTGAGTGTCTCAACAAGTACCTGAAGCATTTCCTGAAACGTAGCTCCCTGTACCAGACCGCCGATCACTGCTGCGATGAAAATAATCACACCCGGTGTGTTGATCCAGCTAAAGGAAAGCTTTCCGGCATTTTCGCCGCTGTAAACCTGAACCGAAGTTTTGATTCCTGCAATCGCATTGTGGATTGGCGGACACAGATTCGAGGTTGCCATAAGCAAGATGAAGATCAGAACGAATGGACACCAGGCTTTTAATCCTTCACCCACGGTGAATTTGTGATCTTTCGCATCCTCCGCTACTTCAATCGCATATTCCGGTTCCGGATTCTGGTTCAGCACTCTGGATGCCAGAACAATGCAAATCATGGAACAGATCGAACCGATGATATCCGGAAGTTCCGGTCCGATAAAGCACGCTGCTGCGTACCAGGGAATCAGGTAAGACAGTGCCGCGATCAGGATCATGGGAACCATACCCTTTAATGCTTTGATGCTTCTTGCTCCGATCGCTACTAAAAGGAACGGGGAAAGAATCACCAGAATGCTCTGAAGCATTGCTACATGGGTGGAAAGCGCCATCGTCTCTACTCCGGCTACGGAAACCAGTGTCACCGTCGGAACTCCGACAGAACCAAAGGCGGTAGGCGTAGAGTTTACAACCAGGCAGCCAACAACAGCGCCGATCGGGTCAACTCCGATACCTGCCAGCATGGATGCCGGAATGGCAACTGCAGTTCCAAATCCAGCCATGCCTTCCATAAAGTTTCCAAATCCCCAGCCGATCAGAAGAATTAACACTCTCTTGTCTCTGGAAACACTCGCTAACATCTTTTTGATTTCTTCCATTGCCCCGGTCTTTAAGATCAGGTTATAGGTAAATAATGCTGCGATGATAACCAGACAGATCGGCCACAAGGCATTCAACACACCTTCCAATGTTGCCGTAGCCATGCTGGAAACCGGAAACTTCCAACAAACAACCGATAATACTGCCGTCAGGATCCATGCGATCACACAAGCCTTGTGTCCCGGCATTTTTAAAATACTTAGGGCAACCACCAGCCAGAGGATCGGGATCATAGCCAGAAGAAACAAAGAAAACATAGAAACACCTCCCAAAATTTGCTAAACCAATTGCAACCATTTGCTAAACCAATTCTGTAAATCTCGAGATATGAACCCCTCATGTCTTTTATGTTCCGCGGTCATTTTTGATGATTCGATTATATTCAGTCGTGTGTTTTTGTTCAATATGTAACTTTTACAATATTTTTTTGCTGTTTTTGGGCGTAATTTTCTTAACAAAGTATGATTGGTTGATCCACTTTGAAGGAATAGAATTGGAACAGTCAATTCATCAAAACATGCAGAAATCTTGGCATTTCCATGCAAACATGTCGATATATACATACCATTTCACCTGCTTTTTCTGCCTCAATCCTTCCTCAACAAGTCTTATTCCGTTACCAATTTAACAACCACCTTTTTTCCGCTTTAGAATTTTCTATCATTTTTTGTCTTGTCGACAAGTACACAAGATTTTTGCACGGTTTTTCCCTCCTGTTTCGGGCATATTTTCATAGGTAAAAATGACGAATTTTTCAATTTGTACTCCTGTCTTTGTAACATGGCAGCATCCTGACACCTTCTAAAGAAATAAAAAAATGGCTGTTATGAAATGGATCAGCCAAAGCAATTCCATTCACAACAACCACTTTTTTATAATTCCCGCAAAATCAGTTCTGTAATTCCCTCATTTGCTCCCATCACAATCCGCTTTACCTTCGGTTCACGCCCATAGCTGAACTCCTCCCGGATCGCACTGCGGATCCGGGTTCCTCCGTTATAACCATGGATCACCCTGATTTTATAGACGGAACTTTCCGCCTGCTCTACTTTTTTCTGTACGGCCGCAACCGCTTCCTCCGTGCGCATGCCATGCACATCGAATTCTATAATCGGATTGTTGATCATCTCAGTTTCTGCTCCTTGCGTTCTTTTTTATTTTCATACATCTGCTGATCGGCCCGTGCTTTCGCATCACGAATGCTTTCTTTCTCCAGAAGTTCTGCACTTCCATAGGAAACTCCTGGGAGAATCGAAACCACTTTTCTTCGTTTTTCCATAATCCAGAAAAATTTTTCCTTGCAGAGTTCTTCTTTTTCCACCTGCCGCAAAAGTACACAAAACTCGTCACCGCCAATCCGGTAACAGTTTCCATATCGGCTATAGGCTTTGTTCAAGCAGCCGGCAATCTCCCTAAGGCACCGGTCTCCTGCCAGATGTCCATACGTGTCATTGATCTGTTTGAAATTGTCTACATCAAACACGATCAGCATCTTATCCTCTGCGCGCAAGTTCAAAGTACGGTTCAGATAGCTTTTCTGGCTTAAAAGTCCGGTCAGACCATCCAGCTGGTTCCACATTTCATTGCAGTACAGGAAAAAAAGCACTGCGATCAAGGTAATACACAGCCATGTGATATGAACAGACGGAATCAAAACCTGTACCAGGGTTCCAACTGCAAGAAATCCGGCAAGTCCGTAGATCAACTCTCTTCCGCGGTTCTGAAAACTCTGTGCCATCTCCAGTGTATTGAACAAAAGATAGCCGATTCCAGCATAGTACATCAGCATATAAACACGAAATCCGGCTTCTCTGGAATAATGATTTGCAGCATCCACCGAAAAGACCATGCTTTTCGAAAACAAAGAAACCGTCAATGCCACAAAATAGAATATTTCCATACCAATCGCGACCCGGAGGCTCCATTTCATATGTTCGGACCTCTCCATTGTATAAACAAGACAGAGCGGCACTGCCGGCGTCAGACCAAATCCCAAATAATTGGAAAGGATATTGACTGCACGCAGCCAGACTGGTCCGTCGTTCACCAGAACGGAAATCATCTCAAGAATGGAAATTCCACCAATCAGAATGAAGGTAAAAAGAAATCTTCTTGTCTGCTTTGGATTCAAGTTCTCGCTCAGCTGCACTAATACACACATGAACACCAAAACAAAAAGATTAATGGCAGTTAAAATAAAAAAGTATAAGTCTGTCATGTTTATTCTCCAGAAGTACCAGTACGTTCCATTCCTACAGGATATCTCAACTATTTACTGCTCAAATCTGCCCTTCATCTTCACTTCCTGCTTCCACACAGCCACTTTACCGCGTGCAAACAGACTGTCGATGTTTAAATCTTTGTCTAATACCAACAGGTCGGCATCTGCGCCCTCTGCCACGCAGCCTTTCTTTCCTTCCTGTCCCAGTAAGACTGCCGGAGTGCTGGTTAAGAGCTTCAATGCCTGCTCAAGCGGCATACCTTCTCTTACCAGGATCTGGATGGTGCGGTGCAGATACTTTGGAGATGCATAGGTTAAGCCGATGCACTCGCCTTCTTCATTGAAGCGCGGCTGGCTTCCGAATGCATCACTGGATAAAGTTACATGATCCAGATTTACGCCGTCGCGGTGTAAAAGCTCATAAAGCTTCATGGTATCCGCTTCGACTTCAACATCGTCTGCGCCTGCAGTGCAGTCAATGTAGCCGCCGCGTCTTACAAGCTCGGCACCTGCATCGATCAGGCCCGGATTGCGCAAGATGTGGGTCGGAAGCAGATTCTTTGCTGGTACGTCGGAATGATCCAGTACATAGAAAATTGGATCCAGCTTTCCGTCCCCGTCACCCATATGCATGGTGACAAGCCCCGGCGTATTGCTAAGTAAACCCGCTCTGCGTGCTGCAGTTGCCAGGGCGATCAGCTCTTCGCCACCCGGATTGGAGCTTCTGTGATCGGATACTGCTACCTTTACACCGATCATCGGCGGAACCAGAATGATGTCGCGCTCCACGCTGCCGGTCAGGGTGGTCGGCGGATAGCCGTAGGAGCTGGTCAGGGTGTAGACAGTCATGCCCTCTTCAGTCAGGGCGCGGGCCTTTGCAACCAGGTTTTCCACGCTGCGGGTTACGCCATCGGTTCCGAGCAGTCCGACTACCGTGGTGATTCCGTTCTTGAAAAATTCGCTGAGCTGAGATTCCGGCACACGGGAAGCCGGTCCCTGCTCACCGCCGCCTCCGGTGATGTGTACGTGCATATCAATGTAAGCCGGTACAAGGATTTTTCCTTCCAGGTCATAGGTTTCCACTCCCGGAAGCCCCTCATAACCTTCGATCGTATCCTGCATCAGAAGAACCTTCTCTCCTTCGATCAAAAGATCCTTTTTGCCCAGTTTTTCTGGTGCGTAAACTTCTGCATTTTTCAGTAACTTGATCATAATGTCTGCTCTCCTGTCTCTTTCTTTTTCACTATACAAGCAGACTGCCGTCTAAACCTCTTAGGGATGTGGCAGCTCTCCTTTAAAAATCTTAGTTCGTTTCAAATGTTCCCTTTACCAGTGCTTTTCCATGCTCTACCATTTTTCTGCCCCGCGCAAACACGGTATCAACCAAAAACTCCTCATTCAAAAACAGGATATCCGCGTCGCTTCCCGGGCGGATACAGCCTTTTTTCGGGTACAGACCATTGGCTCTTGCCGGATTAGCCCCGCAGATCTGAATGGCTTTTTCAATCGGCACACCCGAAAAAACGGCGTCCCGCACTTCTTCGTGGAGGGAGGAAAGTCTGGTGACCAGAAGCCTTGCGCCTCCGTCCGGAAGCGGAACGCTCATGCTTCCGTTTCCGTCAGAACTCATGGTGATCTGCTCCATCGGCACTCCCTCTTCCATACAGATGCGGATGGCTTCGCTTGGCTTGATGCAGTTTGTAAAACCATCTTCTTCCCGGATTCCAGAGGTAATGTCAATGTAACCGCCACGGCGTGCCAGCTCTTTCGCCTGTTCAAACAGGTGCGGTGCCCGGTTTACATGGGTCGGAATCATATGTCTTGCCGGAATCTCCGTTTCATCCAGAATCTCAAACAGCATCTGGATTCCATTTTTTCCGATTCCCATATGAAACTGAACAACCCCAGCCTTGGCAGAAAGCATACCGCCCAATCTTGCCTGGGTTAGGATCCGTTTTACTTCATCCTTTGTCGGCTGGGAAGAACGGTGGTCTGACAATGCGATCTCTCCGATTCCCAGCACTTTATCGATCAGAATGATGTCTCGTCTGGCATCTCCGGTCATGGTCCGAAGCGGAATCTCATAGGATGCAGTCAGCATATAGGCACTGATTCCTTCTGTTTCCAGACCACGCACCTTTGCCAGCAGCGATTCCGGGTGACGTCCGGTTCCATCGGTTCCAAGAACTCCGATCACGGTGGTAACGCCAGCTGTTGTGACATCGGAAAGCATGACTTCCGGTGTCCGGCTGTAAGGCCCCGCCTCACCGCCTCCTCCGATCACATGGACATGCTGGTCTACATAACCCGGGATCACCGTTTTTCCTTCTGCAGAAACAACTTCCACCAGAACAGGAAGTTCCGGTGGATCGATGTGCTCTGCCACAGTTAATACTTTTTCATCTACCACCAGGATGTCGCGGAGGCCCTGTGGCTCCGGATCATACAGGTTTGCATTTTTTATCAAAAGTACTCTGGACATACCATTTAGTTCTCCTTTTTCTCCTCATCTTTCAGCTTTGCGATACCAAAACCGGTGAAGCCCCAGATGATTGCAAAGATCCAGCCGGTATAGCACAGGATTGCCCACGGGAGATAATCCAGTGTCTCTACACCCAGGGTGGATGCCATGTAAGCACCTGCTGCGGACCACGGGATCAGCGGTACGACTACAGTACCAGCATCCTCCAGGGTACGGGACAGGTTCTTGGCTGCCAGTCCGCGCTCTTTGTAAGCGTCACGGAACATCTCGCCCGGGATCAGGATAGAAAGGTAAGAGTTACCGGTTGTCAGTGCCATAGTGATACATGCTGCAACGGTTGCAGTGATCAGCGCACCGGTGCTCTTTGCCACGCTTAAGATTTTCTGAAGCACAACATCCAGGCAGCCTGCCTTACTCATGATACCTGCAAAGCAGAATGCGCAGAATACCAGAAGTGTGGTGCTCATAATGCCGTTCATACCGCCGCGGTTTAACAGCTTGGTTACTGCCTCAGAGCAGGTCTCTGTGTCGAAGCCTGCGCGGTGGATCATGGATACGTTAAAGCCGTTTACGGTTGCTTTCAGCACATCGCCTAATTCCACGTGCTGAATGAAGATTCCCTCAACACCTGCTACGAAAGTAGAAAGAAGCATAACCGGAATGGTTGGTTTCTGAAGCAGGGAACCGCCCAGAACGATCAGTACCGGAATGATGACCAGCAGATTCCAGCTATACATGGAAGAAAGCTGGTCCAGTAAGGTGGTAACCGTATCAGAGGTAATATCTGCAGTTACATTTGCATTCATACCTGCAATGGCATATACCACCAGGGAAACAATGGTTGCCGGTACGGTGGTGTAGAACATATGTCCGATATGCTCGTACAAGGTGCTTCCTGCCGCGATCGGAGCCAGGTTTGTGGTATCGGACAGCGGAGACATCTTATCGCCGAAGTAGGAACCTGCAATACATGCACCTGCAGTTGCCGGAAGGGAAACGCCAAGGGCACTTGCAATTCCCATGAGTGCAACACCCATGGTCGCAACGGAACCCCAGGAGGTACCGGTAACAACGGATACCACTGCCTCGATCAGAAATGCGGTAACCAGCATGAATTTCGGGTTTACGATCTGTACGCCGTAATAAATCATAAGCGGAATGGTTCCGGCTGCCATCCATGTGCCGACCATGGCACCAACGCAAACCAGGATCAGGATTGCAGGCATGCCTTTTGCGATCTTGGTGCAGATCTCATCCATCATCTCGTCCCAGGTCACACCAACGCGGAATGCAATGAATGCCGCGATCGCTGCTACCATGATCAGAAGCGGCTCTGTGCTGTAGCCAAATACGCCCTTTCCGATCGTTAAGATCAGAAGCATTGCGATGATCGGTGTGATCGATTCCGCAAAGGTAGGCAAACGTTTGGCCCGTTCTTTCTTTTCTTTCATTTGGATGTCCTCCTTTTCTTCACACTAATTCTTAAATTTTTCTAAATTTCTTTTTGCTTTCTAACTTTCTTTTTCCCGTTCTTCCAGAAGCCGGCTGATCTTGGAGACAAACAGGTCAAACGCTACGTCGTTTTTACCACTGTTGATGACAACATCAGCCTTGGAACGGGTCGGCTCTACATAGAGATAATGCATCGGTTTTACTGTGGTCAGATACTGCTCAATGATTCCATTCAGATCACGGCCACGCTCCGATACGTCTCTGGAAATGCGGCGCAGGATACGCTCATCAGCATCGGCTTCCACGTAAACCTTGATGTCGAGAAGGCTTCTTAAGCGCTCATCAGCCAGAAGCAGAATTCCCTCTACGATAATGATCGGCTTCGGGTCGATCCGGACTGTTTCGTTGGAACGGTTATGCTGGCTGTAGTCATATACAGGGCTCTCGATCGATCTTCCTGCCTTTAACTCCTTTAAGTGTTCGATCAAAAGATCGGTCTCCAGAGAATCCGGATGATCATAATTTACCTTCACACGTGTCTCGAACGGAACTCCGTCCTGGCAGCGGTAATAGTTATCGTGGTACAAAACCGCCACATCGTCCCCAAAATAGCTCTTGATTCTGTTTGTAAAGGTAGATTTACCTGAGCCGGATCCACCGGCAATTCCGATTATGATGCTCTCCATGTTCTTTTCCCTTCCGTATCGTTTATTTCTGAACCGGTTTGATTCCAAATTCCTCCGGCATAAAGCGCGGGCAGATGTTTTCCGAAGTAGTAATGACCGTAGAAGCCAGACGTGTACCAATGCTGCAGGCTTCTGCCATGGTCTTTCCATAAGTGAGACCCATGCAGACTCCGGCAAAAAATGCATCACCGGCTCCGGTCGTATCGACAACATCGACCTTCAGTGCCGGAACAAAGCCGCGGTTTCCATAGCTGTCCGCGTAGACTGCGCCCTCTCCGCCCATCGTCACGACCATGCGGGAAATACGGGCAGACTTAATGCGGTCTGCCAGAATGTCTGCCAGTTCTTCCGGTGTCTTGTTCTCATAATCTTCTGAAAAGAGAATCCCCATCTCCTGCTGGTTGCAGACAAAACAGGAGGTCTTTCTTAAGAAATCCCTGCGCTCTACTGCGATCGTCATGTTGGACACCAGGGCATATACATCTTTGTTATATTTTTCAGCATACTGGAAGATTTTTTTCATGATATCCTTATCCAGATCGATCTCTACCGCAATGCTGTCTGCATCTTTGAAGATTTCATCGCCCTGCTCGTCTAAAATATTCCCAATTGGTGTAAGGTCCGGCCGTTTGGAAACCGATGCCACCACATCTCCCTCATGGTCAAATACAGCCAGCCAGGTTCCCATGCCATCCGGAAGTTTCCGGATATACTTGGTGTTTACTTTATGGCGGTCCAGTTTGCGGATGATATCCTCTCCCATCGAGTTGTCATCCACCAGGCTGACAAAGGTTGGCTTCAATTCTACATTCGCAATATCCTCTGCTACATTTCTGGATACCCCACCGTGGTTCTGTACGATGATTCCGGCATTTCGTCCGGATGGGATATACGGGGATGTGGAATACCCCTTAAGATCCATAAAAACAGCACCGATCACTACAATTCCCATCTTTTGTTTCTCACTTTCCCTTTATTTGATACTATATCACTGCTGCTTACGCGCTGCGCAGGCAGCAGATATCTTGATTTCGATTTTACATCGATTTAATATTTAATTATAGCCAGGAAGACCTGTGGTTGTAAATCCCTTTTGCACATTCTGTCGAAAAATGTTGTATGGCAAAGAAACCATCTCCCTGCAAACCAAGCATTCTGTGCCTCTTTTAGAAATCAAACAGTGACAGCTGGTTGCTTTCCGGCAGATCTCCTAAAAGTCCCAGATCGTTCATCAGGTCGCAGATCGTCTTACTGACCTTGGTACGGTTTCTGAAATCCTCGCGCGATAAGAACGGACCATCCTTCGCCGCGTAAACCACACCCTCCGCTGCATTCAGACCCAGACCTGCGATGCTGCTTAAAGATGGCATCAGCTTTCCGTCGATCACCTGGAAGCGGTCTGCCTGGGCGCGGTAAATGTCGATCGGCATAAAATCATAACCGCGCGCGTACATTTCCTGAACGATACGCATATCGCGCAGGGTATCCTGCTCAGCCTTGGAGAGAGAATCCGCTCTCTTTTTAAAGTCTGCCAGATGATATTCCAACTTATCCCGGCCCAGGCACATCAGCTCATAGGAAAACCCGTTCGCGCGGATACTGAAGAATGCCGCATAGTAAGCCAGTGGATAGAACACCTTGCAGTACGCCACACGCCATGCCATCATAACGTAGGCCGCCGCATGGGCTTTCGGGAACATGTACTTGATCTTTAAGCAGGAATCGATATACCACTGGGGCACATCGTGTTTTTTCATTTCCTCGATCCACTCCGGTTTCAGACCCTTGCCTTTTCGCACACTCTCCATGATCGTGAAGGAAAGTCCCTCCTCCAGGCCCATCTGGATCAGATACACCATGATATCATCTCGACAGCAAATCGCCGTCTGAATGGTGGCCTGCCCGCTTATGATGAGGTCTTTCGCGTTGCCCAGCCATACATCGGTACCATGTGCCAGTCCGGCAATGCGGACCAGATCAGAAAAATATTTCGGCTGCGCGTCAAGTAACATCTGCATCGCAAAGTCCGTACCGAACTCCGGGATTCCAAGCGCACCGAGCTTACATCCGCCGATGTCATCCGGCGTGATGCCTAACGCAGAGGTGTTCTGGAACAGGGACATGACCTCCGGAGAATCCAGAGGAATATCTTTTACCGGGTCCAGGCCGGTTAAATCCTGCAGCATACGGATCATGGTCGGGTCCTGATGTCCTAAAATATCAAGCTTTAACAGGTTATGGTCAATCGAGTGGTAATCGAAATGCGTGGTCACCGTGGAGGTCGTCATATCGTTTGCCGGACGCTGGACCGGAGTAAAGGAATAGATTTCCTCTCCGATCGGCAGTACGACTATACCGCCCGGATGCTGACCGGTCGTACGGCGCACGCCCACGCAGCCCTGTACAATGCGGTCGATCTCACAGTTTCGCTTGTGAATGCCGCGCTCCTCGTAATAGCGCTTTACAAAGCCAAATGCGGTCTTATCCGCCAGCGTACCAATGGTTCCCGCGCGGAAGGTCTGGCCTTTTCCGAAAATAACCTCGGTATAATCGTGCGCCTTACTCTGATACTCACCCGAGAAGTTTAAGTCGATATCCGGCTCCTTATCGCCCTTGAATCCCAGGAATGTCTCGAACGGGATATCAAAGCCCTGCTTGGTCATCATCGCACCACACTTCGGGCAGCGCATATCCGGCATGTCACAGCCGGCCATACCGGAGAATTTCCTTACATCCGCAGAATCGAAATCCGAGTAATGGCATTTCGGGCACAGGTAATGCGGACTTAACGAATTTACCTCCGTGATACCTGCCATGTTCGCCACGAAAGAAGATCCTACGGAACCACGGGAGCCAACCAGATAACCATCCTCATTCGACTTCCACACCAGTTTCTGTGCGATGATATACATCACGGCGAAACCATTGGAAATGATGGAGTTCAGTTCCTTTTCCAGACGCGCCGATACGATCTGCGGCAGGTCTTCCCCGTACATCTCATGGGCCTGGTCGTAACAGATCTTACGCAAAGTTTCATCGGAATTTTCAATGACCGGCGGGCACTTATCCGGACGCACCGGCGAGATTTTCTCACACATGTCCGCAATCATGCGGGTATTGGTAATGACGACCTCTTCTGCCTTATCCGGTCCCAGATACGCAAATTCCTTCAGCATCTCTTCCGTCGTTCTTAAATACAGCGGAGCCTGCTGGTCGGCATCGTTAAAGCCCTGTCCGGCCATGAGGATACGGCGGTAAACTTCATCCTCCGGATTTAAGAAATGCACGTCACAGGTGCCGCAGACCGGCTTTCCAAGTGTTTCACCAAGTTTCACAATACGGCGGTTTAAATCTTTTAAGTCTTCTTCGGTCTTGACCGGACTCTTCTCATCGCGCAGCATAAACGCATTGTTTCCAAGCGGCTGGATTTCCAGGAAGTCATAGAAATTCGCAATCTTGACAATGTCAGCTTCTGGAAGTCCGCGCAGCAGCGCCTGGTAAAGTTCTCCTGCCTCACAGGCGGAGCCAATGAGCAGTCCCTCCCGGTACTGGTTTAACACACTCTTTGGAATACGCGGACGCTTTGCGAAATAATCGATGTGGGACCAGGATACCAGGCGGTACAAGTTGATGCGTCCTACCTCATTTTTCGCAATGATGATGACATGATTGGTGGGAAGCTTTTTGATCATATCCGCACTAAGCGTGCTCATCTGGTTTAACTGAGCCAGATCCTCAACTCCGCGTTCTTTTAACATTTCAATAAATTTTACAAAGATTTCCGCGGTACAGCCCGCATCGTCGACTGCCCGGTGGTGATTTTCCAGCGAGATATTCAAAGCCTTTGCGACGGTATCCAGCTTAAAGCGGTTTAAATTCGGCAAGAGATGTCTTGCAAGCGCCACCGTATCCAGGACGGTCGGGTCAAACGGCAGACCAAGCAGCATGGCATTCTGGGCGATAAAGCTCACATCGAAGGACGCATTGTGCGCCACCAGGCTGCAGCCCTTACAGAATTCCAGAAACTGCGGCAGGATCACGTCAATCTTCGGTGCCGGGAGCACCATGTTGTCGTTGATACCAGTCAGCTGTTCAATCTCAAACGGGATCGGTACATCCGGATTGACAAACGTACTGAACTTATCGGTGATCACGCCCTGCTCCACTTTCACTCCACCGATCTCGATAATCTTATTTTTCTCCGGGCTAAAACCGGTGGTCTCGATATCAAACACAACAAAAGAGTCCGCAAAGGTCTGGCCCTTAGCGTTCTCGACCAGTTCCTTCATATCATCAACCAGATAACCTTCCACGCCGTAGAGCATCTTAAACGGATCGTTTTTATCCAGTGCATGGCTGGCCTCCGTGAAAGCCTGCACACAGCCATGGTCGGTAACTGCAAGCGCTTCCATGCCCCATTCCTTGGCCTTTTTGATGATACTCGCCACATCCGAGACACCATCCATATCACTCATCTTGGTATGGCAGTGCAGCTCCACGCGCTTCACCGGACTATGGTCCATACGTTTGCTGGTGAAATCTTCTGCTTTCTTGATACCACGCACAGAACCGATCGTCAGTTCGCCGTCAAACCGGTCAATCGTTGTCATGCCGCGCAGACGGATGAAGGTTCCCGGCTTGATCGCCGCATTTAAATCTTCCAGCGTGTCTTCATTCGCAAAAACTTTTACGGTAATGGTATCGGTAAAATCTGTAATATGGAAAATGATGATGGTTTTTCCGCTGCGAAGCTCTCTGCTGTCCTTGTCCAGGATCTTGCCGCGGATCGTAACCTCACCGATTTCTCCTTCAATCTTCTCGATTTCCGTAAAGTCATCTTCAAAGTCACGACCGAACAAAACATCCGGATTATCCGATTTCTTGCGGTAGCCGCCGGAACTCCAGTCGTTCTTCTTAAAGTCTTTTTTGCCGGAGCGCAGCTGTCCCGGACGCGCCTCCCCACCAGAGAAGCCTCCGCCCTTAGCGCCATTCACCCCGTTTGCCGCAGCAGCTTTTCCGGCACCAGACTGGCCGTTTTTGCCGTTCTGGCTATTTGCGCCCGGATTGTTTCCAGTCTGACCCTTTCCGGCAACTCCATTCTGTCCTGCAGTTCCATGTGCCCCGGCACCAGCTGCTCCGCTTCCATGTCCGCCATGTCCATATCCATCGGTTCCTGCCGGGAGTACTTCCCCGTCAGTTCCGGTTGCCGCATTCAGACTAAGCACCGCAGCGACTTTCGCCGTCATGCGCTCCGCCTCCTGCTTTGCCTGCAGTTCCCGCTCAATCGAAGCCTTTGCACGCGTGGGCGCAACATACTCGTATTCAATCTCCACTAGCAGTCCACAGCGCTCATGAAAGACCTTCTCCAGCACCCGTTTCAGTTCGCCGGCCTTATCGCGGTTGACCATGGTATCTTCCACCGTCATATGAAGAAGATCCGGTTTAGGGAAGGTACATGCTCCTTTCCGGAAGATCGAATACTCTACAATACTATATTCCTTCAGCTCTGCGAGCAGGCTGTCTTTGTATGCCGTTAACAATTTTTCCGGCGTATACTGCTCAGACAGCGTATATTTTTCGAAAACACGGATCTGGATCTGTTTTCCCGGAAAAAGCTGGTCACGGATGCCTTTTTCCAGAGACCAGATATTTCGTTTATCAATCAGTCTTGGACTTACGATATAGACACGAAGAGAGCTTCTATCCCTGGTAAGGGACACGCGGTCTACCTTCACCAGGGTTAAAAGCTCCTGCATCTGGTCTGTCATATGTAAGCCCGGAAATACTTCCAAAAATGGTTTCATGTATTACAACTTCCCCTGTTCCTTCGCAAGTGCCGCAAGCTCATCATGAAGCGCAGAAAGGAGTTCGTTCTCCGGCAGTTTGCGGATCACTTCCCCTTTGCGGATCAGAAGACCCTCGCCGCAGCCGCCTGCAATTCCGAGATCTGCTTCTTTCGCCTCGCCCGGTCCATTCACAACACAGCCCATAACTGCAACCTTCACGTCAAGCTGGTCAAACTCGGTTACCATATTTTCTACCTGGTTTGCCAGACCAATCAGATCGATCTTCGTTCTTCCACAGGTCGGACAGGAAACCACTTCCACGCCGCCCTTTCGAAGACCCAGGGTTTTTAAGATCAGCTTCGCGGATTTGATTTCTTCGACCGGGTCCCCGGTTAAAGAAACACGGATGGTATCTCCGATTCCCTCATGAAGAATAATGCCAAGTCCCACTGCAGACTTGATATTTCCAGAAGTCAGCGTACCGGATTCGGTAATGCCGATATGAAGCGGATAATCCGTCTTTTTGCTGATGATCTCATGCGCTTTTACACACATTAAAACATCGGAGGACTTGATGCTGATAACCAGATTGTCATAGCCCATCTGCTCGATCATGGCAACCTTCTCCAGGGCGCTCTCAACAATTCCTTCCGCTGTCACACCACCATACTTTTCAATGAGCGGCTTTTCCAGGGAACCACTGTTCACGCCGACGCGGATCGGCACTCCATATTCCTTCGCCTTATTCACAACTGCCTGCACCCGCTCCCGGCTTCCGATATTTCCCGGATTGATGCGGATCTTGTCTGCACCGCACTCCATGGCTGCAATGGCAAGACGGTAATCAAAATGAATGTCTGCCACCAGCGGAATATGGATCTGGCGTTTGATGGTCTTTAAGCTTTCTGCTGCCTCCATGGTCGGCACTGCCACACGGATAATGTCACAGCCAGCCTGCTCCAGCTTTAAGATCTGTGCCACGGTTGCCGCTGCATCCTCCGTTTTGGTGTTGCACATCGACTGAATCAGGATCGGATTTCCTCCTCCGATCTTCCGGTTTCCGATCCGGATCTCCTTTGTCATTTTGCGTTCCATTTGCAATTCCCCTTTTTCGTTTCTATACTACATCAGGTTCCGGATATCGTTGAAAAGTACCAGAACCATAAGCGTCATCAGCACTGCCATACCGGCCATATGCACCATACCTTCTTTTTCCGGGTCCACCGGCTTTCCTCGTACCAGCTCAATGAGCAGAAACACAAGACGTCCGCCGTCCAAAGCCGGGATCGGCAAAAGATTCATGATCCCGAGGCTGGAGCTTAAGAGCAGAACCCAGTTTGCCAGAACTAAAGCCACGGCACGGGCACCGATCTGGCGCCCCTCCTGCACAGTTTCCCCTACCATGTTCACGATACCAACCGGTCCGGTCACAGCCTCCTCGGCACGGATCTGGTGCCGAAACAGCATACCAAGACTGTCCATCGTGGACATGACACAGTATTTTACCTCATAGGCACTGTAATGAATGAGCGGCAAAATTCCGTGTACCTTTTGGTAACCACCAAACTGGACACCCATCATGTAGGAATTGTATTCCTCGCTAAAGCGCGGGGTCAAAACTACCATACCGGAGGTCGGACCATCGTTCTTGCCTGTCGCTTCTGCAGAGGCTCCGGCTTCTGTGCCCGCCAGGCCATCGGAAAGTCTTGTAAACTGTACCTTCATCTCCTGTCCCGGATGGGAAAAGGTATACAGCATGATATCCCGGTACGCCGTAATGTGGCGTCCGTTGATTCTGGTGATGCAGTCGCCAGCCTGCAGTCCTGCCTCCTCGGCCGGGCTGCCTTCCATAACTCCGGTCAAGACCGGAGCGTCGTGGCCCACCTGTGCCACGATGATCATGGCAAATAAAAATGCCAGGATAAAGTTAAACACCGGCCCCGCCGCGATCACCGCGATGCGGGATAATACCGGCTTATTATTAAAAGCCTTCGGGTCCGGATTTTCTGCGTCCTCTCCCACCATCATGCAGGAACCGCCAAACGGCAGCGCCTTGATGGAATAGCGGGTCTCGCCTTTTTGAAAACTGATCAGGCGCGGTCCCATGCCGACCGAGAATTCCACAACTCCGATCCCGCTGCATTTCGCCAGCAGAAAATGCCCGAATTCGTGCACCAGTACGATAAATCCAAACAGCAGCACTGCTGCAAGAATGTTCAGCAAACTACCACCTGCTTTCTATATATTCATAGGTTTCCCGTTCTGCGGCAAGTATGGCATCTACGTCCGGATTTTCCACAACCTTGTGATGTTCCATGGCACCCTCGATCATATCGATGATGGTCAGGTAGGAAATCTCGCGGTTTAAGAATTTCCCTACAGCATACTCGTTCGCCGCATTGTAAACCGTCGGAAGGGAACCGCCGCGTGTTCCTGCTTCATAAGCAAGCTTTAAGCCACGGAAGACTTCCATATCCGGGTTCTCAAACGTAATTCTTCCCAGCTTTGCAAAATCCAGACGCTCTCCCGGCAAAAACTTCCGCTCTGGATAATAGAGGGCATACTGGATCGGCAGCTTCATATCCGGAGTGCCAAGCTGCGCAATGACTGCGCCATCCTCGAACTCTACCATAGAGTGAATGACACTCTGCGGCTGTACCACCACCTGGACCTGGTCCATCTCCACGCCAAACAGCCAGCGCGCCTCCATGACCTCCAGTCCCTTGTTCACCATAGTTGACGAATCGATCGTAATCTTTCTTCCCATGGTCCAGTTTGGATGCTTTAAAGCATCCTCCGGACGCACACCTGCCAGCTGTTCTTTCGTCCAACCACGGAACGGGCCACCGGATGCCGTTAACAGGATCTTGTGAATTGCTTTTTTGTCTTCGCCGTTTAAGCTCTGGAAAATAGCACTGTGCTCGCTGTCTACCGGAAGGATCTTCACACCAACCGCTTTTGCAAGCGGTATGATGATGTGTCCTGCCGTTACCAGCGTTTCCTTATTTGCCAGCGCAATATCTTTTCCTGCCTTCATGGCTGCGATCGTCGGGCGGATGCCGATCATGCCTACGATCGCTGTTACTAAAATCTCTGACTCTGGCTGGACGGCCACCTCCAAAAGACCATCCATGCCGCTTACCACCTTCACGGAAAGATCGGCAATGTTTGTTTTTAATTCTGCCGCTTTCTTCTCATCCCATACGCACACCAGTGTCGGATGGAATTTGCGGATCTGCTCCTCGAGCAGTACAATGTTGCTTCCGGCTGCTAGGGCCGTTACCTGAATATCCTGATTGTTCTCCACGACTTCCAGGGTCTGGGTACCGATGGAGCCGGTAGAACCTAAAATCGCTATACGTTTCATTTGTATCTCCTTTTCCAGCCTGTATTATGCAGACTGGCATATAATTTTCAATACGGACGATCAAAACAGAGTCCTGTTACGGCAAAAATAAAAGTGCAAAGAAAATCGCCGGAGCCGTAAACAGCATGCTGTCAAACCGGTCCAGGATTCCGCCATGTCCCGGGATCAAATTTCCGTAATCCTTGATGCCATGATTCCGCTTGATGGCAGAAGCCGCCAGGTCCCCGATCTGGGAGATGACCGCCGCAATGGCACAGGACAGCGTGCATGCCAGTCTTGGATACATCAGCTCTGTCATGTGTCCGCCAAATACCGTGGCAAATAAGAAGCCTAAAAGTGCTGCGCCTGCTACACCGCCCACGGCCCCCTCAATGGACTTTTTCGGGCTTAAGACAGGAGCCAGCTTGTGTTTTCCAAGCAGCATACCAACACAGTAGGCACTGGTATCGCAGCCCCAGGAGCTTAAAAAGATCAGCCATACCAGATACTTTCCGTCTCCCATGGCACGCACCTGGTACAGATAGGACAGCATCACCGCCACATAGAAGACGCCAAAAAAGGATTCTGCCACCTCTTCTGTCCGGTATTTTGGGAAGGTAAACACGTAGATCGCCATCATGACCATAAGTGCAGCAATTGCCATCAGAGTCACATAATGATGCCCGTCAAACCACACCAGCCCATAATACGAAACCGCTGTCAGATACCCAACGATTCCCATGGCATTCTTTTCAATTTTCAGCACCCGGTACAGCTCAAACAGGCCGATCAGGGAGATCAGCGCTGTCACTCCGTACAACAGTGCTCCGCCCTTTCCCACTACTATAATAGCAAGAATGACGAGAATAATACCGCTTACAAGCCGTTTTGTAAACATACGGTTTCCTCCTTATGCCTGTTTTACCCCGCCGTAACGCCGGTCGCGTTTGTTGTAGGCCATGATTGCTTTTTCCAGCTCTTCCTGGTCAAAGTCCGGCCACAGGCAGTCTGTCACATAAATCTCGGTATAGGCAAGCTGCCACAGCAGATAGTTGGAAAGCCGGATCTCGCCGCTGGTGCGGATCAGAAGATCCGGATCCGGCATTCCGGCAGTATCCAGATACGATGCAACAACCTGCTCGGTAATCTCGGCTGCATTCTGTTTGCCATTCTGGCAGTCTTCCACCAGTTTTTTCACTGCGCGGGTGATCTCATCCCGACCGCCGTAATTGACCGCGATCACAAATGTAAGACCGGTGTTATCCTTTGTTTCCGATTCCAGGCGGTTAATGCCGTCGATGATATCCTGATCAAAACGGGTGCGGTCCCCAATCATCTTAACCCGGACATTGTTTGCAGATGCCACCTTCAGCAGCCGCACCATATAAAAACGGAACAGCTGCATTAACGCGCCTACTTCTTCCGCGGAACGTTTCCAGTTTTCCGTGGAAAAACCGTATACCGTTAAATATTCAATTCCCATGCGTGCTGCGATCTCAACCGTTTTTTCTACCGTTACGCAACCTTCCTTGTGTCCCATGGACCGCGGCAGACCGCGTTTTTTTGCCCAGCGGCCGTTGCCGTCCAGGATCAGGGCCACATGTTTTGGGATCACCATTCCCTCTAATTGTTCAGACATAATCTTCCTCCCACAATAGCATACAAAGAAATGGGGAAGATTGCTCTCCCCCACCTTTTTTACTAGACAGTCATAATCTCCTTGGTCTTTGTTTCGATAGCCTTGTCCACTTTCTCGATCATCTTATCGGTGATCTTCTGGATCTTTTCTTCGCCCTGCTTTAAATCATCCTCGGAGATATCTCCTGCTTTTTCCATTTTCTTGATGCTGTCGATGGCATCGCGGCGGATGTTACGGATTGCAACTTTCGCACCTTCCCCTTTTTTCTTTACATCTTTTGCAAGATCTTTACGGCGCTCCTCGGTTAATTCCGGGAATACCAGGCGGATCACGTTACCGTCGTTGGTCGGGTTGATGCCCAGATCAGAAACCAGGATTGCTTTCTCGATCTCCTTTAACAGATTCTTCTCCCAAGGCTGGATCACGATCATGCGTGCCTCCGGTACGCTGACGTTGCCGACCTGCTGGAGCGGGGTCGGGGTTCCGTAATAGTCTACACGGATGCGGTCCAGTACATGCGGGTTAGCACGTCCTGCGCGGATGGATGCGTACTCGTCGAGCAGTACGTCCAGAGATTTCTCCATTTTGTCCTCGTATAACTTTAAGTGTTCCTGCATAGTGTCCTCCTGTTAATCGACGGTCACGATCGTGCCGTTTATTTTACCCTGCATTGCGTTTGCAATGCTGTCTTTTTCATTTAAATCGAATACTGCCATAGGCATTTTGTGCTCCATGCACATGATGGATGCAGTCAGGTCAACCACAGCAAGCTTCTTGTCGATAACCTCCTGGATGCTGATGGTATCGTAGCGCTTTGCATCCGGATTCTTGGCCGGATCGCTGTCATAGACGCCGTCGATGGATTTTGCAAGCAGAATGCAGTCTGCGTCCATCTCCACGGCCCGCAGAGTGATGCCGGTATCGGTAGAGAAATACGGATGTCCGGTTCCTCCTGCAAAGAATACAACCTTGCCTTCCTCAAAATAGCGGTTTGCCTTATCCTTGGAAAACAGTTCTGTTACAGCGCCGCAGACAAACGGTGTCAGAACCTCTGTCTTCATGCCTGCATTGCGGAAGATTTCCGAAACATAAATGCAGTTCATGATGGTAGCCAGCATACCGATCTGGTCTGCTTTGGTACGCTCGATCGCGTCGCTGGTACGTCCTCTCCAGAAATTGCCTCCTCCGATGACAATGCCGACCTGAACGCCTGCATCAACGGAAATTTTCACCTGTCTGGCAACCTCTTTGACTGTATCTTCGTCAAAACCGGTTTTTTTCGGTCCGGCAAGTGCTTCACCGCTTAACTTCAAAAACACTCGTTTCATATCCATATGGTCAGATTTCTCCTTTTTAAATTCTAACGGTATCATACCATATCTTGCAGATTTTGAAAAGAGAAAAAAAACGTGTCGTTCTCAGACTGATTTTTCCGTTTCACACACACCGATGCACAATAGTCTGGAAGTTCAAATTCCTGGAAACGGTACTGGCTGGCACGTTCACCGGCAAGGCGGGAAGGATCACCAAGTTCCATGGCAAAGCTGTCAAGGGGCATAGCCATGCCTTTTCCTTCTACTTTCAGAAAACTTTCTTTTAACGTCCATAAACGGCCAAATAACAGATCCCTTTCCTCTTCTGTTTTCGCAGATAAGAGGATCTGCTGCTCAGCAGGAGCAAAAAAACGTCTGGCTACCTCCATACGTGCTTTCTGTTTGCGTTCCACGTCACACCCGACAGGACAGGCCAGCCATTCCCGGGGACCAGAAAAAGTAGCTTTCTGTTCTGTCTCAATGCGTCCGACTGTCTCAGCACATCCAGAGTTCTTTTTGTCTTTCTGGCATGTAAAGGCAGCCATCACCATAGAGCCGGAATGTGACAGATTAAACTGAATTTCCGGATGGTTTTTCAGGCAAGGTTTTCCATTTTCAATCGCAGCAAACGTTTCGTCCCGCTCTTTCAGACCAAATTGGTTTAACCCGTAATCCAGAAGAAGCCCCGCACCAAGAGACAGCCGTTTGTCTGCCGCATAGCGGAGCTTTTCTATTTTATTCTGTCTTGCTGCAGAAAGACGACATTTTAGAGTCTCTTCTTCCGAAGCAGTGAGCGGGGCATCTGCACGCATCATATATACATATACTTCCATAAGGTTCTCCTCGCTTTTCTATTTTTCTGGCAACCTTAGACTTTCCTGAATTTATTTTCGATGAAATCTTTCTTAAAATGCAAAATGACCGGTTGGGGAACCGGTCATTTCAGGAGAAGGTATTTCGTTTTGTTGCAAAAACTATATAATGTATTGGGGGGTTTACGTCCATTATAGTATCATATCAGAAGCAAAAAGTGTGCACAAACTTGACAAAATTCATCATATTTTTTTGTGCATTTTAGTCAAGTAATGGGTGCGTTTCTGCTGATACATAGCCTGATCCGCCCGTTGAATCAGTTCATCAAGGTCTACCTGTCCGTGTTGTGCCGGAACACGCACAATTCCAAAACTGAAATTTTTCTCATATGGTTTTTCAGATTGCTTTGCAAAATCGTGCTGGATCCAGTACATTTTGCTGTATGCGACTTCTTTGGGGCAGTCTTTCAGGATAATGCAGAATTCATCGCCTCCAAGCCGCGCAAACAGATCATTCTCCCGCGTAATTTTCTTCACAGATTCCACAAAATGGCGGAGATACCAGTCTCCCTCACTGTGCCCATAATTGTCGTTGACATACTTCAAATGATCCAGATCGCAGTAACAAAGCACCAGTTCCGTTTCTGACTGCAGCATCTGCTCTGCTTTCCGCTGAAAATAATAGCGGTTTCCAACCTGGGTCAGCGGATCAATGGATGCCTGCTGTTTTTCCTGCTGTGCCTCTTCGATCAGGAACCCTTCCCGCTGTTTTAACTGCTCTGTCATTGTGTTAAAAGCTTCCGAGAATTCCCCCAGATATGATACTTTCTGGGAATAATCTCCTTTGGCTACCTGCTTTGCCTGCCATGTCAGATGATTTAAGTTTGCATGGATATTCTTCAGGTTTTCACAAAGGAAATTGTCCCGTCCCGGCGTCTCCACGGAAAGAATTCCATTCGACAAAGCAGCGGAATACGCTTTCATCTCCTGCACTGCATGGTCCAGATACTTAAGACCCATGCCCAGCTTTTGAAATGGTTCATCCAGTTTTTCGAGTTCCAGCTTCTGCGGTTTCGCATCATACAGGATCTTTCCGCCAGGATCTGCCGTTCTTCCTCATGATCACTCCGGATCGTAAAGCGATAAACTACAGAGCCTTCCTTTTTACGAAACTTTAAAAGCTTCTTCTGATCTTTGAGTGACACAATCACATGCGTCTGCCCGGCACGAAGTTTTTCCCTTGCCGCATCAAAATTCTCACATCCAAACAGGCGCAGCGCTTCCCGGTTGATCTGAAGAAGATTACGTCCCGGCACAGTATAAGCCATAACGCCGCAATTAATCTGATCCAGAAGGATCTTGACAAAACTATTCTGATACTGGAGTGTATCTGACAATGCTTTTTTATCGTGTTCCAATGATTCTGTTTTTTCTTTGTTTTGTTTTTCCGTATCCCGGTATGTATTTTTCAGATCCTGCAGCTGTTCCTGCTCCCGGCGTTTTTGCTCATCGATAACCTGATAGGTATAAAGTACCTTCTGGACATTTCCTGTCTGATCCCGTTCCGCTTCAATAAACTTTCCGCGGTTCCAGCCCGATATAACCACCTGGTAGTAAGTGTCCAGACAGACTTTGCCATTCATGCGTCCAGACAAGGTCGACAGATTGGTAAAATCCATATACACCATTATATCGTTTTACGACAAAAATATCTATAAAATGGACAAATTATTTTTTACACATTCTAATATTTTGTGATTCTTATCAGAATGATTGTATTATAAACAAAATTCATGTATAATGTTTGCAGCGAATTTCTGTATTTGTTAAAACATAACTTATTCAAACAGTAAAGAGGGATAAAACTATGACGGAGGCGGAACTTGATTATAAAAAGAGACTGCGCAGCATGGATGATATTCTTCATCAGATTTCCCGCATGGATCTTGCAGAGAACAAAGAAGGGCTCTCCGATACCATTCCAAGTCTCCTGAAATCCATCGGGAACTACACCTGTGCAGACCGGTTCTATCTTTATTGAATGGGCCACAAAGGAACATCTTGCGCTCAGCAATACTTATGAATGGTGTGCTCCCGGTATAAAACCGGAAATCGATAACCTGCAGAATATCCCGATCAGCCTCATGCCATCCTGAATGAACACATTCTGGAAACAGGAAACCGTTATCATTCATGAACTGGAAGAAATTGCCGGCAAATATCCACAGGAATATGATTTTCTGAAACCGCAGGGTATTATTTCAGAAAAAACTTTTCGATGACTTTTCCCAGGAACTTTCCGATGCCAGAACCAAATACAAAGGTACCAGTCTCGGTATGGCCATCACCAAACGATACGTTGAACTTATGAATGGACAATCCGGTCCATACCTTTAATCTGATCCTGATGGATATCATGATGCCGGAAATGGACGGCTACACTGCCACAAAATCCATCCGCACACTGTCAGACCGGCAGACGGCAAATGCATTCACGGAAGACATTCAGGCATCCATCCGGGCAGGCATGAACGACCACATTCCAAAACCGATTATTATGAAGCAGGTGGTAAAAGTCATTGCCAAAAATATCAGGCAGTAATCAACCAAACGATTCCGGAGCGCACCGCAAATATAAGAGCATAAAAAAAAGCAGGCATCTTTTCAGCCTGCTTTTCTCATGCTCTTCTTATTCTCTTCTTATCTTCTGTGTTTGGTTTCTGTTAGCACAAACATATCCAACACCATTTTCCGTTTCTTTATAGCATTTTTATAGCATCTTGCCTACTTTTACAGCATCTCTGCAAGCGGACAGATTTTGATTTCTTCTTTTGTAAATGCCTCGCGGATCTTGGCAACAAAGGCAAGCGCGTTTGCACCGTCTCCGTGTACACAGATGGAATCAGCTTTCAGGGAAATATCTTTTCCGGTGATACTCGTTACTTTCTGCTCTTTTACCATGCGGATGACACGGGCGATCGCCTCATTTTCATCGGTGATCATTGCGCCCTCTTTGGTTCTGCTTACCAGGCTGCCGTCTTCTTCATAGGCACGGTCAGCAAACACCTCGGATGCTGCACGCAGACCGCAATCCTGTGCCGCACGGATCATCTCACTCCCGGAAAGAGCCATCAGGATCAGTTCCGGATCATACTCTGCGATTGCCTCACAGATACCACGCGCCAGCTTGTAATCCTTTGCCGCCATATTATAAAATGCGCCGTGCGGTTTTACATGCTGCATTTTCGCACCGGATGCCTTGCAGAACGCATCCAGGGCACCCATCTGGTAAAGTGTATACGCTTTCGCCTCTGCCGGAGACACATTCATATTCCGACGTCCAAATCCCATCAGATCCGGATATCCCGGATGCGCACCAACGCGAATGCCTGCCCCGTTTGCCATCTCGATCGTTTTCTTCATCACCACCGGATCAGATGCATGAAATCCACATGCCACATTCGCGGACGTGATCAGCGGGATTACTTTATCATCCATACCAAGGGTGTAACGTCCAAAGCTTTCGCCCAAATCACTGTTTAAATCTACACAATACATTGGTAGTTCCTCCTGTCATGACTTATTTGATATGCATTGCCGTTTCAATAAACCCGGTATCTGCTTTTCCTTCCGCAAAGACCGGATGGCGCATGATCTGATACTGGAAATCCAGATTTGTCTCCACGCCGATCACAAGCATCTCATTGAGTGCAGAGCGCATCTTCATCAGTGCGGCTTCTCTTGTCGGAGCATGCACGATTACCTTTGCGATCATGGAATCATACTCTGACGGAATCTCATACCCCGTATACAGGCCGGTATCTACACGGACACCATTTCCGGCCGGCAGATGCAGATGTCTCACCACACCAGGACTCGGCATAAAGTTCTTTTCCGGAATCTCCGCGTTGATTCTGCACTCGATCGCATGACCGCGCGGACGTACCTCCTCCTGAGTAAAACTAAGCGGCTCTCCCATGGCTACCCGGATCTGCTCGATGATCAGATCCGTTCCCGTCACCATTTCCGTAACACCGTGCTCTACCTGGATTCTCGTGTTCATCTCCATAAAATAGAAATGTCCTGTTGGATCCACGATGAATTCGATGGTTCCCGCATTCGTGTAATGCACCGTCTTCGCCGCAAGGATCGCGCAGCGGTTCATCTCGGCACGCATCTCGTCCGTAACCGCCGGTGACGGAGACTCCTCGATCAGTTTCTGGTGATTTCTCTGCACGGAACAATCACGGTCTCCGAGCGCAACCACATTTCCAAAGGAATCTGCCATGATCTGGATTTCGACATGGCGTGGATTCTGGACAAACCGCTCAATGTACATCGTGTCATCGCCAAAAGCATTTGCGGATTCCCGCTGGGCAACGCCAAACTGGAACTCAAACTCATCCTCCGACATGGCAACACGCATGCCTTTTCCGCCTCCGCCAGAAGATGCTTTGATCATAACCGGATATCCAATTTCTTTTGCCAGCTGTTTTCCGACCTCCGCATCGTAAACCGGCTCCCTGGTTCCAGGAACTACCGGAACCCCGGCATCCATCATCGTCTTTCTCGCATGAGATTTATTTCCCATACGGTCAATAACCTCTGCATCAGGCCCAATGAACGCAATTTCATTTTCCTTGCACCGGCGTACAAATTCACTGTTTTCTGACAAAAAGCCATAACCTGGATGAATGGCATCCGCGCCCGTGTTCTTAGCTGCCATAATGATCTGATCCATATTTAAATAGTTGTTCTTTGCAGGTCCTTCCCCGATGCAGATTCTCTGGTCAGCAAGCTGAACATGAAGGCTGTTCTGGTCTTCCTTAGAATAGACCGCAACACTCTGGATTCCCATATTTCTGCACGCCCGGATGATGCGGACCGCAATCTCGCCACGATTGGCAATTAATATTTTTTCAAACATCGGCCGCTCCTCCTGCTCTTATAATCTCTTTACGCGGAACAGTGGCTGACCATATTCCACTTTCTGCTCATTGCTTACAAGAACAGCCTCGATCTCACAATCGAATTCACACTGGATCTCATTCATCAGCTTCATGGCCTCAAGGATACATACAGTCTGGCCATTTTTCACATGGTCACCGACTCTTACGAAAGCCGGGATGTCCGGACCTGATGCAGAATAAAACGTTCCGACGATCGGTGCGAGGATCAGCTCGATGTCATCGTTCTCCTCCTCTTTCTCTTCTGCAGCAGTCTGCGGTGCAGCTGCCAGAGCCGGAGCTGCCGGAAGTCCTGCCGTGATCACCGGCGGATGGGTCAGCTTGCTCATCGTAATCTTTGTATCTCCATCCTTAATGGAAAACTCCGTCAGGGAAGAATTCTCAATAATTTTTACCAGTCCTTCAATCTTCTCTAAATCCATATGAATAATCTCCTTATCCTTCTATTCGCTATCCTATTTTTAATCCGGAAACAGTCGTCTGAGACGTTTTGCAACCTGTCTGCATTCCAGAACTTCCTTACACGGTTTATGGATCTGTGCACGCATCGCCATATAACTCTTTTCTTCTTCCTTGTACAACCGCTGGGCTTCTTCAACGGAAACTTCCTGGAAGCGGATCTTATGATCTGTCTTTCTCTGCACCAGTTTCGGAATGTCCACACTGATGACAGTCGCAATCTTTGCATACCCCCCGGTTGTCTGACGGTCTGCAAGCAAAATGATTGGTTTTCCATGGGACGGAACCTGAATCGATCCAAGTGCAATTCCTTCTGAAATAATATCTGACGTTGTCTTCGGCGCAATGAACGGTCCTTCCAGCCTGCATCCCATGCGGTCAAAATCACTCGTTACGGTATACTCTTCATGCAGGAAATTGTGAATTCCCTGCTTGCTGAACATGTGATTCTGCGGTCCCATCACAACACGCAGCATAACACTTTCCTGATCAAATTCGTGAATGTTCAGTTTTCTGGAAAGGAAGAACGGAAGATAATTTCTCTTAATACGGAAACTGATATAATCACCCTCCAGCAGTTTTCTTCCCTTAAATCCGCCAATCTTACTCTTTAAGCTTGTGCAGCGGCTTCCCATCACTACCGGAATTCTCAGGTAGCCAGAGAAAGAAATATAGCCGCGGCTTCCAGATCTTGCGCTTCCGAATTTTAAGATATCTCCTTTATTCATGTAAAGAGCGGTATACATTGGCACCGGCTCTCCATTCACCTCTGGCTGGAAATCTCCACCGGTGATCGCAATGATCGAAGCCGATGTGAACTCCAGAGTTGGACCGATCAGCGTAAATTCCAGAACCGCTTCATTCTCTGGATTATCGATCAGAAGATTTGCTATTTTAAACGAGCGGACATCCATTACCCCCGAAACACCGAATCCCTGGCTCTGATAGCCGCTTCGTCCAAGGTCCTGAACGGTTGTAAGCAGTCCCGCTTTTAATATACGGATTCCCATATTACACCTCACCTTCGCGAACCGTGCACTTATATTCTCCCAAATCGACCAGTTCTTTGATTCGCAGATATTCTTCTTCGTCTATCGGAACAAAGCGGATATAATCTCCCGCTTCAACCAGAATCGGGACCGCCCGCTCCGGATCATAAGTCTTTACCGGTGTCATTCCCATGAGCTGCCATCCGCCAGGGGACTCCATCGGATAAATACCGGTCTGGGAACCGCCGATTCCCACACTTCCAGCTTCAATCTTAATTCTTGGAGTAGCCAGTCTCGGAGTATGCAGCCTTTCATCCAGACCACCAAGGTAACAGAATCCCGGAAGAAAACCAAGCATATAGATCAGATAATCCTTGGAACTATGTAAAGCAATGACTTCATCCTCCGTCATACCTGCATGTTCTGCAATATAAGAAAGATCCGGACCATATTTTCCACCATAACAGACCGGAATTTCATAAATCTTCTTTTTCCCAGTCCCCGCCTTTGTCTCAACCTTCAAAAGCGTTTTCATCCGCTTTGTAATCTCACTGTAAGAAATAACACGCGGATCATAATTGATCAGCAGCGAGCAAAATGCAGGGATCACATCCTGAACACCTTCAATATGCTGTTCCCGCATCAGCTGAACTGTTGCTTTGATCTTTTGATTGATTTCGGGATTGATTTCATTGCCGAACTGAATCAGCAGCGAACTGTCTCCCGCTGTCAAAATATTAATTTCAGCCATATCTTAAATCTCCTTTTAAAAGGTAGTATCACGTAATCAGAAAGGGCCTGTCGCAAAATGCAGCTCGATATTTTCAACCTATCGTTATGCGCTTCATTTTGCTGCAGTCCCTTCTGTTTTTATATTTCATTTGAAGCAAACGTCATAACGCGACCAGTAATTCATAATCCCAGCCCGTGTGATGGTCGCTCACATTTCGCCAAATGACCGATACACTGCACTAGAACAGTCCGCCCATCTTTGTTACAAACGTCGGAATACCCATATATGCGGATAAGATCACAACAATAATTCCAAGAATCAGAAGGACTGTCGGATGATGATAATCCGGTCCCATGATCGACTTCATCTGAGAAGCAATCAGGCAGATACCAAGGGTAATCGGAAGGATCAGTCCATTAAATGCACCTGCAACAACCAACAGGGTTGCCGGATTTCCAAGAATGATCATAACTGCAGTAGAAACTACAATAAACGCGATGATCAAGGCATTTTCGTTCTTCTCAATCGACTTATTGAATGTCTTTAAGAAAGATACGGATGTGTAAGCTGCGCCAATGATCGAGGTAACTGCTGCACATAAAAGCACAAGTCCTGCAAAACGATATCCAATCTCACCTTCGCCCTGTTTGAATGCGCTTGCAGCCGGGTTGGATGCGTCAAGCTCCACACCGGCCTTGGAAACAACACCAAGTACAGCAAGGAACAGGAAAATACGAACAATTGTTGCAATCGTAATACCCATAACGGAACTTCTGTTTACTTCTTTTAAGTTTTCCTCGCCGGTAATACCTGCATCAATCAGTCTGTGTGCACCTGCAAAGGTTATGTAACCACCAACGGTTCCGCCCATCAGGGTAAGGATTGCCGGGAATAACGGCTGAATACCGGTTGACGGAGCAAATGTATTTTTCAGAGCATCTCCTACCGGAGGTTTTACTACAATAATTACAATAAAGATAACCGCGATCATGATCGCTCCAAGTACCTTCGTCAGCGTATCCATGGCTGCTTTTGCATTTTTAAATAAGAAAACCATGATTGCAATCGCTGCTGCAATGACGTAACCCACTGTGGTCGGAATCCCAAGCAACGTATTCAAGCCTAATGCGCCACCGCCAACGTTACCAATGTTGAAAACAAGTCCGCCAAGAACGATCATAAATGATACAAAATATCCAAGTCCCGGAAGAACTTTATTTGCGACATCCTGTCCACGCAGGCCTGTAATACAAAGGACACGCCAGATATTAATCTGTGCGATTGCCGCGAGGATGATCGATACCAGAATGACAAAGCCAAAACTGCCCTGATACTGACCCGTAAATGTGGATGTCTGAGTAAGGAAACCTGGTCCAATTGCAGATGTTGCCATCAAAAATGCTGCTCCCAAGAGCGCGCTGCCGCCTTTTTTCTTTTCACTCATATGAAGTCCTCCTGTCTAATAAAAATTTATGCAACCAACCGATCGGAAGCCGAGCAGTTACAATCCATACAGAAAACACATTCCCAAATTTTTTCTGTATGCGATAAATTGTTTCATAAGATAACTTCAAAAGTTCTTATGATACAAAAAAAGGGCAGACAAATCTTGCTTTAAAAGCGCCGTTGCCTTCCCATTGCAGACAGTATACGCCACATTTTCTGAAAATGCAACTAAAATCTTTATTTTTTTAATTTTACATTGAGTTGTATTTCTTTTTTGCGCGCGTCCGAAGTTTTTCTTTTGTTTAAAACTTATGTTTTTTAAGTCTGTTGAACTATACTCCAGCGAAGGAGCGACACAATAACGGTACAGTTACCTTATATGCGCAATGATTTCAATCCACGATCCCGCGAAGGAGCGACCCTCACGCACCATGCCTTTCATTTGCTTGCAGGTATTTCAATCCACGCTCCCGCGAAGGAGCGACGACACGGCCTTTCGCCATAGCAAGAGCCATCTGATTTCAATCCACGCTCCCGCGAAGGAGCGACACCGGCTGCTGGTTGGGTCAAAGACATCTACCAGATTTCAATCCACGCTCCCGCGAAGGAGCGACGTCAATCGGAGAATCTGCGTCAATCGTTACCGTAACATTTCAATCCACGCTCCCGCAAAGGAGCGACCAAGAAAGCTACTGGCGAGGATTTGCTGATTTATATTTCAATCCACGCTCCCGCGAAGGAGCGACGATCAGGAAAAAGCCATCCGAGTATGGAGATAACATTTCAATCCACGCTCCCGCGAAGGAGCGACAGTCCTAAAGGCCCAGATCAAAAGTGGACAAGGGATTTCAATCCACGCTCCCGCGAAGGAGCGACGACGGTGATACAAAACCAATCCGGGGTTCAGAAATATTTCAATCCACGCTCCCGCGAAGGAGCGACGGAAATGAAGCGGAAGATGGCCAACATCAGGAAATTTCAATCCACGCTCCCGCGAAGGAGCGACTATTTTCCACAGGTCATCAATCTGTTCTTGGGTATTTCAATCCACGCTCCCGCGAAGGAGCGACAGTTATTACGTTCAGTGATTCGTGCGGGAGTTCAATTTCAATCCACGCTCCCGCGAAGGAGCGACATGACATCAAGCAGGCTATTACGGTCGGGCTTGTATTTCAATCCACGCTCCCGCGAAGGAGCGACTTCTTCGCCATTTCCATGCCAATCTGCATAGCAATTTCAATCCACGCTCCCGCGAAGGAGCGACATAGCCCAACGGGATTGCGTAGCCACACAATCAATTTCAATCCACGCTCCCGCGAAGGAGCGACGTGTAATATTTTTGTACAATACGTGACTTTCTGATTTCAATCCACGCTCCCGCGAAGGAGCGACCAAAGCCGCGGAGAATGTGAGCGATACCAAACGGATTTCAATCCACGCTCCCGCGAAGGAGCGACAGGGCCTGACCTTCAAGCATGGCCGCAAATAAAAATTTCAATCCACGCTCCCGCGAAGGAGCGACAAGGAGCAGCCGTATTTTCCGGATGCTCCGGATATTTCAATCCACGCTCCTGCGAAGGAGCGACCAAGTGCTGCAACGGGTTCTTTGTAACTTTGCATATTTCAATCCACGCTCCTGCGAAGGAGCGACCCAGTAACGACAAGTATACCTTAAACTTCTATAAGATTTCAATCCACGCTCCTGCGAAGGAGCGACTTCTCGCCCCCTATTGATCTTTACAAGGTCAAAACATTTCAATCCACGCTCCTGCGAAGGAGCGACCCTTGCCGCTATCTGTGGAAAGGGGAAGAATATGGCATTTCAATCCACGCTCCTGCGAAGGAGCGACCCGTCCCATGCCGCTTCAACGTCTTCTTTGGTTATTTCAATCCACGCTCCTGCGAAGGAGCGACGACAACCCTTGTTTCCAAGGTTACCCGCACAAATATTTCAATCCACGCTCCTGCGAAGGAGCGACAGACCACAGCCACAGCAACACCGCCTACTACAACAATTTCAATCCACGCTCCTGCGAAGGAGCGACGCCGATTGATAATGAGGGCTGTACGCTTTCCTAATTTCAATCCACGCTCCTGCGAAGGAGCGACAACACTGGAAGGTTTTCTTGGCAGCAATATCAAGATTTCAATCCACGCTCCTGCGAAGGAGCGACAAATCCCGTGGAACTATGACCCGGATGCTTACAGTATTTCAATCCACGCTCCTGCGAAGGAGCGACTTGTCTGCACTGGCTGTCACCGTGATAACATAGATTTCAATCCACGCTCCTGCGAAGGAGCGACGTATAACATAAAATCAAAATAGGGTGATAGTATATATTTCAATCCACGCTCCTGCGAAGGAGCGACGATTGGAAACTTTTACCTTAAAAATGGAGCGAGATTTCAATCCACGCTCCTGCGAAGGAGCGACCGAAACGCATATCTCATTGAGCTTTTTAAGATTAAATTTCAATCCACGCTCCTGCGAAGGAGCGACCCAACAACCACACCACCAGCCCATTCGCCCTGCCAATTTCAATCCACGCTCCTGCGAAGGAGCGACTCAAAGAGGGTAACCTTCTTGGCAGTGACACCGATTTCAATCCACGCTCCTGCGAAGGAGCGACATACTTAAAACCCGCAAACCCGCATAAACACTGATTTCAATCCACGCTCCTGCGAAGGAGCGACTGGATTTGACACTTACACGGATAAAGAATACCTTATTTCAATCCACGCTCCTGCGAAGGAGCGACAATGCGGGTACAAAAACACTACGCTGAACAAAACATTTCAATCCACGCTCCTGCGAAGGAGCGACTACGCAAGGCAAGGTCCCGGCGTGGTACTACTTCGTATTTCAATCCACGCTCCTGCGAAGGAGCGACGCTCATGACATTCGATCATCGTATCCACCTCCTAAAATTTCAATCCACGCTCCTGCGAAGGAGCGACGCCTACGACAACGAGTACATGGGCGAAGCCAACGATTTCAATCCACGCTCCTGCGAAGGAGCGACTATTGTCGCAAAATAAGCCAGGAACTTTTGATACAGATTTCAATCCACGCTCCTGCGAAGGAGCGACGGATCGCCAACATATGCAGTCATACCGGATACGGAAATTTCAATCCACGCTCCTGCGAAGGAGCGACTTTAGCTTCTGTTGCATACTTGTCGTACATCTGGATTTCAATCCACGCTCCTGCGAAGGAGCGACAACGGTGTGCTGGCCGGAGCATAAAATGCAGATCATTTCAATCCACGCTCCTGCGAAGGAGCGACAGGGGTAAAGGTAAAACTATCCTCATGATTTTTGATTTCAATCCACGCTCCTGCGAAGGAGCGACCCTGATTTGGCTATGATTTGTGATACTCCATTTAAATTTCAATCCACGCTCCTGCGAAGGAGCGACGGCAATGTAGCTTCGTTTGCTGTCCTTGTCCTCATTTCAATCCACGCTCCTGCGAAGGAGCGACGGGAAATCGTCTCTTATGACAAGGACGGTAGCCAAATTTCAATCCACGCTCCTGCGAAGGAGCGACTCCCTGCTGTTGTTTGCTTCTGCCTGTTTTGCGATTTCAATCCACGCTCCTGCGAAGGAGCGACCGGAATGTTTGGGCAAACGTACTTTCCAATCAAATTTCAATCCACGCTCCTGCGAAGGAGCGACTGACGGGTGACGCAAGTTACCACATATACACTGGATTTCAATCCACGCTCCTGCGAAGGAGCGACGAAGAATGTACTGAATGTGGTTTACCATAAGGACACATTTCAATCCACGCTCCTGCGAAGGAGCGACAAGTAATCAGCTATTTTTTTAAGCCTGTCATACGGATTTCAATCCACGCTCCTGCGAAGGAGCGACACACATATATCATTTCGCAAGGAGACAAGTACGATTTCAATCCACGCTCCTGCGAAGGAGCGACGTATACAATCGGTAGTAACCAGCTCATCGGACAGATTTCAATCCACGCTCCTGCGAAGGAGCGACGTCATTTCATCTACCATGACCTTGCCCTCATACAAAATTTCAATCCACGCTCCTGCGAAGGAGCGACCCTGCTGGAGACTGCCAGCAGGAAACAGCTCCCGATAATTTCAATCCACGCTCCTGCGAAGGAGCGACTGATATACCGGATACACTCTTACACTTTTCACTTATTTCAATCCACGCTCCTGCGAAGGAGCGACCAGGTCATACGGCTGGTTTAGTCGTGGCTTGACCGATTTCAATCCACGCTCCTGCGAAGGAGCGACTAAGTGGGTGATAACAGGCGTTAGCAGCACATTATTTCAATCCACGCTCCTGCGAAGGAGCGACATTTATCAGGGGTTTCGGTGTGTAGGGAGTCAGTCATTTCAATCCACGCTCCTGCGAAGGAGCGACCTTGCAGGAGCCGGTTCAGTTGTATCGAAACAGGATTTCAATCCACGCTCCTGCGAAGGAGCGACTATACGTACTTTGTTTCAAAATGGGTCAATCGAATTTCAATCCACGCTCCTGCGAAGGAGCGACTCCATTGGAGCTTATGACCGTTCTCATAATTTACGATTTCAATCCACGCTCCTGCGAAGGAGCGACTTGAGAAGCAGTCTGATACACTTACGAGCGTGATATTTCAATCCACGCTCCTGCGAAGGAGCGACATCAGCTTGTTTTGAAGTTCCGTCCTCATTTAAAACATTTCAATCCACGCTCCTGCGAAGGAGCGACCTCCGCAAGCACTTCTTCCCGGTTTCGATACAACTATTTCAATCCACGCTCCTGCGAAGGAGCGACATTATAGCGACACAGATTAGACCGTCTGGCAAAGATTTCAATCCACGCTCCTGCGAAGGAGC
Source organism: Clostridium sp. AF32-12BH (assembly GCF_003477935.1). Taxonomy (NCBI): domain Bacteria; kingdom Bacillati; phylum Bacillota; class Clostridia; order Eubacteriales; family Clostridiaceae; genus Clostridium; species Clostridium sp. AF32-12BH. The sequence continues at coordinate 26,257 of NZ_QUEH01000002.1, read as the reverse complement.
GACGGTATCAAGAGCGAGTTGTAGAGGGCAGACCGAAATTTCAATCCACGCTCCTGCGAAGGAGCGACAACTATCTGCTTCGGTCTTGTCCTATTCATTGATATTTCAATCCACGCTCCTGCGAAGGAGCGACTTACCGCATATCTGCGGTCACTCAAAGGGGGATTATTTCAATCCACGCTCCTGCGAAGGAGCGACCCAGTCCACTCCGTACCCTCTTTCATTCATCAGCCATTTCAATCCACGCTCCTGCGAAGGAGCGACGGCTTTCAATGCGTCCTTTACATCTTCCCTTGTAATTTCAATCCACGCTCCTGCGAAGGAGCGACGGTGGATTCGGAGTCGTATATACATAGCTTCGAATTTCAATCCACGCTCCTGCGAAGGAGCGACGTCATTTATCACTAATTTTCTTTCTCCAACATACAATCTTCTCTCACATTTCGCACAAATCATATTTTTAGGATGTTTCAAATTGATTTCGATAAATGCTCATTTAACACGTTTTGTTACTTTTTTCGGGTGCGAGTCTCCTGTCATTTTTATGTACACTTTCGACTCGCACCGAACACGTACTACATAATCAATACCTGATCAGCGGCTGTACCGCGGTCTACACCTACATGCTCGATTTTCGTCTGGTATTTATTTCCCAGATAATAAAATCTCAGGCTGTCCACCTCAGCATCTATGATATCTGTCAGAATGGATTTTAGCATAATGCATTGGGCGTTATCGAGAATGCATTCGAACACAGAATTTTGCACTCTTCGCCCGTAGTTCACACATTGCTTGGCAACTTTTCGCAAGCGGGCTCTTCCTGCTGCTGTTTCTGTATTTACATCATAAGTAATCAATACAAGCATCTTCTGCCACCTCACTTCCAAAGGAAAACCGGATAGGAATCCAGGTCACCACGCAGATATCTTGCAAGGAGCATAGCCTGAACATATGGAACCATTCCCCATTCTACTTTTTCGCCCAGATATGGGTGTGTGATGATGTCTTTTTTTCGATTCTGCCATTCCGTCAACAGTTTCTTTCTCAGATCATCATCCATAAGAACGGCACCGTTTTCTTTTTTCGTAAAGTTTTTTCCACTTACAATCTTTTTGTTTACCAGAGACAATACAAACCTGTCTGCCATGACGGCTCGTAATTCTTCGATCAAATCTAAAGACAAAGAGGCTCGCCCCGGGCGCTCCGTATGAAGATATCCTACGCACGGATCCAGACCAACGCATTCCAATGCGGAAGTAATTGAAGTGGTCAGCAGCGTGTATACAAAGGATAACATCGCATTGATGTTATCTAACGGCGGACGTTTATTTCGTCCTGTAAACGGAAAGTCTTTCTTCTGCTGCAAAATCAACTGATCAAACACACCAAAATAAATACTGGCTGCCTCTCCCTCATATCCACGAAGCTGATCTTTACTCTGACTGTTCCGTATCCATTCCAGGCTGTCCTTTAACTGTGACGATGCTGTCTTGACCCGTTCCACATCAATCTGCATGGGATGATCCCGAAGTGCACGCTCCAGGACCCATCTTGCATTATATACTTTGCCCATGATACAGTTTCTGGCAATTTCCATGCTCATGGTTTCACTTTTACTGCTCTCATACTGCTGTTCTCGCAAAATGACATTGCCGCGTACTTTCCCACTGATTCTTGCCAGGAATTTTCCCTGTGGTGTCAGATAACATAACGAAATATTACGATCAACGCATGCTCCCATCAGTGCGGGGCTTGTTCCTCTGTAGCCGAACGAAACGATTCCTTCCAGATTATGTAACGGTAATCTTCCGCATTCTGTATCTGCATCGTAAATCACAATATTTTCACCGTCAAGTGACAAATAACTGTTTTCCGAAGTGACATAAAGCGTATTCAATAATTTCTTCATTCGGTTTCCTCCAGCCTTTGCTCAAGATAATGTTTTACAGTCCCGCTCCTTGCCAGTTTTGGCAGACACAGATCCTTCAGAGAACAGGAATTACATGCCTTACTCGGTTTCACTTTCGGTGTATATCTGCGTGCAAAATACTGGTGCATTTCCTGAAACATTGCTTTTACTTCAGTCCGCAGATCATCTGTAACCGGTACCACTTCGCGCCTTCTGGTTTCGCCGTAAAAAAGTGCACCTTCTGGTATCTCTGTCGAAAACATTTCTTCCAGACACATAGCCTGTGCAACAAGCTGAAGGATATCTTCCTCCGAATGTTTTGGTTTTCCTTTCTTGTATTCTACCGGGTACACAGAATACGTGCCTCGGTGTCCATACAACTGAATTCCGTCTTCGCATTTATGAAACTCCACGATGTCACATTCTCCGCTGATTCCCATAATTCTGGATGATACCGGAAGCGCACGGGCGATGATTGTATCTTTCCGTTTCTCAGTAATGTAAGGGTCGTGTGCCTTTTTGTGCATCAGTTCTCCAATCACGGTATGTTCATTTTCCTCCCACTGCTGCTCAATATGAATCAGCGCCCACTGTCTCCTGCAGAATTTAAAATGCTGAATACCAGATATCATCAAATAATCATCTTCGGAATATTCCATTATATCATCCTTTTCACAGATATAGTCTCCGGGATATTTTCTGTGTGCACACATACGGTGTAATCCTGATATTTTCTCGGATATACAACATCCTCCTTGCGTTTCACTTCAACTGCATCAAACAGTTTATAGGCCGGGCAATCTCCCAACTCCTTGCTGTGTTTGAATACAATCAGTTCCCTCACAGCCATTTTTCCACGTGCTGCTGAGTGATCATGCTCAAACATATTGATGATCGCCTCCCATAAAAGTTCCAGGTCTTCTTCCGAAAATCCGGTTACCTTTCTTGCCAGATTTGCAGAAACATAACCTTCTACCCGGTAAAGCGCATACGGAACAATATTCTTCCGTCCCATTTCTGTATTCTTGCTTTCTGCATCTTTTTCGGTAGTGATGGCAACTCGGGTGATAGCAACTTCCTGACTGATAATCGGATCAATGCTCCGCGCAAATCCAAGCTGTACCGGACCACGCACCTGTCCACAGTTCAATGCTGCCTTTACAAAGGTTGTCATAACAGCTCCAAAGGTACGGATATCAAAAAAGTTGCTGCACATGTAATCACGGATCTTCACATCTGCATCCGGATCATTTTTCTTTAACTTTTTCAATTCTTCCGTCACTTTCTTCTCATCCGTTTCTGTGATTCCCATGGACTCACATGCTGTGCGGTCACTCCGGTTTAACGGAACATCCTCGCGAATGTAAATCTGATACCCAGGTTCCCCTTCCTTTACCAGGTCAATATAATTGCGGATTTTCCGTTTCAGGCAGACATCGGTAACCAGCCCCAGACCACTTTCCGGATCAATACGCGGCATATTTCCTGCATCCGGATCTCCGTTTGGATTTCCATTCTCCACATCAAATAATGCGACAAATTCATATCGGTTTTTGATTGCTTCAGCCATTTACTTATCCTCCCGTTTCTTATATTTTTCCTGCATCTGATGGTAATACCCAAGGTCAAACTTCCCCTGCTCCTCCAAAGTCAGGCGCAATGGAAAACTTGTTTCTTCTTCCAATTTGTCCATGATTTCAGCCAAGAGTTCTTCATAATCATCCTTTAACTTCGTCTTCTCCCGCTCCAGCTTTTTGATATGACTGTTCTTAAGCTTAATCAGGACCGGAAATACAACTGCCGGAGTCGCACATGCGGAATTGAAATAGCGGTCCCGGATCGTGGCTTTGATTTCCGGATTTGCATCCTTCTGAATCGATTCCAACACGGCAAATAAGCGTCCCAGCACATAAGCCTTATCCCGGCTTTCTTTATTCAATCCCATATAATTCTCCCCTTTCTCCCAATTGCAATTGCGGATCAAATATGCTTTTATCATGGCTGCGCGCCCCCAGGTAACAGTTCCCTGTTCCGCGCGAATCCGGATCAGCAGATCTGTAAACAGACTTGCTGGATACCGGTCTCCGGATATGACGGCCTGCATAACCATAGCTGCCATATTGGGCACCGGCTTTTTATCTTTCGATTTCTGATTGGCCGTTTCATCTAACATCTCCCGAACACCAAGATATTCCCGTTCCTCCCATTTGGGTTTTACGATATCCATGTTCCGGTAATGCGCAGCAATGTTTTCCAATATATTTCCAAAAGAATCTTCATAAAAGAAACGCACAGATAATCGTGCTGCATTCGGTGCAATCCCCAGAATATAAAATTTTTGTTCCGGGTCAATCTCAATATCATCCAGATCGATATATTTCTGCTTTTGTAAACCATCAAACACTTTCTGGATTTCTCTCTGATTATCATGATTGGGCGTTATCACAAACGAGAATGCTTTCTGGCACGCTTCCTGCCCGCTTTCAGCCCAGTATACAATCATGGTATCGCCAATCTGAAGCCGGTATTTATTCTGATCCAGCAGATAATTCAGCGCTGTCGTATACGCAAACTCCGCATACCTTCCGACCGGAGCATTATAACTCTGCTCTTTTCCATACGATTCAAAGGCCGGTGCATTAAAGGAAACCAGGGCAGCACCGCTGGACTGCGCTCCCGGTACCCCTTTTATCGTCCTGTGAATTCGTGATATTTCAGCTGGTTTTCCAGTCACCATGCAGATGCCATCTGTTTTCTGATCATCTCCAGTCTGAGTTTCATCCCAGCCTGCGCGAATGGCAGCATCATCCTGCGCTTCCTCTTCATTCATGCAAAAAATCAGGTTGCCGCCATCTGTAATTTCATCCCAGTGTTCCCGTATTAACGCATTTTCGCTTGCCTGTGAAGGATTCCATGTTTCAAAATAGGTACGGACTGCGTTTGCCATAGTACTATCCACGTTTTGAAGTAATTTCAAATGTTTTTCTTTCGCTGCTAAAAAGCAATCTTGCACACGGCCAGAGCTTCCGTCTTTATCAATTCCCAGCAAATACTTGGAATTATCGCAAAGATAATTGGCCGCAACACCAGAAGACCTGGTTACCATTTGTGGCACCGACTTCTGTGCCGGCTGCAAGACTTTCTTTTTTCCACGTTCTTCTTCATGCTTTAAAGACAGAATTTCCTTTACCGTTCCATCTTTTGTAAGATTAATCCCATATGAAACTTTTGCCTGACACCAGCCCAGTTTAGAAACGCTTCCCTGTTTTGCTAAATTTTCATAATGCCTGACCAATGTTTCCAGAATCACCGTATCACCTCACAGTTTCTCAGATCAATGCATCCACGTTTCATAACGGCCCGGAAAAACATAGGCTGGATGTCGTTTTGGTCCGAATAATCCAGATCATACAACATGTAACCCAGATCTTTTTCCGGTATTGCATCATACCAGGTTTGTACTTCGTCCTCTTCACACAAAGCAAAATGCGCCGGGAACTCTCTGCAGCCAAAATAAGGCATATGATAACATTCCCCCCTCCTTAAGCGCCTCATGGTAATATCCTTAAACTTTCCAGGATTATCCGTTTTGCTTGCATAATCCGTCATTTCAAAATGTGCTTCAATCACATATTCCACGTCGGTCAAAATAATGGATGCCCGCTGCACGATATCTTCTTTTGTATTGAGATAAAGTGGTTTGTCTACTCCATTATACACTTGCAGCACATTACTTGCAGAGATCTTGCTCTTTACCTCATTTCTCCGCACACTCGTGAAACGGATCGGCTTTTTGACATAGATTTTATCTACGACCCATTTCAACCCCGGATGCCAGTATACCGCCTCCAAAATTCCCCTTGCTGCAGACGGTGTTATGACATCGTACGAACATCGTTCTACTTTCATTTCCGGTCTGGTGAATAATGCATACGGTCCCCAGACACGGACCTTAACTCCCACAGCCATAGTATTCACCCCTTTCCTATATTTCCATAATTACAAATTTCTTCCATTCACCGATACCTCTGTGATTAGCATTCACACATACATGTCCAGTAACAGGATTTTCCGATTCTTCTCATTTCAAATCGGCCAACCATTCATCCGATAAATAATGCCATACCCTGCTCAACACCCAAATCAAGTCCCATCTCATCCGTATACTGGGTATCTAAAATCAGTTCATAGAAATCTTCCAGATCCTCTGAAATCGGCCGTAACATCCCGGCACCATTCATTTTTTCAAACTCTTTGTCATAAATACTGACACAATATTGCTGGGCTTTCCGCAATGTACCTTTCGTATATCCCTGAAAACGCAGTTGCTGTAAAATCTGGCCAGCTTCTTCCTCCCGATTGATAAAAACAGTTTTATTGCCTTCTTCAATCAGACGGAATTCATTTCCGACTTTCGCAAAATGATAATCCTTGTTTTTAAATTCAGACAGTACCTCTTTTTTATCCATCTGATCTTCTTTATAATGGTATAACATCTTAAAATAACAGGTAATACTTTCTGGATCTGAAAGATCAGCACCATCTTTTAAAAGAGATTTGGCCGCATCCATCTGTTGTCTCTGGCTTGGGACATTCTCTGCACCTTCAAAATCAAAAATATAAACCCGGCTATCCTGGAGCGGCCGTTTTCCTTCCCTGTTGCATCTTCCTGCTGCCTGGATCATAGAATCTACACCTGCGATCTGGCGGTACACGGTTTCAAAATCAAGATCAACCCCTGCCTCTACCAGGCTGGTAGAAATCAGGATACATGTTTCTCCCTGCTTCAGCCGGCTGCGTATCAATTTCAAAACTCTTCTTCTATGATTGGGATACATCGTCGTTGATAAATGAAATACACCATCGCCCTTCAAACGCTGATACAGATGTTGTGCCCGTTTTTTGGTATTCACAACACAAAGTGCCTGATGTTCTCCCAGCAGACGTTCTGCCATGACTTCCTCGGAGACGACTCCAATATTTTCAAACTGTGCCCGTTTAAAGAAAGAAAACTGTTCTTCCATTCTTGGGCATAGCTCCGTAATCTTCCATGATTTTTGAAACAACTCTGTGAATGCAGGCTGCGTAGCGGTGCACAAAACAATGCTGGAGCGATAATTTGCTGCCAATTCCTCTAACATCAACAGACAAGGTTTTAGATATTCAATTGGAAACATCTGTGCTTCATCAAATATGATTACACTATTAGCAATGTTATGAAGTTTTCTGCATTTTGACGATTTGCTGGCAAACAAAGATTCAAAAAACTGTACATTCGTCGTCACCACAACCGGCTTGTCCCAATTTTCCGATGCCAGCTGCATGGGCCGGAGCTCTTCTGAACTGGTATAATCCACATTGCTATGATGTTCCAGAACATTCTGCTCTCCTAAAATCTCCCGAAATACAGCCGCATTCTGCTCGATGATACTGGTGTAAGGAATGACATAAATAATATGATCCATATGGTGTGCTGCCGCATGACAGAGGGCAAATGCAAGCGATGCCACTGTTTTTCCACCGCCTGTTGGAACAGTCAGCCGGAACAAACCACGTTCTGCGCTCTGCCCTGTTTCCATGCAATGCTGTAAAATTTCGGTTCGTCTTCCATTGATTGTATCAATATCTTTCACGTTCAGCCAATCCACAATATGATCTTCAAGTTTTTTCAAGAGAACATTCATAGCTTCGCCCTGTTCCCGCTCCGTCTTACCGTTTTGCATAAAACATTCCGTATCCAGAAAATCCGCATCTACCAGACAAGAATACAGCATACGGATAAATACGCTCAATGAGAAATCCGGATCTGGCGTCATGTTCGGATCAAACGGCATTGTTTGCAATTGCGGAAATGTTATCTCATCCGCATAATGATGATAATCCGGTATTTTCTTTTTCAATCGACCAACCAGTGAGGAACGTTCGGACTTATTTCCGTAATCCGGTAGCCCCGCATGGTGACCTGCGATACAATATTCTAATATCGGATAAAGTCCGCCCTTTTTCTCGCACTCCTGCGCACCGGCTGTCGCATGATCAACCCGGTCATCGCTTTCCGTTTGAATCTTTTTTTGGAATTCATCAGAATACTTTCCTATGTCATGAAGCATTCCACAACAGTATCCCCAGTCCTGTTTGCAAAAAGCATCTGCAAAAATTCCTGCCAGATTCGCAGTCCCCTCCAAATGATCCAAAACCGACTGTTGCCGTTCTCCATCTTTGTGTGCAATATATTTCACAGTACATTCCTTTCCGCGCAATGCGCAACGAAACAAACACCTTCTCTATTCTTCACTTTTTATTCCTGTATCTGTGATCTTACATAACACACCCTGATCCAAAACAAACAAAATCTTTCCCTTTGCCGTATCTCCAATCTTATCATACAATCTTCCGGCACTCATGGATTCCCCCTTTACGGTATAAGGACTATTCGCCACATAACCACATTTTCCGAGACCTTTTACCATCACCTGAATGGCTTCTTTGTCAAATTCATTGTCCGGTTCTTTTACGAGTTGGACTTTCATGCCCTTCTCCATAAAATCCGTACCGTAATAATGTTTACAGCCAGAAATTGTAAAATATAATTCTGCCATATACACCCTCCTCATATAATGTTCTTGTTGTGTTACATTATAATTGTATAGGTGTACTATAAAAATGCCAGGTATTTAAGATACTGGATATTTCTGGAATTTGTGCTTACGTGAGGAAAGCGAGCCTCATACTTATGACAGCTCCGGTATTCTAGCTTATTTCAATCCACGCTTCCGCGAGGGAAGCGACCAAGGTCAGGAAAGCCGCCTTGCGGATGCTGAAACATTTCAATCCACGCTTCCGCGAGGGAAGCGACTGATAAAGCTGCCTGTAATCATCGGCATGTACGATTTCAATCCACGCTTCCGCGAGGGAAGCGACCGATTCAGCGCGTGAAACTATATTCTTTATTGACATTTCAATCCACGCTTCCGCAAGGGAAGCGACTAATGATCTCCTTTATTTATTAAACTTTATGTATCATTTCAATCCACGCTTCCGCGAGGGAAGCGACTGAGAGCCTGGGTGATCCTGTGCCGCTGACGCAGACATTTCAATCCACGCTTCCGCGAGGGAAGCGACAATGGACTTTTTTCAAATTCTATTGCATTGGAGGCAATTTCAATCCACGCTTCCGCGAGGGAAGCGACGAAGTTGCAGGAGAGGGTGCAGGAGAGCGGGAAATTTCAATCCACGCTTCCGCGAGGGAAGCGACCTTGCCCCGGTTATTGAAAGTCTGAAACAGCTTGATTTCAATCCACGCTTCCGCGAGGGAAGCGACAAAATGGTCTACTTGCTTGTTTGCTATCTTCTTATTTCAATCCACGCTTCCGCGAGGGAAGCGACTTTCTGACACGTAGACACACCCCCTTTCTGTTGCCAATTTCAATCCACGCTTCCGCGAGGGAAGCGACTCAGATCAGCCATCAGTTTTTTGATGTCTTTGTATATTTCAATCCACGCTTCCGCGAGGGAAGCGACGGCGCGACAACGCTAGATATTATATCACAGGGGCAATTTCAATCCACGCTTCCGCGAGGGAAGCGACGTATATGCCCCTTGTCTATATGCGTGGCTATCAATTTCAATCCACGCTTCCGCGAGGGAAGCGACTGTATCGAAACCGGGAAGAAGTGCTTGCGGAGCTATTTCAATCCACGCTTCCGCGAGGGAAGCGACATTATAGCGACACAGATTAGACCGTCTGGCAAAGATTTCAATCCACGCTTCCGCGAGGGAAGCGACCGTATGGCTTGAAATGTGGCATATCTGAAAGACATTTCAATCCACGCTTCCGCGAGGGAAGCGACTGTCTCCCTCCTACACTTCCAAAGTCGCCCAAGAGATTTCAATCCACGCTTCCGCGAGGGAAGCGACATTTCAAGCCATACGCACACAATGCCATGATTGAATTTCAATCCACGCTTCCGCGAGGGAAGCGACCGCAAATGTGTACAATTTTCTCGTGCATATCTGCAAAAATCATAGCACGACTTACAAACTAATAATAATATTTCTTTTTCATATCGTCAAGCAAATAAAATATTCTTATTGGAAGACGTGCGAATCCACACGTATTTTTATGTGTACTTGCGACTCGCACCTCATATTCAATGACATGCATACATGCTTTCCACAATTGCCTAAGATTTGATAATGAAAACATATTTTATTATGAAGTAATCATTAATCAATACTCCACTCCGAAATCATATCGTTTTCAAAATCTGCTGTACAACTTCTGACAGAATTAATGCTGTCACTTTTTTGTTTCCAGATTCAAGTTCCGGTTTCCCGCATCTAAAGTGGTCTTTATGATCTGATACGCAGCAGTTCTTATACCAACACTCTCCCATCAGAGTTCCTTTTATAGACCACTTTTCATTTTCAGTCAACTCACCTGCCAATGATTTCATGACACGCTCTGTGGAAAACCGTTTAAAACCAGACAAATATTGTAATGTTTTTTCATCTTTAATTTTCGATAAATTAATTCTATGATTTTCCATTGCTGAAAGAATCTCGTCCCGCGCATTAATTTTATCTTTCTTTCCTGTACCTGTCCATGAAATTAGTTTATCAAATGCCAAAATTAAATATTCAAAACAAACCATATCCAAGATAACAATATGACCGTTCGACTGATTAGCCAATTGCTTTAAAATACGATACTTATTCCTTATATCCTGGTTATCTAATACATAATCAAATGCAATATAATAGATGTCATCCGAAACAGGTTGTAACTGATAGATTGCATCCAATATACCTTGATTACTCTCTTTGCTTTCAACGACAAATTCACCATCAAAGAAATGTTGATTCACCAATTGCCAGAAATGAAAACCTGCACCGGTATCTTCTGTCCACAAATACTTCATATCACACTTCCTCTTCCAGTGTTATCTTATTATCCTTCAATTTTAGCACTTTGAAACTTTTATCTGAAACATTTAAACCATCACAATTTCTCAAAAAGAGCATATATTGATTTGAAAATTCGAAATTAATAAATTTTCGGATATCATTAGTGATCAAAATGTCGGCATTATCAATCACAACAAAACTATTTCTGCACTTTTTAAGATCCTCCAGAATATTTTCCGATTTATAATTAAATAGCTTAATAGCATGATACTCATCTGTCAGTTTCAAATCTTCAAGGATCTCATAGAGAACTGTTTTTCCTGTTCCACTGTCTCCTCCGACAAGAGTAATTCGGTCATCGAAAGACAAATTATAGAAAAAAGGTGCTGCCTGAAAAGCAATGTTTTTATAAATCATCTTCCTCTCTCCTTTCGTACTCTCTGCTCCACCAGGCTTGATACCCTGCATTGCCTGTCACTATATCTTTATTGTTAAAACACAGTTTAGCCTTGTCTGGAATTTCAACATAACTTGGTCGTGACATACAAATTTTTATATTGTCCATCTGAAATATCAATTTAAGAACATTAGGTCCACATTCCTCAACACATACTATTTTATCTGGATGTTTTACAATATTTAATAAAGTCTTGCAGCCGGAAGATAAATTTCTGATGGTTCCCAGTCCATATTTTGTTTCTATATGCTTATCTGTTGTTAAAACTGCATCATCAACCTGATAAATAAGCTTCTTATCCTGTGCCGTCATTTCTTCATTACTGGTATTTAAATTAAAATAAAGATCATTTTTTAGAATCCAATTGGGAGACGATTTCTTTTCTGTATAAATATCAATCATATCAATTCACCTGTTCTTTCTTATTCGTAACATCTCTCTAATTTGAGGTTTGCTAAATTACTGAATTTTTCTTTTATACCTTACACCGATTCTCTATACAGCCGTAACCTACAACCACTTTTCTAGCTTCTGTATTACATGAAATATTCACATTGCTGATAATAAACCTCTGCTTCTTTTTTTCATGAAAGACACTAATATATCTGTTTTCTGTTCTTTTCTGTATTGTTTCAAGCCGTCAATATATAAATTTCGGTTATCACCCAATATGATATTTCAATCCACACTTCCGCGAAGGAAGTGACTCCACATATGCACAATTATTCGCCCATCATAACATTTATAACGAACCTCACAAAATAATCTTATTATTTTTACACAGTGCTGTCAACCTTATAAAAACACTGCAATTTTTCAGTGCGAATCCAACTCTGATCTTATGTGTGCTTCCAATTCGCACTAGACACTTTCATTGATTTTCTTAACAATATGATAATTCTTTATAACCTGAATTTTCTCTCTCAAGCATTCTGAATAGATAATCAACTCTTCTGTTTTCACGTTTTCTTTGAGCTTTTGCTTCATGTCTTTCGTACTTTTTACTGGAAAACTTTGTTATCTTTTCGCCGCGTTCAAGAGCCGCTTTGTATTTATCGTGTTCATTAGGTCAGTTTACAAGGAACTACACGCAGACCACGAAACGGGGGCTGCTGACAACAAATAAAGGCTGAGTATCAAGCACCGGGAAAGTGCGAGATATTCAGCCTGTTTTGTTGTCCGGGGTTTCCAAAGGGGCTTGCCCCTTGGCACACGACTTTGCTTGCAAAGTGTAGTGTGTTATACGCTCTGTCGGCGTTGCTGCGAAAATAAGGTTGCCGCCGGGGAGGGCAAAGGCGTTTGAAGCAGCAGGAAAACAGGGTTGTGATTGCGTGACGTGGAGCCGCAAGCGCAGGACTGGTTTCATCAGCAGACGGGGCGTATATGAAAGTCCCCGTTCCTCGTTCTACACCGAACTTGTGGACACACTCCCGTAAAAACTGAAATTTTAGACTATTTGTAAATAAACCTTTATATTATCCCAAGTGAAATTTTTAATTCTAATATGCGTAAAACAGATTCATCGATTCGTTCCTCTGTAATTTCTCCCTGTTTGACTGCTTCAAGTATGGCTGGAATTTGCACCTCAAAATCTGTGCAGCATAACATATCATTTCCTGCCTTCACAGCTTGAACTGCAATTTTTGTGTCTTCTGCAAAATTGCGCACACCATCCATAGCTAAGTCATCTGTAATAATAACTCCAGTAAATTTTAATTCTTCCCGCAGGATTTTGTGTACCTGTGAAGACAGCGAAGCAGGGGTTTGACTATCCATGCAGGATACCACATTATGAGAAACTAATACCATATTGGCTCCAGAATCAATTCCTGCTTGAAACGGCAAGAAATCTGAGTTCAAAAATGTTTCATAGGTGCGATTATCATAAGCAATACCTGTATGTGTATCCACATTATTTCCGTACCCGGGGAAATGCTTTAGGACGCTCCCCATACCTTCTTGAAACATGGTTTGCACAACTAAGTGGACATAAGCGGCAGTTTGCTCTGCGTTCTGTCCAAAACTCCGGTCATAAATAAAATCCTCTGGATTTTGCGAAACATCGCAGATTGGGGCAAAGTTCAAATTAATCCCCAAACTATTCAATAATTCACATTTTTCTTGTGTGTCACTTTGAATCAAATCAAAGCCACCTTCAGCATAGAGTTCTTGAGGGGACCAGAAAGGCACAGCTCGCAAATTAGGGTTTGTGCTAACACGGTTGACAGTGCCGCCTTCTTCATCTACTCCGATAAACATGGGGATTTTTGCTGCACTTTGGTAACTTTGAATATTCTGGATAATTTCATCTCTTGTTTTTCCAGAAAAGTCTCGGCTAAAAAGAATATAACCTCCAAGATTATACTCCTTTACCTTCTGTACGCTATTTATTTCGGGACAGCGTGCAATAAACATCTGTCCAACTTTTTCTTCCAGCGTCATTGCATTTAGAATTTCTTGTGCTTTCTGTGTCACGGAAGCAGAAGGGGGACTTGGCTCTGTTTCACCAGTTGTTGGTTCAGGATTTTCGGTATTCAAACTGGAATCCGTAACCGTAATGGAAAGTAATTCAACCTCTTGTACAGATGCATTCAAATCCAATTTGCCATGATATGAAACTGTCACTGGATTCCCAATCACTATTCCTGTCTCACCAGTTGAAATATTTACACCTTCTGTTCCAAAATAATATTCACGATTATCCTCACCTTGAACAGTTAGAGTATTCATTGTTGCATCTTTTACAGTTCCTCGAAGCTCTTGTGCAGGTTCAGTTGTACTTGAATTTCCAATAATTTCTATTGTTGCCTCAGACGAGTTTTCCAACAAAATATTATTTACTTTATGCAAACTGGCTATCGCAATGCCTGCACATACAAGAAGCAAGATAATCACACTAAAAATAAGCACTTTATTCCTTTTTTCTTTTTTTACCCGTCTCATGTAATCCTCCTGATTGTTTTATAAAACTACATATATTTTTCTGCAATTATTTTCCTACCTGCTCCATCATCCTCTTTGCTAACTGCCGGAACTGTTCCGCCGTTTCCTCGTCCATCGGAAGAAACTTCCCAATCTGTCCGGCAATCATAGCAGTTACATCGTCCATAGAAAGCAGCTCCTGCTGGTGGTCTTTCATGGTTTCCTGCATGGTTTGGAACATAGCGGCGGTCACAGCTTCTCCTGGCTGTTCTCTGTTGTCCATATCTTTCTTAATATCTCGCAGGATAGCAAGAAATACATTCTTGATTTTTTCAATTTCCGCTTCATGTTCTCCCATCTTCTGTGCGTTCAGAAGTTGCAAATCCTGTTTTGCTTCTGCCCGATGTTCCGGGTGTTCTTTCATCAGATCGGACAAGGAAGCCGTTGCCAGTTCAATCAGCTGATTTCGTGCCATGATACCCTTTGCCGCTGTGTCTTGAAAATAAATCCGTATCAAATCCATCAGTTTCGGGAAGTTCCTGTGTTCCAACAGACGGTTAAGGATTTGCACATCGACTGTACCTGCCACAAGCCCTCTCACAGCTCCCTCGGACAATCCTAATTCAGAAATATCATAACTTTTACGGACACTCAAGGTGGACAAGCCTAATATGTAGTCCGTTGATACCTTAAATTCCTTTGCCACGCCTATGAGAATATCGCTGCTGACCGTCTTTGTTTCCCCACTGACAATGCGGCTCAACTGGGAAGCAGATACGCCTATCTTCTCCGCAAGTTGCTTTTGAGAAATATGATTGCCGTTGCACAAATCAGAAATCCTTTGTCCGGGTGTTCCGGGTAAAGCCATACACAGCACCTCCTTTTCCTATTTCCCATTATACAAGAAAATTGCAGAACTGCAATTTTGAAATTGAATATTGCCCTAAAATGCAATTCTCGCAAGATTCCGGGAATTGCATTTTTTTCGTGTAGACTTAGGGTAGTTCATCGATGAACTGCACCTTGAAAAATGAATGACCATCCGAAAAGGAATACCCCGGCAGGGGAAGCACCGCAACGAGCCACTTCGGGACAAAATGTCCCGAAGTCCGGGGAGCGTGCCAACGCTGGAACACGCCGCAGGAATGGGGCAGGAAGCCTTTTCGGGGAGAACGGCAAAGGAAAAATGGAGGGAACACATGAGAGAGAACCCATATAAACAACTGCCGCCCATAGAGCGCAAGCCGGACGGCTCCCTTTACCGCATGACACCGACACAGAGGAAACAGGCAAACGCCCTGATCCGCCGGGAGTGCTGCTGTTATGAGGACGGGAACTGTATGTTCCTTGACGATGGAGACATCCACGCCTGCCCCCAGACCATTTCTTTCTCGGTCTGCTGCAAGTGGTTCCGCTGGTCGGTCTTGCCGCAAATCGGAACGCTGGAAGCGGAGGTTTTCCAGGATAAGGAGCTAAAACGCTGTGCGGTCTGCGGCAGAGTGTTCGTCCCAAAGTCCAACCGGGCGAAATACTGTCCCGACTGCGCCGCCAGAGTTCACAGGCGGCAGAAAACAGAAAGTGAACGGAAAAGGAGGTCTTGTGTGGACAGTTAGGGGCTGAAAAGTCCTTGATTTACAAGGCTTTACAAGCACAGAACAGGGGTAGGCAATAGAAACTACCGTCTGCCCCCGGAAACAGGCTTCTAACCGTCCACAAAACACGATATGACAAACACCATTTATATCCATCAGCCGGAAAAGGTGGTCAGCTTTATCCGGCTTCCCAATTTCCTCTTTGAAGCCCCCACATTCACACCCCTGTCCAACGAAGCAAAGGTACTGTACGCCTTTATCCTGCGCCGGACAGACCTGTCCCGGAAAAACGGCTGGGCGGACGAATATGGGCGCATTTACCTCTACTATCCCATCAATGAGGTAGTGGAACTGCTCCACTGCGGGCGGCAGAAGGCGGTCAACACCCTGCGGGAGCTACAATATGCCGGACTGGTGGAGATCCAGAAGCAGGGCTGTGGAAAACCCAACCGCATTTACCCCAAATCCTATGAAGCGGTTCCAAACACCGACTTCAAGAAATCCAGTTATGGTACGCCGGAGGACTGAAAACCGCACTCCACAAGTACGATAATCAATCCTCTTGAAGTACGAAAACCGGACGGTATATAGAAATACAGAGATTAAAACGATTTTATTTATATCTTATCCATTCCTATCCTATCTGAGATATTTTCTGCGGGATTTTCCTGTGGAAAAGTCCCGGAAAAGAACGGAATGGGGAAAGGAGTTTCATGGCACAACACGCAATCTTGCGATTTGAAAAACACAAAGGCAATCCGGCAAGACCGCTGGAAGCCCATCACGAACGGCAAAAGGAACAGTACGCCAGCAATCCCGACATTGACACAAGCCGGAGTAAATACAACTTCCATATCGTCAAGCCGGAGAGCCGCTATTACCATTTCATTCAGAGCCGCATTGAACAAGCCGGATGCCGCACCCGCAAGGATAGCACACGCTTTGTCGATACGCTGATAACCGCCAGCCCGGAGTTTTTCAAGAAAAAATCCCCAAAGGAGATACAGGCGTTTTTCCAGAGGGCGGCTGATTTCTTAATCGGGCGGGTAGGGAAAGAAAATATCGTGTCGGCGGTGGTACACATGGACGAGAAAACGCCCCACCTGCATTTGGTCTTTGTCCCGCTGACAGAGGACAACCGCCTGTGTGCAAAGGAGATTATTGGGAATAGAGCCAACCTCACAAAATGGCAGGACGATTTTCACGCCTATATGGTGGAGAAATATCCCGACTTGGAGCGTGGGGAAAGTGCCAGCAAGACAGGCAGGAAGCATATCCCCACCCGTTTGTTTAAGCAGGCGGTCAATCTCTCCAAACAGGCAAGAGCCATTGAAGCCACGCTGGACGGTATTACCCCGTTCAATGCCGGAAAGAAGAAAGAGGAAGCCCTCTCCCTGCTGAAAAAGTGGTTTCCGCAGATGGAGAACTTCTCCGGACAGCTCAAAAAATACAAGGTCACGATAAACGACCTTTTGGCAGAAAATGAACAGTTGGAAGCCAGAGCCAAAGCCAGCGAAAAAGGCAAGATGAAAGATACGATGGAACGGGCAAAGCTGGAAAGCGAGCTGAAAGACATTCAGCGGCTGGTAGACCGTATCCCGCCGGAGGTGCTGGCAGAACTGAAACGGCAGCAGCGGCACATAAGGGAACGGTGATCGATGACAGAAAACATTTCACGCCGCGGTATGACGGCACTGCACTTTGAAAATTAAATACGGAGGTACCATGGAGCATATCAGATACAAGAAAGAAACCGAAGTCGTGACTTTTCAGGGAAAGGAAATCACGCTGGAAAATCTCTCCCCGGTGTTCACGCCGAAGCAGGAAGCGGCAAAACGCCGGGAGCTGGAACAGCAGCTTTATGAGGTGTTCCGCAAGTATGCCGACAAACGGCAGAGTGAGGAAGCCGGGGCATAAGGTTTTCCGAAGCCATCGTTGATTTGCGGGGCTCCACCCCGATGGGGCGGGCGATGTTAAATATCTGTATCGTGTTCGCCCAGCTTGAGAGGGAAACCATACAGAAGCGAGTAACGGACGCTTACTATTCCCGCAGCCAGCGATGTTTCAAGATGGGTGGGAAAGCCCCTTACGGCTTCCATACAGAGCCGATTAAGATGGACGGTATCAATACAAAAAAGCTGGTGGTAAATCCAGACGAAGCGGCAAATATCCGGCTGATGTTTGAGATGTATGCTCAGCCCACAACCTCCTACGGGGACATTACCCGGTACTTTGCCGAACAGGGGATTTTGTTCCATGGCAAAGAGCTGATACGCCCCACGCTGGCGCAGATGTTACGCAATCCTGTCTATGTGCAGGCAGACCTTGATGTGTATGAGTTTTTCAAAAGTCAAGGGACGGTCATTGTCAATGACGCTGCCGATTTTACTGGCATGAACGGCTGCTATCTGTATCAAGGGCGGGATGTGAAGCCCAGCAAAAAGAACGACTTGAAAGACCAAATGCTGGTACTGGCTCCCCATGAGGGCATTGTCCCCTCTGACATCTGGCTGACCTGCCGCAAGAAGCTGATGAACAACATGAAAATCCAGTCTGCCCGGAAAGCCACCCATACATGGCTGGCTGGAAAAATCAAGTGCGGGAACTGCGGGTATGCCCTTATGAGTATCTTCAATTTCTCCGGCAAGCAATACCTTCGCTGTACGAAACGGCTGGACAATAAAAGCTGTGCCGGGTGCGGGAAAATCATCACTTCGGAGCTGGAAGCGGTTGTTTATCAGCAGATGGTAAAGAAACTGGCAAGCTACAAGACTCTGACAGGCAGAAAGAAAGCGGCAAAGGCAAACCCGAAAATTGCAGTACTGCAAGTGGAGCTTGCCCATGTGGACAGCGAGATTGAAAAGCTGGTGGACAGTCTGACAGGTGCAAACAATGTCCTGCTCTCCTATGTGAATGTGAAGATAGCGGAACTGGACGGGCGCAAGCAGGAACTTCTGGCGAGGATAGCGGAGCTGACGGTGGAAGCCATCAGCCCGGAACAGGTCAGCCAAATTTCCGGCTACCTCGACACTTGGGAGAATGTATCCTTTGACGACAAGCGGCGGGTGGTGGACTTGATGATTACCACCACAGCCGCTACAAGCGACAGCTTGAACATCACATGGAAAATCTGACGGGCGGAACCCCCGTCAGATACCTACCTTGTGTAGTCCCTTGTAAACTGTACTTTTCTATGATACAAAGCTATTTTTTCTTCTCTGCGCACATATACAAGTTTCCAACATCCGATTTCTGTTTTGACATATAAAATACCATTTATGTAATTGAACTGCATCTTTTTATATTTTGAATAATACTCAATCCGCTGCTGCTCAGTCCGAATATGATGATTCATACTATTGCAGTATCTGCATACATGATATCCCTCTCGCTTTGCCTCAGATTTAGGAAGAGACATTTTATTCTGTTGTTTTATTTTTGCAATATATCTGCATCCTGGCTTATGATAAATCATCGAATTAGTTCCCATACTTACGATTCTCTCATTCTTCATAGCGTCATCCCTTCCGGCTTTTGAATATAGCCATTATTCTTTCGATTCATCTCTATTTGATACTTCTTCCTTGATACTTCTTTTGATATTGTTATTTTACTGCCTAGCATGTCCCGTAAAAAGGACACCAAATCATAATTTTCTCTCAGTATTTCTATCTTCATTATCCTAAATCAAAGTAGTGGATGATAATTTCAATCGTAATATTGTAAAATTAATCGCAAAAAAACATCGGCAGAGATTTCTCCCAGCCGATGCCTTTTTGTGATGAATTCAGGTATCATTTTCTAAAATCTGGCTAATTCACCTTACATTCTGCCAGAATCCATTTCATTATCCTGATTCAAAATAAAGTTTTTTTCTTCATTCATTATAATTTCTCCGGTTTTTCGCCCGTATTTCAATCCGCGTTCAGCAGCTGCCAACAATGCTGTACTGCTTCTGCTATATCCCATAACCCGGATTGTATTCCGCAATAATTCTTCTTTTGACTGTACTCCTTTCTCCTGCAGTGCAACACATACTGCATTTTTCATTTCCTGCTGACAGATTTCTTCTACGGATCGTTTATCTGATCCTTTTTCATCTATCCGGTATATGGCATACCGCTCAGGATCTTGATCTTTTCTCCAGTAAAATTTCACTCCAGCCTGTTTATTCAAACGTGCAGATACCTTCTTCATGGCTTTGTCTGTAACTTCCAAAGTCTGAGGACTGGATCTGACGATATGAAATGTCCGAAGAGTTTTCTTCACTAGACGGTCATAAGAAATCGGCGTTTCTGTATCCAAAATCTGCTGTTCTTCCTGTTCAGCATCATCCGTTACGGATTGTGACTGTTCTGACTTTGGTACAGTCTCCAAAGCAGATTCCTGAGACTGGTTTGAAACAGGCTCCGAAGCCATCTCTATCCCGGAAACATTTTCCAAAACATTCTCTGTTTCAAGTATCAGTGTAGATTCTGCTTTTTTCAGAGTTTCTGCTTTTTTCAGAGTTTCTTCCTCTTCCAAATTTTGATGTTCCTGATAGCGTTTCTCCGCAGCTTTCTTCTTTTCTTCCAGAACTTCCCGCAATTTTGACAATTCTCTTTCCCGATTGTCCCACCAGTCCATTGTCCAAATGCGGTACAGTTCCCACCCCAACCCAGTCAGAACGTTAGCCTGAGCAACCTCCCTGTCTTTGGTATTCAATGACTGCCTGTAAGATTCTCCATCCAGCATAATACCAAGCAGATATTCTTCCGGCTCATACGGGTTGATGACTGCAATATCAATTTTGAATTTGGAATGTCCAACGGATTTCTGATACTGATATCCGGCTTCTTTGATAGCCTGACATACGTGTTCTAAAATTCCCTGATTTTTCTGAAGATGTGTCTCCACATATTCTCCCTGAAGCCGGCCTTTCTGCGCAAACTCCAGAAAATCCTTCAGTGCCTCTACTCCTTTGGATTTTGTCCGTCTCAAATCAATCATATCAGAGGTCATGGTTGTAAATGCCACCATCTCATAACGCGCACGGGATACCGCCACATTCAGGCGTTTCCAGCCTCCCTCTTTGTTTAACGGTCCGAAATTCAGGGAAAGTTTTCCTTCTGCGTCTGGACCAAAGGCGATGGAAAATAAAATGATATTCCGCTCGTCGCCCTGCACATTTTCCAGATTTTTCACAAACAGCGGTTCTTCTCCTGTATTCGCCCACTGGTCAAATGCCGCATCCTTTTGAAATTCTGCCTGCAAAAGATCTTCGATCAAAGTCTGTTGGCTGATATTGAACGTTACAACGCCGATCGTCTGTTTTGTGCGCATCGGATCCTCATAACGGCTGCGGATCTCCCGGATAATTGCCTGCGCTTCCCCTTCATTTACCCGGCCTTTTCCGCGATCAAAGAAGTCATCTGTTCGAACCATCCGTACCCTTTTTTCCCGATCATTTACAGATGGGAACGTGAGCATGGAGTTTTCGTAAAATTCCCGGTTGCTGAAAGCAATCAAACTCTCATGACGGCTCCGGTAATGCCAGTGCAAATAGGCTGACGGCATTCCAAGCGCAAGACAGTCATCCAGAATACTATCCAGATCTTCCAGATCCAGATTATCTTCATCAACGGTATTACCCGCAAAGAAACTGGTAGGCGGCATCTGATATGAATCACCTACGATCACGGCATTTGTTCCACGTGCCAGAACCCCAATGGCCTTACAGGTCGGAAGCTGTGAAGCTTCATCAAAAATCACAATATCCACAAGATTGTTTTCTGCCCTCAGATACTGTGCCGCGGATATTGGACTCATAAGCATACAAGGACAAAGCCGTGGCAGGATATGCAGAATCTGCTCAAAAAGACTCCGGACTGAGATTCCACGTCCATTGCTGCTGATAGCCCGGCGTAAAATATTGAGTTCTTTGCTGACTTCCACCGAATCTCCGGATCGTGGAAGCTGATGTGTCAGTTTATGGAACATCTCTGCCTTGGTCAATTCCATAAATTCCTGATCCATCTTTTTAAACTGGGCAATTTTCTCATGAAAGCCTATTCCGGTAAATTCATTCAATACCGGCTCTGTTTCAATGACAGACAGAATCAGTTCGCGGTAAACACTTCGCAGATAAACATCTATCCGCAGCTTTGGGTTGATTTGCCGCTTGACCCTTGATACGGAGCGAAGCAAAAGCTCCAGACCTTTAGCCGAGAGATAGTGGGGCTGTGTCGGGATAATTACACTGTCAGCCGCCGCCAGAGCATTGATGGTTATCATGCCTAAGCTCGGCATACAATCAATAAGCACATAATCGTAATTCTTTTTAACCTCATTGACATAGGTTTTCAGCACACGCTCACGGTTCATTGCATTGATTAGCCTTACCTCAAAGCCCGACAGCTCAATGTTTGACGGAAGTAGGTCAACGCCCTCGCTGTGGTGGATAATACCCTGTGAAACATCAAGCGTTTTATCGTCTATGATGTTCTGCATCACAGTAGAGAGCGTTATGGGAATATCGTCTGGTCTGTTATAACCCAGAGCCATCGTGAGATTTGCCTGTGCATCGGCATCAATCAGCAGGACTTTTTTACCCTGCTGCACCAGACTTACACCCAGATTGACCGCTGTGGTTGTTTTTCCGACACCACCTTTCTGGTTAGTCAGAGCAATTACTTTGCAATTTGACATAGATGCGTCCTCCTTTCACATAGATTTAGCCACTTTGTCAAGGTGGCTATGTAAACAGTACCAGAGAACGCAAAAAAGCCGCCTACTCTTAAAATCAATAAGAATAAGCGGCTTTGTAATCTGCCTTAGACATATTCAATTTTCATTCTCTTGGTCGGTGCATTTATGACCTTAAAAATAAGCTCGTCAATACAATCCGTATATCTGCCTTGCTGAATAAGTTGATTTTTTAACTCTACAAGGCTATGTATCAAAAGTTTTCTTTCGTGGCTATCCAAATATAGATGATTAAATTTCTCTCTCATAAGCACACCTTCACATCTTTAGCTTCATTATAAGTTTCGGAAAAATAATATACAAATCTATAACTGGGAGATTTTGATAAAAACTCATTCCTATCATAAATTTCTTCCATCTAAATACTGGATTGCGGTTGAAATTAAAGACAGGCAACGTTTATAAAAATATTCATAATGCCTTTTATCCTGAATATCCGTTTTTGTTGTTTCATGGTGTCGAATTCTAAAATTATTGCCAAGTATGGTAAGCTCATGAAATTCCTTTTCAAATAATTCTAAAAACGGCTGTTGATTATTACCCATATCCATTATAATCTTATTAACCGATTTCTTTTTATCTACAGTCGATGAGCAGTAATATGTCTTTAGTCTCTCAAATGCATCCCAAAGTTTCTCCACTGCAATTTGCAAATTGTTTTCATCATAATATTTTGAAGCCTCTTGTAATAACTCTTTCAGTCCTACTTCTTGAACAGACACTAATGAATTTTTATTTATCTGGGTATCAAATGTATTCATTAGCTTTCCCTTGGAAAGCTGAAACGGTATCTCATTCAGTTTTAATATAGCATTAATCTGTGGTTCAAAGTCATCTGAGATACTATGTTTCGCAAAAAACTCTATTGCGTCCAACACGCAAAATGGAGAATTAGAAAGTATGAATGCTTGCAAATCAGCAGTTTCAACATATTCTTTTTTATCATTATAACACTTTGGCACATAAAATTGCCTTATTTCATTGAAAACATCCTCAGCTACTGTTGTATTATAATTCCATCCCGTTTCGTCAGTCGCTTGATATACGATATTATATCGCTCCAGAAACTGATAAATTTGATTTCTCGCTTTCCGCTTTATGGACAATACTATCTTTTTTGCTTTTATGTCCTTTGCATTTCGTTGAGAATATGGAATAAACAACGTATTATCTTCTTGCTGATATATTCTCCATCCATAAACATCACGATTGGATATTTTCTCAGCAGGGTAAATCTCATAACCGTCATTTTGTAATAGCTTGTTAGTTGCCACTAAAAATCCTTTCCAATATCCCTTATCATATCGAACAGCAGGGTGAAATACTTCGCAAAGAAATTTTAAATATACTTCATCACTACCATCTTGTAAATTGAATCTTTTGTCTTCAAAAACCCAGCAGTATGGATAATCATCATTATTCACTGTATGTTGCCAAATATCCTGTTCTGCATTTGCAAATCTTGAATCAAAACTTGGCATTCTCTCCAAATCATATAATCTTTTAAGAAAATCTATTTCTTCAAGGCGACCATAATAATTATAAGTAACGGTTCGGGTTTGAAAAAATTCGTCTATCTCTAATCCATTCTGAAATAAATCTAAAATATCTCGCTTTGTTATTTCTGTAATACGGTTCACTCCATTTTCCTCCTTTCAAGCATATTCAGCACTTATATATTGCTTCCCAAATATTTTAAAGAAAAGCGTACCACTATTTTTAATGATACGCTCACCATTATTAAATCACTTCAAAATGCTTCAATGCATCCTTTATCGCTTCCACTTTCTCCGCTGTCGGATGTTTCCTCGGCTGTTTCAATTCTTCTACCGCATTAGGAGCATCATACATTGGCAAGCCTAAATCTCTCTTTACCTCTGCGATATATGCGGTATGTACTTTGAAGCCGTATTTAGCTTCTATGTACTCCTTTATCATTTTGTAGGTCACTCGTTCTTTGGGCTTATAGCTTTCGGCTCTTTTAGCGATATTATCAAGCGGAACTTTTCCCTCACCCTCACCAAACTCAACTTTTACGTTGATATGTCCGTCTGGCTTTTTGTGGGAAAGCAGTACTACCGTCTCCACATGCGTGTCATTTTAAGACATATCCCCACAAATCAACAGAAAAAATATAATTATCTTTATAATATGAATAGCAGTAATCAATAACCTACTACATTTATCCTTAATGTTTAATCAAAAAATCTGACTTATTCTCTTCATAACTCTTAAGAATACTTATAAAATGATTGCTTTTAATTGCATCGTAGTTATTCATTTTCTTTAATTCTAAATAATTTTTCTTCGCAATTTCCATGCTGGTATGGCTTATGTAACATGCTGCATATTCACTAATAGATGGAACAGCCCAAAGATATTTCTCTGATTTTACTACTTTGTTATCTTCATCATATATAATCGATAATGTTAAGTAATAAATCGTAACCATACGCGTTTCTGCTATAGAACTTGCAAGCTTCACCTGAAATCTATCGACTTCATTTGCACCTATACTTTGTGAAACATTAAATACTTGTTGTTTCTCTTTCCCTAAAACCACATCATAAGTATGAGAGGATTCTACCAATTGATAATGGGTCATTTGCGGATTGATCATATTATAGTAATCTAATATATCGAATGATATCTCTTTTATATAGGCTACTTGGTCTCCAATGTTTCTCAATTTTATATCAACAATAAATTCTTTATCTTCATTTAAAGAGATATCTACTATTTTTATATTTGATTGTTGTTTTTCTTCTGTAAGATTTGTAATTTGAAGAATGTTTCCATCCCCGATAACATTTTTATCTCCACTAACATTAAGATTTCCCTCACCACCTTTAGGAGTTTTTGTTTTTAATATTGCAAAGAAAGCTGATATAATAGCTATACCTAAGCCACTAAATATCCATTCTTTATTACTTATAATCCATTCTACCATGTAAATATTCTCCTTTGTTTTTTTATTTACCAGCTTTTCTCTACAACCGTCCTATTTATCTGATATTTTAAAATACAACATCCATTCCGTTTGTGTAATAGACTACTGCATAAACAACATTTAATACAGCATAGGAGGTTTCCCTTTGTTATCCACAACTTTTCTGACATAACCTTCCCACTTTTGAATTATTTGTATCCATTCTTTAGATTTAAAATAATCATCTAAATTGCAATTCAAATCAAATTCTGGCATATACACCCCAAGAACACCCTTTTCTAATATTCCTTCTGCAATAACCCCTTTCTCTCTCAGTATTAAAACAGGCAATCCCAATTGGAAAGCCATAGCCGGTTCAATTTGACAATATGGACTAGTTAACCATTTATTGGATAAATCATACTCCTCCTCGCCAATATCACTAATCGGTTTCCCTGTTCCTTGTTTAATTAAACTTCTTCTAAACGCTATTGTTACTAATCCATTTGATTCTAACATCAACCTTCTTATTGCTGTTAATGGCGCATCCATATCATAATCTGTCACCCCTAACGTTCTTGGTTGTAACTCTCTTTCTTCAAAATAATGAATTATTCTTTCAATAAATTCTTCTTGCCTTTTTTTAAATGGTCTTGGATAACTCAAAAAGATAGAACTACTCATTAAATCTCCTCCATAATTTCAAAATATCTTAATGCATCCTTTATCGCTTCCACTTTCTCCGCTGTCGGATGCTTCCTCGGCTGTTTCAATTCTTCTACCGCATTAGGAGCATC